>JAGLRN010000072.1 GCA_023136265.1 Thermoplasmata archaeon
TCCAGGAGGTTCCTGCGTGTCACGGGCTTGTCCGATTCCAGGAACCCGTAGTTCCTGAGCTGCGCGACCTGCTTGTCCAGCGCCTTCCTCAGGTGGACGATTATCTCCTTGATGTTCTCGGGCACCTCGACGCCAATGTAGGCGACGTCGATATCATGGATGTAGTTGACCACGTCCGGATCGTAGTCCGTCCTGATCTCCACGCCCTCGATTCCGAGGTTGTCGCAGACCTCCAGGATCTTGGCGGGGTCGCTCCCGGGCGAGGCGGTCATTCCGAGCGTGAGCATCTTCCTCTCCTTGCACGCCCTTCCGACGGGGACATAGGCGTAGTCGCCGACCGCCCGGTGGGCCTCGTCGAAGATCACTAGCGAGACGTCCGCCAGGTCGATGCGGCCCGATTCCAGGTCGTTCTCGATGACTTGAGGGGTTGAAACGATGATGTCATGTTCCCGCCAAAGGTCCACGCGGGAGGGCGGCGGGACCTCTCCAGTGAACTGCACGAGGTTTGGGCTCCTCATGAAGGTCGTCAACGACTTCGCGTGCTGCGCCACAAGGGGCTTCGTGGGGGCGAGGAACAGCATCTTCTGCCCGTCACGTATCTTGTCCGCGATGACGAGAATGGCGATGATAGTCTTCCCCATCCCCGTGGGGAGAACGACGAGCGTGGGTCTCTTCGAGCAGGACTTGGCGATGTTGACCTGATAGTCCCTCTTCTCGATATAGCCATCCTTGAGAAGAGGATGTTCCACAAACACAGTAGGGAATCAGTAGCCGGGGTATTTAGGTTTGTTCTTGTGCTGTCTGAGGGCGTTCACGATTACCGCAACGACCACCAGGACGATGAGGAAGATGATGCCGTAGTAGAACGCCTTCATCAGGAGCTCGAAGAGCGGGTCTTGCCTGATCACGGTCGTGAAGGCGACCGCGTCCTCCTTGCTCGCATCCCCCCTGGACGCCGCGGTCAGGGTCGCTAGGTGCTCCGTGCCCCTCGGCGTGTCCTCTGCGGTCTGAATCGTGAGGAAGAGGATTGCCTCCTCGTCCCTTCCGAGATCTATCTCGAAGTTCCCGACGGGTTGCACATCTGATGCGTTCTGGCTCAAGTATGCGCTCCATCCGTTGATGAGGACGTCTATCCCGAACCGGAACGTGTCAGTCGTATCCCCGACGTTGGTGAGCTTCAACAGGAATCCAGCGTAGCCGCCAGGATTGACGCTGTCTGTGTCCTCGTAAATCCTCAGAACGAGGCCTTCTTCCGGCGGGCTCGTCATCAGCGCGATGTCGTCGATCCACCACCCGCCGGACTTGGGCAATACTCTCACGTATATGTCAAATCGTATGCGAACATCCGACCCCGCGAGGGAGATGTAGGAGGAGATGGGGTAGTTGCTCAGCTCCCACGTGTTCTGCGAGAACTCGAACGTCTCGAGGATCATCCAAGCACCGCCGTCAACAGAGATCAGGACATTCGAGCGGTCCGTCTTGCTTATCGCGAACCCCTGCCGCTCCTGCAGCTCTCCGAGGAAGTACTTGTGGAAGAAGCTCAAGTACACGGCGCCACCTCCCGGGACCGAGATGTTGGCCGTCTGCAGGTACAGTCGCTGTGTAGGCAGTGTCCCCCCTCCGTCTCCGAAGAACCCGAGCTTCCAGGAGTGCGTCGTACTGTAGCTTCCGCCTCCCGTCGTCGCGTCGTCCACGATCTCCCATCTGTAAACCTCTCCCGCTGAGTTCGTCTCCCATATCGTGTTCCCGCCCTCGACATCGTCGAAGAAGTAGACAGTGCTCACCGTTGAATGGACTATCCTGTCGTTGTTCTCCGGTATCTCGTCGTCCGAAGGGTCCACAAGGACCTCGAAAAGGACCTTCCCTATGTCGGAAGGGGTGTACATCCAAGTGAGGTTCGTCACCGCTCGGCTCAGAAGGGAGGACACGGTGATCGTGCTGTTGAACAGCTCCGACTGCGGCTCATACGTGCCATTGTAGACCGTGAGCGTGACGTTGAAATCCGTCCTGTTGTTCGTTCCCTTGTTCTCGATCGTGGCCCTTATCGTCAAGGTCTCTCCCACTTCCGCAATCGTCTTCGAGCTGACCGCCGTCACGGCCAGGTCGTCCTCGACCTCCCGCGTGATATCAGCCTTCATGGTCGTGTTCGATGTGGAGATGTTCCTCACCTTCCATCCCGACCTGGCATTCGCGTAGGTGCCGCTGTCCGGAATAGAGGTCGGCGTAAAGCCCTCTTCGGAGTCGAACCAAGGGTCGGTCGCCTGAGTCGGGTCCTCGCCGTCCACCTCGTCCGCCTCCTCCAGGTCCACCCTCCTGTGGAACTGATCGTCATTGCTGTCCACGCTCTCGTCCACGTGCCAGATGAGGAGACCGCTTCCGGGGAGCGCGGAATCGAAGCCGACCCTCTGTCTGTTCTCTATCAGGAAGTACTCCTCTCCCGCCGGAGTGTCCGCAATGGGAAGCTTGTAGACCACACGCGAGGTCTCGACCTGGGGTATGTCCTCCGCCACGAGCGGTGTGAGCACCTCAAAGGGTGTTACCCATCCCAGCTCGATCTTGGACCAGGCGCACGGATGCGCGGGTTCGGAACCAGCGGGGGAACCCAGCCAGGCACCCCCTCCCATGAGGCCCCACGGCCCGATACCTTCGCTGTCGTCCTCGGTGTCGTAGAGGTCGATCAATCCGAGGTCATGTCCGAACTCGTGAGCGAACACGCCCATCGGGGAGAACTCCGACTGCATCGTGTACCAGTAGACCTGCACTCCGTCCACCATGAGCTCTTGGTTCCCGGGAGCGGACATGTCCGCGTCCACGACAGCCCATCTGTGCGACCAAATCGTGTTGGTGTTCACCGAGGACTCCTGCCCCTGGCCTGAATGCACCACCGCTAGATGGTCGACTATCCCGTCTCCGTCATTGTCGTACTCGCTGAAGTCGATATCAGCATCGGCAAGCAGCACCGCGTCCGTCACCAGCCTGTAGACGGCCCCATTGGCGTCGTCCGTGCCGGAGAGGCTGTCTGCCCCGTACTCGCTCATCGGGTTCGAGACCGTGTACCATGCCGAGGAGTTGCCGACGACGCTCAGGTCACCATAGGACACCTCGTCGTAGTAGTTGTGGAGGCTGCTCACTCCAGGCGTGGTGCTGAACATGAGGCTCTGGAACTTCACCTGCGTGTTCGATGCCTGATGGCTGACGTCGGTGAACTCGACGAGTATGACTATGATCTCCTCCGTTCCGACCGACCTAGTGCCCCTCGTTCTCGGATACTCCCTGAACTCCGGGGCGGGCGTTGAACCGTACACCTCAGGGTTCGGAGGCATCAGAATGGGTCCGAAGGGAGGATCGGGTTCCTCGTTCTCGATCGTGAAGTTCAGTGGGATGGCGATGAGCACGGTCGCCAGCAGAACCGCCAGAATGCGTCTCATGGGAACACTAGTCGCGTTTATCGGAGGGTGTCTATATAAGGCTTGACGCTCGGTTATCACATGGTCCCGCTCGCGGCCTCATACATCCTCCTGATGTCGCGGACCGATTCCAAGAGAATATCGATATCGAAGGAGCTGGTGCATGAGAGCAGTTCCTTTGCCTTGCCCATGTGATGCTTCCACTTCTTCTCGAAGATCCGAAGGGGGAATGCCTTCTTGATATCGGAAGCACGCATGCAGTAGATGTCGTCGATGGAGATCCTTCCCTTTTCCAGGCCCCATATCATCGAGTAGTTCCCGAAGGAGCCTTCCTCCATTATCTCCCTGTCGATGGTGTAGATGTCGTTGACGAGCTGGATGGCGATCTGGATGTGATGGAGCGCTCTTCGGAACGCAGCTAGGTCCTCCCTCTTGAAATCCGGAGAGAACATCAGATCCATGGTCATATGCGGTTTCACGTTGAAGTTGTGCGTTCCGTATGCCAGATATTCGTCTGTGTTGCAGAGGAGGGGGTTCGTGTTTATTGCAAAATTGAATCTCTGGCACTGCATCAACTCGCCCATGTCGAAGAGCAAGAGGTCCTTGTACTCCTCAAAGCGGGGGGCACTTTCGAGGGTAGAAACGACCTCGTCCCAGCTGGATGCCGCGAGCAGAAGATGCTCGTTGGACGCATCGAATACGACAGGGTTGTTCTCCAGTTTCGCCATCACTATGCTTGCGACCTTCTCCAATGTCCATCTGTCCTTCGTGATGTCGGCAGCGTCGTCCGAAATCACGGTTATCAGTGTCGTCAGGTTCTTGGCGTGTACCAACTCACTTCGATATCCCGGGGGAACGCATGACAGAGTCGTAAGCTCGTTCGCTCGACCCATCGCCAACCAGAGCTCCGGTGTCCTGTAGCCCAGTTGGACCAGACTCCGGAACAGGAACTCTCGATTCTCAAAACCACTGAGAAAAGAGAAATTGGTCTTTGATCGCTCGTCGAATTGCTCCAGTATCTCCTGGATCTCCTCCATCCTGCCACCCCCGACTGTTATCAGAATCGAGAATAGCGCAGTGATATATATAGATTGCTACAAATGATAGCATACGCTACCTATTGATAGGAAAAGAAACTTAGAAATACTATGTGGGGAATCAGGGAACGGAGGTCTGCTGTGCCCGCGGAAACGCCTCAGAAGGCTCAGTTCAACATACGGATCGACGAGGACATTCTGAGGGCGTACAAGGAGTTCTGCAAGGAGAACGGCCTCGATCCGCACGGGCAAATCGTCAACTTCATGAGGAGGCTTGTCAGCTCCGAGTATGATTTTCAGGACAAGCTCTGGGCGATCCTCCGACAGGATGTGAAGTGACTACGCGACAGAGTCGAATCTCTTCTCTAGTGTCGCCAGTTGCTCCTCGCTCAGGGCTGTTCGGTCGATGGGCACGTAGAGGCGGGAGTTGGATATCGACACCAAGTCGATGGCGGATTGCAGGAAGGAGAGCACATCGGAGAAGCCGTTGTGGGAGATCAGATACTCGACGCCCTCGAGGAAGACGGCGCTGCCGGGACGACCCTCCAAGAACTTGGTCAGCTTCCTGAGCACCTCGTAGTTGAGCTGGCTCGGGTCGAGACCCCGCCTCTCGCTCTTCGTCTCCGTGAGCCAGATGTGTTCGCACGTTCCCAGCGGATGTCGCCTCTCGATCCTACGCGGGTGCGTTGTCCCTATGTGCAGTTTGGGGGCGTCGGCCCTGGCGAACTCCTCGTAGCACTCGCTCCTCTCGCCGAGGCAAAGGTACGAGTTGTAAGTCCCGCCAACGTCCTCCGCCCTCGGTGCGCTCATCGTCCTAACGAAGTCGAAGCTCTTCTCGAACACCGCCAGCTCCCTCTCGTCGAAGGCGCGCGGGTCGAGCGGGACGACCAGGGTCGAGTGCTCCGCGGCAACGACGTCGGAGATGCGCTTGAGGAACTTGGACGTTCCCCGGAACCCGATGACCGCCTTGAGGTATTCCAGGTCGTCTATGAGCACGGACGTCTCCGGGTTCTCCTTGACGAACCTTATGATCGTCTGAGTGACCTCGAAGTCGAGGTCGGAGGGCTTCAGCGCCCTCTCGTCCCAGGAGACCTTCGAGAGCCAGATGATGGGGGTCTTCTCCATCCCGAACCTCTTCTGGATCTTCTCCGGGTAGGTCGTCGTGATGCACAGGCCAGGGGTACGGGTCACCATGTTTCTGAATGCCTTGAAGGCGGGGACCGCGCTCTCGCCCTTCAGGAGGTAGTTGTGATCGAGCTCGAGCCTGTAGGCGGGCTCTTCCGATTTCACTTCCTCGACCGTGGGCTCGATGACGAGCAGCTTGTACTTCATGATCGCGTAGGCGGTGAACATACCCATTATGACCGTGTAGATGGTCCCTGCACCCAGGCGGGTCTGCATGTCGAGGAAGAACGGCAGGAAGACCTCGGTGGCCGAGCCCACGACGACGGGGACCGCCACACCCATCAGGAGTATCTTGGACCTGCTCCTCACTATGCCCGCCGAGCGCGTGAACGTTCTCAGGAGTATCGCCAGGGCGAGGAATATCTGGACCGCGTACACGACCGCCGGGATCGCATAGCCTGCGGGGACGATCTTCGCGTCGTACCCCATCCAACCCATCGCGACTCCCGAGATCACGATGTCCGTCGTCCAGATGAACAGGATGATCACCAGCGGCGGGCCGTATATCAGCGGGTAGGCGTACCACTTGTCCAGGATGTCCCGCTTTCTCGGATAGGTGAGAATGAAGTGCAGCAGGGCACCGGAGATGGCGGCGATGCCGATCCACTCGATGTTCACCCAGAGCCTGATGAAGGCCATGTCGGTGGCGTTCGGCGACAGCCTGAGCACGCCCTCCGAGAGGTCCCAGATGACGAACGTGACCATGAGCAGCGCGAAGGAGCGGTTGGCGGGCGCGCCCGGGTTCTTCCTTATCACGTAAATTCCAAGAACGGAGTTGACGGCGAGTGCGACAAAGGACTGGAGCGCGAAAATCTCCGTCATCTCATCCTCTATTCGACAACTATCTCGAATTTTCCCTTCTCGACCAGGAGGGGATAGTAGTCCAGGTCATGGTTGGTTCCCCTCATCTTCACTATCCCGATGTACCTCCGCACGGAGGGCGTCCTGCCTATCTCTATCTCCCTGAAGCGCAGGTGGATTATCCCGTCGGACAGGAACTCCTCGACCCCGTGCCTGCCGAAGACGACATCGTTGCGGGACATCTCGGACACGAGCAGGTTGGTCGTCCCCAGCTCCCTCAGGTCCTCGAAGAAATGGAAGAGCTGGTTCCTCGGGTTCTCGAAGACCGTGAGCGCGTATAGGGCGTCGAGTGAGTCCAGGACCAGGATGTCGCAGTCGAACTCCTTCTTGTACCTCTTGAGCTGCGAGTACAGCTTATCGAACCAGTCCTCGGACTTCGCCTTCCCCAGCTCCCGCCTGAGGCGCCCCATGTCGACGACGTTCATGTTCTTGGCCTTGGAGGCGTCCATGCCGAGCGAGGCCATGTGGTCCAGGAGGTTCTCCTTGCTCTGCTCCATCGAGATGTACAGCCCCCTCATGTCGTTGTCCCTCGACGTGTTGTAGAGAATATTGAAGGCGAATGTCGATTTCATGCTGCCGGACGGACCGCAGACGAGCACCGTGTAGCCTGTCGGAATGCCCCCTTCCATGTGCCTGTCAAGGTCCTCGACGTATGTCCCGATCCTCTGCGCCTTTCCCATGATCTCCCCCTTCTCCTGGGATTGAATCCTGATACTATTATTTAATCGTTCTATCCACTCAACGATTTCCTCTCTTGTCTGGGACTGGGAAGTGCCGGAGCGGACAGACCTAGGGAGAGGCCTTGTCGAAGCCCTCACCGCCCAGCGGCTTGGTCGCGTCCAGGCCCAGCTTCGTCGTCGTGCCCTCTGCACTCGGGTCCAGGGAGCTCCCGCGAGCACCCTTCACCTTGAGCATGCCTCTGTCCGCTTGGAATCGCGTCGCTAGCGCCCACTCGACGTCCCTGTCGTCGTAGATGTCGATATCGGTGTCCACGACCACGACCCGCTTCATGGACGGGTGGCCCGCGAAGGCGGCCATCATCGCGTTCTTCTGGTCGCCCTCGACCTGCTTCTCAATGGAGACGACGCCGTGAAGCCAGCAGCATCCTCCCTCGGTCAGGCGGACCCCGCCGACCTTTGGGACGACCTTCTTGACGCTGTCGTAGATCTGCGGCTCGCGTGGCATCCCCATGAAGAGGTAGTGCTCCCTCCCGCCCGGCAGGAGGGCGTGGAATATCGGGTCGTCCATGTGATAGATGCGGTCGATCACGACGACGGGCTCGTCCCTGACGATGTCGTACGTTCCCGTGATGTCCACGAAGGGGCCCTCCTTCGCGGTCTCGTCTATCATCCTGCCCTCGAGGATGTACTCCGCATATCCTGGAACGGTGAGGCCGCTCTTGATATTCGTGGCCCCGATGTTCTCGCCCAGCGTGGCGAGCCTCAGGGCCGCCGCGATCCTCAGCTCATCCGTCTCGTAGCTCACTGACATTCCGGCGGGTAGCAGAATCGACGGGCAGAGTCCTATCGCGACGGCTATCTTGAGCTCCTCTCCCCGCTCGATGGCTTCCTTCCACATCGCGTAGAGGTGCCTCGGGACGACGCGTGCCGCGAGCCTCGTCTCGTCCAGCACCATCATCCTATGGAAGGACATGTTCCTCTTCTCGCCTAGCTCAGCGACGACGACACCGGAGGTGACGTACCTCCCGCCGTCCTTTGGGTACCACTTGGTGATCGGGGACTCTGTCAGGTTCACATCCTCAACGACGTTCTTGAGAACGGGGGCTTCCTCGATGACATCGAAGTCCGCGGGATTCTTCATGGCGTCGAGCATCTTCAGAAGTAGATCCTCGGGCGTCTGGTCCAGCGCGCGGGCGATCCTTTCGCGGGTCGCCCAGACGTTTCCGGCGACTCGGAAGCCGTTGAAATCCTCAAACAGGAACGGGGTCGTTGGATTCTCCCTCAGCTTCTTCGTGATGAAGGAGTCGTCTTCCACTGGTTCCTCGACAACCTGCAGATCTTCGAAATGCTCCAGATATCTTCTCATGGCCATGTTCCCGCCTCGACTACCGAATGGGTGTTCCTATTTCTATCTTTTCCGAGGGCAAGGCCCTATCTTTCAGCTTGGAATGTCGTTCTTCACTATGCTCTGCGACATTGCTGTACACCAATCCCAAGGAATGCTTGACTCCTTCAGAGAAGCGGTCTCGCACTCATCATTCGCATCAATGCACTCACTTTGAGCGGTCAATCCCTCGAGAGTGACACCTGATCGACCGTTCACCTGGGTGCGCCGTCCAAGGCCTCCCCAATGATGTTGGAGAAATCGCAGTTTACTGGAACGTCCGCCTCGCTCAGGGCGACGAGTTCGATCTCGGGCCTACCAACGACATGCTCTCTTCCGGCACAGAGAGAACCAAGGGCCTTCCTTGCTCCGTAGAATTCCTCATAATCCCTGTACGCTGAGCACCATATTGATTCGGTGTTCCCAATGGAAGTGA
>JAGLRN010000073.1 GCA_023136265.1 Thermoplasmata archaeon
GATACGGTTTTCAATATGTGGCTCAGACTAGAGAAGCTCACAACCAAAGGGGTCTCTACATAATTCTTCCATGCTTCAGTTATCCAGATTCTCTTGCCGAGCTCGTAGGCTTGATCCACGCGGTCCTGCAATTCGTCATCGCTTCCAATCCCTCGAGGCCAAAGAGCCGGGGAGCCCGGGGAGTAATACGCTTGAGACATAACGGACTCCAAGCTCTCTCTTAGGCTCGCCGCATCCTCGGCGAGCTGTGGCCGTCCGAGACGCTCTGCCATAGCGGCTCTCAGAAGATACAGGCGACCAAGCCGCTCGTTGAGCTCCTGGAGAGCGATGAAGAGCTCCTCCTGCTCGCCCGAGGTCATTTCCTCGAGTTCCGGAAAACCATGTAAGGTCATCCAGTTGTATGGGGAGAGCGGCATTGAAAGGAATGTAGGGGATTTCTCCATCCAAAAAATCGGAACCGCGCGGGAATACTCAACGTAATAATCCGTTGGACGGTAGCCGAGTTCTCCGTTCTCAAGAAGTCCCTCTTTCACGAGTTCTTTCAAGTAATCTTGAGTGCTCTCCCGAGACACGTTATGGAGTTCCTTCATACGCTCGGATATCTTGGTATTCCTCAGCCGCACGTGTTCCATTCCGAACCAGAGTGAGAGGAGTCTCTCGATTCTCTTTTGCTTTGTCGTCTTTCTTGCCCCGGGCGGATTGTATCCTGCTGGCTTACGCTTCCCTCTCGTTGTTGACACTTCTGGTGTCATATCGGAATACTAATGAGGGAGCGGGATAAGAAGTTATCATTCTGTGATCGACGTGAGACGAATGCTAGACGAAAACCGTTTCCATGATTTCATGCAGACTCAATCATCCAAACCCAAGCATGTCCGGAATCCCAACTATGAGGTCTGTATCTCAACCGTTCACAGAAGGAAAGGCGAAGTGCTGTCTCCGGAAGCATCAATCCGGGTTGGGGATCTAGGCAAAGAAGAAGGGATGGGGTGCCAAGAAAAGTCGTGGATATATGTGAAGTACGACAGAAGTGGGAAGCCAGATAGTTAGGTAGAAATGATGTCACGGCACAGCAACAGACAAGCCTCCGATAAGAGAGGGAGAAGACCGGGAAGGCCCACGGTTATGGAGTCTAGAGGAGACCCAAAACTCCCTGCAAGAGCCGCAGAAATGCGATCTCTAGGGCTTTCCTGGTCTCAGATAGCATCTAGACTAGGGGTCGGGAGAACCACCGCTAGACGCCTTGCGTTGATGTGCCAAAAGGACAGCGGCTGCCAGACTGGGCACTTAGTGAGCCCGATATTCCCGAAACCGGCCAAAATTGGAGGGGAGACAAGCTCCAGCCAGAACGCATCTTCTGCACTTGATTCCGGTGTTTTGGAAAAGCTGCCCAAAACCTTCCGGATATTCTCGGAGCTCCTTGAGAAGGCAAGGGAACTGCAGGACTAGGCACACTGGGATTTGAACCCACATTCACCGTCTCCTCGGGAGCACTTCATTCGACCATCGAGACGTTGAGGATCTTCTCAGAAGCACGAACATCCACGTCTTCCTGTGCATCTGAGTCATTGCTCTATGGCGTTTCTGTCTTTACTTCATGTGTCTCATCTTGGAGATGGTATTCTAGTGGTCATTACCAGCAAAGCATCAAATAGAGCATTCTCCAAGATTCCTAACGTGAATTGGACCTATCAGGATCTGATGACTTGAGACAGATGAGGCTCGTCTGTCCGGAAGCATTACGAGGTGTGAAATTGGAGAGTCGGAATGTCTCGAATGGAAGGAAGTCTGCAGCCGTGTTGCACTCATACGAGCGGAGCAGTGGAACCCGCACTGGACGACTCTCAAGAAGAGATGGAGGCAGATGCTCGTGACAAAGACATGGCGACGAAATCTGGGTAGCGTTATCGCTCTCTTTGAGATATCGGTTTTGGTGCTTGCAACCGCTTCGTTCGCTCAATTCAATCTAGCGGGGAACGAGAATCCGGTCGAGGTCTTCGAACAGGGGAATAATGATCCTGGCCTGTTAGGAAACGACAGCACGAACCTTCCCGCAAGTGAGGGTAGTATCCTAGAGACCCAGCTCCGTCCGGTCTGCAAACAGCCGAATCGTTTCTCGAACTATGAAGACATCGAGAAGTATCTGGAAGACAGCAGACTACAGCTCTTGGGGAATCAATCCTGGTATGGTATGACAACTCCGCGATTTGGATACTCCATAGCATATTCTGAGGGTTTCGTCGGAACCAACGTTCAGGTTGAAGGTGTCGACGAAGCTGACTTTGTGAAAACCGATGGGGAATACGTCTACGTCATTTCTCGTGGAGACGTGATAATAGCGCGAGCTTATCCTCCTGAAGCCGCGAGAAATCTCTCGATGATTCGAACGGGTGGCTCGCCGATCGGAATGTTCGTCAAGGGCTCGAGGCTGGCAATCCTCCAATCATCCTATTCGCGCTCACACGGTGGTGTCGTGTCTCTGATCGACATCTATGACATATCGAATAAATCGAATCCGAGACTCGTTCAGAACATAACGGCAACTGGCTTCTATGCAGACTCTCGTATGGTCGGCGAATATGTCTATGTAATCATCAATGGTTTCTTGAGATACGCTGGAGACGAGGTCCACCCGCCGGTTCTGGAAATCAATGGCGTAAGAAGCGAACTGGAAGCCGACGAGATAGGTTATTTCGATGAACTGGCTTCACATCATTCCCTCCTTCTGATAATGTCCGTGAATCTGCAGACTCAGCAAGTGAATCTTCAGGCCTATCTCCTGGACCATGCGCGAGAGCTCTACGTCTCGAGCTATGCCATGTTTCTCACGACTCCACACCATTCTGTTGATTTCGATGGAAACGGGACTGCTCGTCAAGCCCGAACAACGATAATCCGCAAGATACCGTACATGCGAGGCAGGACTGAGGGGGCGTGCAGTGCTGAGGTCCCTGGCCGAGTTCTCAATCGTTTTTCGATGGACGAGTATGACGGATACTTCAGAATTGCCACGACAACGGGCTTTGTGTCAATGACCGATTCCACTGCGAGAAATCACGTGTATGTGCTGAACAACACTCTTCATCTGGTGGGCCAAATCGAAAATCTAGCTCCCGGTGAGCGAATATATTCCGCAAGATTCCTCAGAGACCGGTGCTACCTGGTCACCTTCAGAAAGATAGACCCGTTCTTCGTTATCGACCTGTCGAATCCTGAATCTCCCGAAGTGCTGGGCAGTTTGAAGATACCAGGTGTCTCATACTACCTTCATCCTTATGGCCGAGATTTCGTGCTCGGTGTCGGAAAGGACACCGTTCCCGCCGAGAATGGGAACTTCTCCTGGTTTCAGGGAGTGAAGATATCCCTATTCAATGTCACCGACGTGGAGAATCCAAAGGAGATTTCAAAGCACGTCATAGGTGAGAGAGGAACAAGTTCGGAGGGATTCCACGATCACAAAGCTTTCCTCGTGAACAAATCCAGGAACCTGATCGTGATTCCTCTGCAGGTAGCCGTAATAGACAGGTCGAAACACCCCAATCCTGAGCCCTTCACCTCAGGCGAACTCGTCTGGCAGGGCGCGTACGTCATGTCGGTCACGACAAGCAACGAGTTGATTCTGAAGGGGAGGATAACGCATATCGACTGTCCCTTGGAACAGGGAGACTACTTGTGGAGACATCACTCCAGCTTCATCAAGAGGGCGTTTCTCATTGGTGACGTAATCTATACAGTTTCCGACGATATGATTAGGATGAACTCCCTCGATACGATGGATGATCTTGGGAAGTTGGATTTGTGAAGTCTCGCATCACAGAGTCAAAGTCCTGTGACGCCTGTCTCTAATGGACCTGCGTCCCTACCTATGTGGCTCGATGATCACTTTGAGCGAGTCCCCCGCCTTCCAGACCAGCTCGAAACCCTTGGCAGTGTCCTTGAGGCCGAGCTCGTGAGTAATCATCTCCTGCACGCGAACCTGGCGGGAGGATATCAGGCCAATGGATTGCTCGATGTCTTCCGAGCTCGCCGCATACGAGGAAGTAATCGTGACGTTCTTGAACCAAAGGTCGTTGAAGGGCATGGGGATCGTCGTCTCCGGGTCGGTCGGCGCGAAGAAGAGTATGGAACCGCCCCGCTCAACGCATGACCACGACTGCTCAATCGCCTTTCTCGCTCCCGTGGACACGATCACGACATCCGCCAGAAGTCCGCCGAAGAGCTCTCTCAACCTCGCAGGCAGGTCTTCGATCGCGGGGATCGCCGCATCCGCCTGGAACTCGCGGGCGGCTTCCAGGCGGTAATCGCTAACGTCCGTGCAGGCGACCTTGCGGGCCCCGCTGACCTTTGCTAGTTGAAGGTGAAGGAGACCAGTCAGACCGCTACCCAGGATGACAACGTTCCCGGCAGCTATTCCCTCGATCTTGTTCTGTCCCCTGATGACGCATCCGAGCGGTTCGATGAAGACCCCCTGTTCATACGAGACCTCATCGGGGAGGAGGAAGACGCCGTGCTTCACGTTGATGGAAGGGACCCTGATGTACTCGGAGAAGCCGCCAGGGTCGAAGTTCGTCGTCCTGAGAGTCTCGCATACGGTGTGATGTCCTCTCTCGCAGAACCGGCAATCCATGCAAGGCACGTGGTGTGATACGAAGACCCGCTGTCCCGCCTCGTACTCGTCCACGTCGTCTCCGACCTCGGCTATCTCTCCCGTAATCTCGTGCCCGAGTACCCTCGGAGCCTTGCCGATTCGGTACCACTCGATCACGTCGCTGCCGCAGACCCCGCTCGCTATGACCTTGACGAGAAGCTCGTCCCGCCCAATCTCTGGCACCGGCATCTCTTCAAGCCGTATGTCCTTGTTGTTGTAGTACATCGCGACACGCATGGCTTTCTCTCCCTGGAGAACGACAAGTGGAATCGACCGCGAAGCTAGGCCTCGCCGCTCTTGGCCTGATTGAAGACGTCCATCGCCTCCTTGGGCGTGGCGTTCTCGTGAACGACCGAGCGGACGGCCTTTATCATGGGTACGGAGTGCTCGTGCTGCCATATGTTCCTGCCCATGTCCACTCCCACTGCACCTGTCTGGATGGCGTTGTACGTCATCTCGAAGGCGTCCATCTCCGTCTCCAGCTTCGGCCCGCCCGCGATGACGATCGGGACCGGACAGCCGTCGACGACCTTGTCGAAATCATCGCAGTAGTAGGTCTTCACGATATGGGCTCCGAGCTCCGCCGCGATCCTGGATGCCAGGCCCAGGTAGCGCGCGTCTCTCTTCCCCAGCTCCTTTCCGACCGCCGTGACCGCCAGGACAGGTATGCCGTACTGCTCGCCCTGGTTCACGAGCTCCGAGAGCGAGAGCAGGGTCTGGCGCTCGTGAGGCGTCCCCACGAATATCGACAGGGCCACGGCCGCCGCGTTCAGGCGGATGGCCTCCTCCATCGATGTTGTTATCCCTTCGTTCGCGAGGTTCTCTCCGACTATGCTCGTCCCGCCGGAAACCCTCAGAACGATCGGGTTCTCGATCGTGGCCGCGACCGATGATCGAAGCACGCCTCGCGTGAGCATTATGGAGTCCGCGTACGGGATCAGCGGTTCCAACGTCTTCTCTGGTTTCTCCAGCTTCGTCATCGGCCCCAGGAAATAGCCGTGGTCGATGGCCAGCATGACCGTATGTCCAGTTCTCGGTTTGATTATCCGTGATAAACGATTCTTCATTCCCCAGTCCATTTCTCATCCCCTCCCAGTAAAGAATGGGATAGCTGTATTCCGATAGGAGATGACGATATAAATTCTTTTGTCACGACAAGCATGTCTGTGTCTACTCCAGAATGCCTGTCGCGAGCTCCCTAGGTATATACTTCGCGGCCTTCTTCAGCTGCTCTTTGTTCAGCTTCTCTTTGTGTTTCTTGAGGAACGAGGCCACAGTCTTCGGCCGACTCTTTCCCAGCTCCCGCAGGACCCAGCCGAGAGATTTCTTCACGAAGTACTCATCGTCATCGAGGAGACTGCGCACCATTTCCAGAACGGTCTTGGCATCGGACCGCCCTTCCCTGTTCGCCGGTATTGTCGATGTCACGGCCCCCCGCCTTCTCCATGGATTGGGCGACCTGATCCATTCCGACACCCGCGATGTGATCTCATCGTCTCTGAACATGAACTCAGCGAGGACGAAGACCGAGACGGCGTCGCAGTTTGCCCAGTTGTCCACGTCGTCATACCATTCGCTCACAAGCTCGAACGAGTTCTTGTCCAGCCTCCTCTTGAATCTCATCAGAATGGAAGCGGCCAAGCTCCTTGCCTCGAGTATCCCGGAGTGCCACAGTTCATCAACTGTCTTGTGGACCTCCTCGAGCTCAGCGTCTCTGTGCGAGGCCGAGAAATCCCTCGCCATCGCGTGGATCTCTGGTGCTCTGATGCCGAAGCTCCTCAGCTTCGTGCCGATGTACCGTTCCGCCACCCAAGGATCGGTTAGAACCTGCTTCTTCTCAAGGGCCTCGATAATCCGCCTGGTCTCCAGTTTCACGCAGACGGAATCGACGCCCGTCTATAAATGTGACGTGAGAGGAATCACTTGAGTGCCTGGACCTTCGTCCTTGAGAGCCTCTCCTGCTTCTCGGAGAGCGATTTCAGCCTCTCGATGTCCCCCATTTCCACGTAGGACTCGGCGTAACCGCAGTTCTCACACACGAGCAGCTTCAGAGGCCACTTCTGCTCCACTCCAGATCCCCTTGGCCTGTACGGTGCGAAGACCGACACCTGAAGGCTCGTCCTGGCTCCGTTCTCACACTTGGGGCAAGCATCCTCCATGGGCATCCTCGATTAGACTAATCATCACAGCATTAGAAAAGCTTTCCCATGCTCCCTGGGAGCTATTCCTGGGGCGGAGGCGGGGGACCCTCCCGCGGCTGGACCTCTTGAGGCGGAGCCTGAGCGGGAGGTTGCGCGAGCCGATATCCAGGGTCCGGCTGCACCGGCGCGGCGTGGATGGGCTCGATCTCCAGGTCCTTGGGCTTGATCCTGACCTTGACTGTCTCTGGCTTGGGTTTGATCAGGTTCCAACCCGCCTTTGTGACGTAGCCCGCAACGATGGCCATCACCAAGAACAGCCCGACCACGAGGAGTGCCAAGGCCAGCGGTAGGAGCATTCTTGTGAGGTTCAGGTCGAAGCTGAAGTCTCCGAAGTTAGGCATACTACTCCCGGCTTGCTGCGTGTCTGGGCCTACGAACAGGTCGGCCGCCACCGCGGAGCTCCTCTTCGAGTTCTCGTCCTCCACGGTGAGCTTGGGGGTGTAATGACCCTCGGAGGGGTAGGTCTTCGTGGGGTTCTGGCTGTTCGATGTGTCGCCGTCCCCGAAGTCCCATTCCCAGGACACTATGTCCGCATCACCCGGATCCGAAGTGTCCGTGAAATCCACGGTGTAGTTGTCCACTCTGAACGTGAAGGATGTGCTCGGGCCCTCAAGGACCTCTTCCTGAGGCAGTTGCTCCTCGAAGTACTCGCCCGCCGTCGGGATGAATCCGAAGGCGAACACGAGCACGAACATTAGCGTCACGATGCCCAACACGAGCACAACGGTTCCAAGCACCAGTTCGTATTTCTCCCTGTTCATGGAAATCGATTCGACGAGAAATCCTGTCGTATTTAATAGTAGTAGGAGTGATTCTCGGACCTGCGAATCTGGGCAAATCGAGCACCATCGAGAATCGGGCTACCCGACTTCGGTCTCCTGAGCGGTCAACTTCTGGAACATCTGGGGCGAGAAACCGTGGTCATCGACGAGGTCATTGAACTCCTCATCCAGGCAGTCGCAGACCACCTCGCCCACTTCGAGGACCCTGACCGCTTCACCGAGGCAGTTGTTGAACACCGTCAACCACTCCGGATCGGTGTCGTCCCTGAACCACTCGTCCGAGCTCAATTCGAGCGTGACATATTGGTAGCCTTCCTCATCCAGTCCCGCGTAGACCGAGGAATCGGCTCCGTTGCCCGGGACCTCCTGCTCCTCCACGAGGTAACCGCTCGTCTTCCTGACCTTGCTCTTGCAGAGAATCATCACTGGCTGGTTCGCACAGCCGTACTGCTTGACCATCGCGGGGATTATTCCGATGTTCTCCAGCCTTATCCTCATGTCTCCAGTCCTGCGATACATCTCCAGCTCGAGGGGAGTGAAGAACGATGAGAACATGCGGCAGAACACCTCGACAAGCATCTCTATGTCTCTCGCCGCTGGGATGTTGTTGAAGCCCCATCCGACGAGCCCCTTCTCATGCCATGTCAAGACACACCCTCCGACAGGTCACGGACCCTAGGCGGTATATGTGAAGGGATACCTAAAGCTGTTGGGCGCTCAACTCCAGCTGTCCAGCCTCGCCTGCGTCTCGTTCCCCCTGTCGAAAACAGGTCTGGGGACCCTCTTCGCCCTGTAGGGCTCGTACTCCACCATCACTTCTTTCTCCTGCGCCGCCTCTTCTTCCCGAACAGGTCCTTTCTCCTGGCCTCGAGAAGCTCATCGCTGCGGCCGACGTACCCCGCGCAGGTGAGCACCTTGACGCCGTGCTTCTTCGCGGACTCGAATACGAGCGGGATCCTCTCCATCCACTTCCTCTCCCTGAGGAGGTGATGGTCTATCATGAACGTCCGCAGGTCCGTCTCCTCGATGAGGCGTACGATGTTCCTCTGAGAGAGCTCCATGTTCTCCTTGCCGTAGACGCCCATCATGTAGCTGAGGGCGCCGTCCATCAACACCGTCTGGGGGTTCTGCTCCACTATGAAGTCGATCTGGTCCCTCATGCACCCGCCCACAATGTCCGATGTGTGCACGAAGGCGTTGCGCCCCTCCCGGACGCAGACCTCAATGACATAGCCCATTCTGTCGTTCACGCCGTGCACGACGGGCTCTGAGAACAGGACCTTCGTCCTGCCGAATTCAAACTCCTCCCCGTCGGCGATGGCAACTTCTCTGGCGTACTTCCTGATCTTGTTGGCGAACCTCCTTCCTCTGTTCCCTTGGTTCGTGTTGGTCTTCTTCTCGTAGTCCTTCAGCAGCGCGATCCTCCCGCGGAATATGCTCGGAGCATCCGGGTTGTGGTGATCGTAGTGGTAGTGGCTGACGGTGAAGACCTTCGCCCTCTTCGCCTTGTCTCTGATCCCTCTCCACAGCTCCGCCCTCCTCCTCTTCTCTGAGGGGTGCGGAGGCAGACCGTATCTGTGAGGGCCCAGGCGCACGTTCGGGTCTATCAGGATGTTGCAGTCCTTGGTCTCGACGAGCGTGCACATACTCCTCGCGCCCATGCTGTCGGCGGCCAAGGGGACGATCCTCATGGGCTTACCGCCCTCAGCCAGATGTGTTCTCCCCTCCTCCTGAAGCCCATCTCCTCCGTAAGCCTCACGGAAGGTTCGTTGTCCTTGAATATATGGCATATCGGCGTCTTGCCCCTCTCGAAGACAGCGTTGATCATCGTCGTGGTTATCGACCTCGCATAGCCTCTCTTCCTGAACCTCTCCATGACGTGAAGGAGGCCGACCATGATCGCCCGGTCCGTCTCGAGATGGGTCGCGTCCCAAGCGATGAGCTCACCATCCACCCTCATCCCGAAGGCAAGACCCTTCTCTATCCTGCTCCGGATGTAGCGTGCGGAATCCTCTTCCGGGTTCCAGTGCTCGTTGATGGTCTCGGCGTCCTCTGGCACAAGCGGGGATATCTCGTGTCCAACGTCACCAACGAAGTCCTTCCTTTCGAGCGTGTAGAACCAGGAAGGGTTGTCGCTCTGGACGTCAAAGCTCCGTCGGACCCGGTCAGCGGTTCGTGCGTCGAGGGCATGAAACCTGTACTCCTTCCCGCCCTCGAGGTCGTCGAGCAGAGTTCGGAGAGCCTTCTCGTTTCTACCCGCCATGGACACGACGTGAGGAGCATACCGCCCCACCGTCATTAACGCCTGGGGGTCATCCATTCGATCGATGAAGACATCGCGCTCACTCGCAGGGGCGTGGAACACGCGATGGATCGGAAGCGCATTCCAGAGCGGCCGGGCGCAAAGGATGCCCCTTGCCTTGGGTCTGAATCTTAACCTCTCGACCATCGGTCCCCATCCACTACGGGGGTTGGAGCCTGAGCTCCACGTAGTAGTCCTCAGCCAATCCCGGGAAGTAGTGGGCGAAGATCGATCCACGAACCTCCTCCGAGTCGGCATCCGGCCCCCAAGAGGCAATGAAGTGATTGCTGTAGTTCCCTTCCCACACAAGGTCCTCCGCGATCCAATCCAAGGTGATGTCGTTCCCCTCGAGGGTGAGTTTGATGGCATCTTCTTCGACGGCGCAGAAGCCGCTCACATTGAACACGTGCTTCGCGAGCTGGTCGCCATCGCCTGAGACATACCCGAGCAAGAGGGCGCCAACACCGTTCATTGTCGTCAAGTTCGCAATGTACGTTGCGGTGTAGTTGGAGTCTCCTTTCGGGCTGCCCGCCTCGGTGACGTAGAAGGAACCCAAGTAGGTTCCTGATATCGAACCCTCACACACTTCTGGCTCGGGCAGCTCGTAGAAGGCCCATACCCACGCTCCAGCGGCAAGAATGACGGCCGCGATCACTATCACGATGTGTACGGTCTTGATTTCCACAGGCATCAGAAGGCACTCAGGCAATTAATCCCTTTCGTTTCGCAGGAGCCGAATATCC
>JAGLRN010000074.1 GCA_023136265.1 Thermoplasmata archaeon
ACGGAAGCGGCAGAGCTCCTGGGCTCGAGCAGCTCGTCGCCGACCTCGAGTCGCGCGGGCATGTCCCGGAGAGGGTCGTCGGAATCCTGATACGGTTCGGCCAGCTCAGGGAATCGCTGCAGCTGCTCGTGGAGGTGGGCATTGACGCCCGAGCGATGCGGAAGAGCATGATCTCGCTCTCGGAGAGGCTCGGAGCGATGCTCCAGGAGCATTGGCGGGAAGTCACCCAAGCGCTGGAGGACGAGGCCCGCGCAACCGCCCAAAGGCTGAAGGCGATGATCGACAAGGAGCGGTCCCGCGAGCCGGTGCCCAAGAACTGGTTCCCGCTCAAGAGCCCGCAGCAGTTCGACCAGTTCCTGCGCGAGCTGGACTCGGCCCAGTACCTGCGGTCGGCACTGCGGTACCTCGACTTCCAGGCGGACATCTCACCGTGGATGGACTTCGCGCCGGAGAACTCGCGGAAGATTTCGTTCCTCGTCACCGAGGCGGGGCGCAGACGCGGGCGGCCGGACGAAGGGTTCTACCCGGAGGGCTTCTGGTGGCGGGCTCCGGAGAGACCGGAGCGAGAGACCGAGCCCGCCGAGGAGTTCGTAGAGACGTTCCGAGGGACCATGATCGTGGAGTGGCTAGCGGTCCTGGTCATAGTCGGGGTCTTGTTCGCCCTCGTGGGCTTTCTTGCGTTGACGCGGGGGGGCGCGGAGTACGTCGGCCTTTGCACGATCACCCTGATCATCGTCATTGTCCTGTCGCTGGCCCTCCTGTCGTTCATGCACAAGGAGGTCAGGGTGAGCGACCGCAAGATCGAGTACTGGGTGGGCGGGAGGAAGCGGTTCGAAGCCCTCTGGAAGGACGTCACGTCCGTCAGAATCTGGAAGAAGAGGAGACACTTGTCCGCCTACGAAAGGGCATACTTGGGCCCTGGTTGGGACCGCACCTGGGATCTCAACGGGGACGGGAGAATGGACATCGTGGATCTGGGACTCGAGATATCCGACTTCTTCACAGACCTCCCACCGGCCGACATAGGACCGAGGGTCGAGTACGGCCTGGTGATAAGGACCGAGAACGAGAAGCTGGAGCTGAAGTCCGGGCTCGGTTTCAGCTCGCGGACCATTCAGAGGATCTTCGAGTCGATCGCGAGGGCAAGGGGGGCACATCCACACGTGAGATTGACGGACACCAGGGGGCAGAGAAGGCACTGGTAGGTCTGCCCGCGTGCAACCGCTACAGTACCCGCAGAAGTGAGGTCGTCCCTGAACCGCTTCGTGCGACGTCCAGTGACTGTCAAACGTGAGGGGGCCACCAGAGACGCTGTCAAAAAACTGTACCACATTCCTTAAGTCCTTCAAGGATGATTAGAAAGGCGGATGCGAGACAAGGCGATTATCCTCATCGGCATATGTACGGTTCTCTTGCTCATGCCCAGTCCGAACGCGGCCGGAGACCCGGTCGTGGTATGGCCCGACTCGGACCTCTTGAACCGAGAGGCGGCCGCCAATCTCACCTCCTGGTTCGCCACTCAGCTGGGTTCGGAAATCACCTTCTCCGAGGACTCGGCGTGGGTCCAGCTGAACGAGAGCGACCTGCCCGATTTCCTCCTGGCAAGAGAGATGTACACCCTCCCTCTGGTCGATGGCCGAGTGGAGGCGCGCTACGTTGAGACCGGCATTCTGAGAGAGGTGACGCTCAGGGGGAATACGTCCTACTTCGCCGACTCGACCGAGACGGACGATCTCATGGATGTCGCAAACAGGATCGCCAACGACCTCGGGCTGGCGGACATAGACGCAGAGGTGAACATCGAGAGAGAACTCTCGTTCGACCTCGCACCGTCAGGTGAGGAGCAGGGCAATGTGCTTCTGAACGAGCCGACGGACCTGGGCCCCTCCTTCCTCTTCAACATGCTCTCCATGAGAGTCCGTCTCCACGACCTCCGCGTGGTCTCTGTCACGCTCCACGTATGGTATCGCGTGCTGCTCCCGCCCAACATCGACCCCTCGTTGGCTCTCGACAACGCCGTTCAGCGGGCCGAGTCCGGATATGCTGCCTTCGACCCCGCAGCGACCTTGGCGGGCGTGACGGTGCGCAACGCAACGAGCTTCGTCTACCTGGTGAACGTGCGGTGGTCGCTCTCGCAGGCCGACAGTGAGATACTCGGCGGCGGGGATGGAGCATCCTCTTGGGAGCTCGACTTGTGGATCGATGCCACGACCGGAGAGATCCTGTTCGAAGACGGTCCGAGCCTTGCCATGTCAGAAGGGATCCTTGTGACCGACTTTCCGTGGATGCCGCTGGCGCTGACGGTCTCCATTTCCCTGACGGTCGGTCTCGCGCTCTTCTATCATATATCACGAGAGAGGGCCCTCGATCACTTCACTCGCGGGCGAATATTCGGATACATCCAGGCGAACCCGGGAATGACGTTCACGGAAGTCCGGAAGAGTCTTGACCTGAAGAACGGGACCCTCGCCTATCATCTGTGGGTTCTTGAGCGGCTGGGATTCATCAAGTCCGTTCGCGAGGGTCGCGTCAGGCAGCTCTACCTTAGCGGGAAGCCCGTGACCGGGAAGCGGCTCGTGCTGTCACGACTGCAGTATGCCATACTTGACGTGCTGAAGGCCGACGGGCCAATGACCCAGTCGGAGATCGCGAAGCACTTCGAGGCCTCGAGGCAGAGGGTGCATTACAACGTGAAGGTCCTCCGCGAGCTGGAGCTCATCGATGCCGCAAACGGCAAGGTGGAATTGCTGGACAAGGGCGAGGAGGCCATGGAGGAGGTTGTTGAAACATGACGATCGAGTGTATT
>JAGLRN010000075.1 GCA_023136265.1 Thermoplasmata archaeon
ACGCTGTCATGCTCGATCGGGTCACGATTGGCGAGGACTGGAGCTGGTCGGGCGCCAACTGGGACCCGAAGCAGCTGTCCGTCATGGACGACCTGGGGATGGTCGTCGTGCCCTTCAGCTCCAACTTCGTCGACGGGATCGGATGGTGGCGGTCCGTGCACGCGATACAGCTCGTGGACTTCGACCTCCAGTACGGTGAGCTGACCGTGCGGGGGATCGTGAACACGCCCTACTCCATCACGAGGACGCGGCACCATGCGGACAGGATACTCGCGACGTCGGACAGGACGCTGCAGGTGATACACTTCGGGGACCGCGACGATCCGTACGTCACAGCGGTCGTGGAGCTGGCAGTTCACATAATGGATTACTTCAAGATGGGCGACCACTTCGTGAGGCTCGTCCAGCGCGACTACGGCAGCACGATGAAGCTGGAGACGAGAGGCCCCTCCGGGATCGTGTCGATGGACACTGGGATGCTGTGGGGCCACGTCCTGCCTGACGACCCGTACGTCTACATGGTCGGCCACGATTCGAAGGATAGGAAGTCGTACCTTCGCATCTTCGACTACTCCGACCCGCTAAACCCCCTTCGGATGGGCGACGTGGAACTTCCAAGCGGGGGTTACGGAATCGGCATCGCCCCCATGATGGATGTGGGCTACTACGGCTACTCCAGCCTTGTCCCGGCTCTGGAGGAGGGTTATGTGGTCTACTACCATCCCGAATACGACTGGGAGCACGAGACGCCTCGGTACACGCTTCACGCGATCAGCGTGCTCGACCCGTCGGACCCAACGGTCGTGTCGAGATACGGCTTCAGGGCGAGCATGGTGATGAACGCGCTCATCGAGGACGACGTCTTCTACTTCACGGACTACGAGTACTCCTGGGAGCGCGTGGGCGAGGACTACGTGTGGGAGACACGCGACTGGCTTGGGAGGATCTCCCTGGCGGACTTGAACGACCCCGAGCAGCTGCCTTCGGTCGATATCCCTGGAATGATGGTCGATGTCGAGGGCCAGAGGGTCTACACTCTCGCGGGCGGATGGGAGGGCTTCCAGACGGTCAACGTCCTCGAGCTGCAGGGTGATGAGGCGACCGTTCTTCTCGCGGTCCAAGTGGACGGGCACGTCAGCGGCATCTTCGTCGAGGACGGCATCGTCTACCTCAGCAACACGACGGCGTACTGGTATTGGATGGGAGAGGAGCGCCCGAGGACGTACTTCGCGGTGCTGGACGTGACGGACACCGAGAACCCGACAGTCCTCGGCTTGTTCCAGGTCGGCGGCTACGCGCACCTGTGGAAGCTCGAGGGCGGTTATGCCTTCCTGAACTCCTTCTCGGGCTGCCACTACATGTTCGACGTACGGGGCGATCCGAGCTTCGTCGGCGTCTACCACTCGAGCGGCTGGGTCACCCAGCTTCGCGTCTACGACGGGCGGGCGTACTTCGTCGAGGGACTGTACGGCGTCGAGGTAGTTGACCTGTAGCGCGTGGACACACGTGGTCACGCGTCCTTATTAGGGACCCGAGCCGTGAGGGCTTTGAGGAACAGCCGTGCAGAACGAGGATGCCAACTCGATATCCTATGAGATCGTAGAGGTCAAGCTCGATCCCGTTACGGTATCAAGGGTGAAGGAGAAGGCTAAGGTCCTGCACACGGACATCTCTACATTCGTGAAGTGGTGCATACACACCGGGCTCTTTCTCGAGGATGTTAATGCATTCGTGCGCTCCAAGAAGGAGGAATAAGCCAGTTGCCTCGTGACTCTGTGGGATCCTGTGAATATGAAGGAAAGTATATAAGACGACACTTGATTCTGAAGCTCTGGGGGGAAGGGCATCCCGGACCTTGAGAAACCATCATTGGTGGGCCGAGAAGACGAAATGAGGCAACTCGAGGCCCATCTCGAAGAGGCTTTGGCGGGGAAGGGCAGGACCGTCTTCATCTCGGGAGAAGCGGGCATCGGCAAGACCAGGCTGCTGGAAGAGCTCAGGTCAGTGGCGGACGCCAAGGGATTCCTGTTTCTGTGGGGGAACAGCCTGCACGAGTCGCTCACGCCCTACATGCCGATCTATGAGGCTCTGAAGTCAGGAGGGCTGGAGCACGTGTTCGCCGAGGATGTCCCGCGAATTGAGGCCGTATATCTCGTGACTCACACCGGTCTGCTGATCAAGGATGACATTAGGGAGGAGACCGAGCTCAACCCTGACATCTTTGCTTCCATGCTTGCCACAGTGGGCGACTTCGTCAAAGAATCGATGTCCAAGTTCCTGGGCGAGGAGAAGGAGGGTGCCCTGAATACTCTTGGATACGAGGATTACAGGATACTGATCGAGAGCGGAAGGAGCACGAACCTCGTCGTGGTGCTGACTGGAAAGGAGAACGAGTTCCTAATCGACGACATGAGGGAGATTCAACGGAAGGCAGAGAAGGAGTATGGAGTCCTGCGCGACTGGGACGGCGATGAGGAGGGCGTACAGGGAATCGGGAGGATCCTTCGTCCATTGATAGCGTCAGGCAAGTACGATGGCGTATACTATGGAGAGGACGACCCGAAGGCGAGGAGGAACCTGCTGTTCGAGAGCGTTTCCATGGGCCTAGCAAGACAGTCCGAACTGAAGCCCATCCTCATATGCATCGAGGATCTGCAGTGGGCGGACCCATCAACGCTGGCTTTGATGCACTACGTCACAAGGAACTTCAGGGAAAAGAGGCTTCTGATGCTGGGGAGTTACAGAACGGAAGATGTGTCCTCAGAGCATCCTCTCGTCGAGATCAAGCATCAGTTGGACCGGGAGGACTTGTACGAGGAAATGGTCATTCAGAGACTGCCCGAGGAGGCCGTTTCCGGCTTCCTCGATTTGCTTGGTGAGGTCGACCTCGACGAGGAGTTCGTGTCCAGAATGTACTCGGAAACGGAAGGCAACCCTCTGTTCATAATCCAGCTACTGAAGTACCTGGTGGAAGACGGGATAGTCGAGCCTGAGGAAGGGATCTGGAGGCTGAGCAAGCCCCTCGACGAAGTGACCATTCCTTCGAAGGTCTACAATCTCGTCGTTCGAAGATTGGACCGTGTCGAAAAGGAGGACAGGAAGGTCCTTGATTATGCATGCGTCAACGGGGAGCTCTTCACGTCCGCGGTATTGACTGCAGCTTTGAATGCCAGGAAGTCTGACGTACTGGAGCGCTTGAGGGACCTTGAGCGGACTCATAGATTGATCAACTCACGGAACGGGAGCTTCAAGTTCGACCACGCGAAGATCAAGGAGGTCTTGTACAACGAGATCCCGGAGGAGCTGAGGAGGGAATATCACGAGATAATCGCTGACTCGATTGAAGCACTCAACAGGGACGAACCCGAGTCCGTAATCGGAGACCTTGCATTTCACTATTACAACTCCAGGAACGGAGGGAAAGCTCTGGACTACCTCACGAGGGCGGCAGAGAAGGCGAAAAAGGACTACTCGAACGAGGAGGCAATAAGGTTCTACTTTGAAGCACTGGAGTTCGAGGATGACAAGAAGAAGAGAAGAGAAATGCTTGTTGCTCTGGGAGATATCTACAAACTGATTGGCGAATATGACAAGGGTATGGAGTCCTATGAGAAGGCACTCGAATGTGCCAGGGAGGATGGAACGAAGGCTGAAATCAAGACGAAGATTGGGGGAATACTCTGCAGGGCAGGAGAATACGATGATTCCATACGAATTTCCAGCGAAGCCCGTGAGTTGGTCAGAGACACAGAGTGCAAGGAGGAAGCAGATTCTCTCAACATCATCGGCACTCTGCACTGGTATGGAGGAGAATACGACAGGGCCCTGGAGTTCCTTGAGAAGAGCCTGAGGATACAAGAGAAGATCGGCGACCAACGAGGCATCGCGGCATCTCTCGGCAACATCGGCAACGTGCACTCAGAGAGAGGAGAATACGACAGCGCCCTGGAGTGGCATGAAAAGAGCTTGGGGATATTTGAGAGAATCGGCGAAAGTCGACATATCGCGGCATGTCTCATCAGTATGGGTCAGGTGCACTTCAGAAGAGGAGAATACGACAAGGCCCTGGAGTTCCATAGTAGGGGCCTGGAAATAGCGAGGAGGACAGGCGCTAAGGAGCAGATAATCTGGGCATGCCTCGGTACATCAAGAGCCGATACCGATAGGAATGCTTTGAAGGAGGCATTGGAGTTCTGCAAGCGTGCGTACAGTCTGTCAACCGAGCTTGGCGCCGAGGGAGCTATTGCAGAATCTAGATGTGTCTTCGGGACTATCTATAGTGAGCAGAAGATGTGGAAGGAATCGATTGAGAACTTCGAGAGGAGCATTGAGATTCTGGAAAGAATAGGACAGAAGCGTGCCCTGGCAGAATCCTACCATGAGTTCGGACTGATGTGGAAGAAGAAGGGCGACAACGAGGAAGCGAGAGCCAATCTGAACAGAGCGCTCGAAACCTATACGAGGCTGAACTTGGACTTCTGGGCCGGGAAAGTGAATGCCGCGCTCGAGTCGCTGAGCGAGTGACTGCTCGCTGAATGAAAGGCAACAGGTGAATCCCGTGAGAAAGAAGATCGCGCTCCTCGGAGACAGCGCAGTGGGCAAGACCAGCCTCATCCGCAGGTTCGTCTTCGACCAGTTCGAGGACTCCCACATCGCCACGATAGGCAGCAAGGTCACGATGAAGCGGCTTGTCTTGCCCAGACCTGATAGGACTGTCAACCTGAAGCTCATGATATGGGACCTGATCGGGCGGGAGGGGTACCGCGCACTGCACGCGAGGACATTCGCGGGCGTTCACGGGGCCATCCTCGTAGCGGACCTCACCAGGCAGGAAACGCTCGAGAGCCTTGAACGCTACTGGATCCCCTCGCTCATGAAGGTCGTGGAGAGCGTGCCTCTGGTATTCGTCTGCAACAAGTCTGACCTGAAGAAGGAGTTCGAGTTCGGCCCTGACGACCTGACGGAGACCGCCTCCCGCTACAACATCGGCCTGGACGGCGTCCTTCCCTCCGGGCTCGAGACAGTCTACTCCACCAGCGCCAAGAACGGCAGCAACGTCGAGACGATGTTCGAGAGTATGGGGCATCTTGTCCTTGCGGAGAGGACTCCCTCGGATCCAGTGAAGGCTCTGTACGAGAGCCTCGTCGCGACAGGGGTTCAGCGGACGACGGACAAGACTACTCCCGTTGGCGCTCTGGACGCGATAATGGTTGACTTCTGCGCGGGGTACGACGATTCAAGGACGGCCATGCTCATCCTCCGCCAGGAGATAGCAAGGGCGGGCGTGGACATCAACGACCCCACCAGAGAGGGCATCTTCAGGACCGTCGAGTACCTCGCCGAGGCCGAGAGCGAGTTCAAGGACGAGGAGGACCTGCTCGCTAACCTCGAGAGAAGGCTCGGCTGGGCGCACAGAGTCAAGGAGTGAAGCCAAGTGTTTTCTATGCGTGAGTCGTTCGCATCGGCAAGAGGGCCATGACAAGAGAGGGGAAGTACACGAAGACGCTCAAGGTTAGGATAAGTCCAGAGCTACTTGAACAGGTGAGGGAAGAGACCAAGAGGCTCAACACAGACCTATCGACCTATGTCAGATGGTGCATCCGAACAGGGTTGTATTTCAAGGACCTGAACTCTTTTGTGCGTTCTAAGAGCAGAGAAGACGACTAAGATACTCCATGGATGTGGCTCATCAATCAGGGCTCAATGCAAAACCTTTTTCTATCCAAGGAACCTTCACTCAAATTCCTATTCAAGACAGTAATCACAAACGATGAAAAGGTGAGAACGATGGAAGACAAGAAAGCAGACCTGGCCGGTCC
>JAGLRN010000076.1 GCA_023136265.1 Thermoplasmata archaeon
GGAAGTACACGAAGACGCTCAAGGTGAGGATCGACGCTGAGCTTCTGGACAGCGTGAAGGAAGAGGCCAAGAGGCTCAACACGGACGTCTCCACATACGTGAGATGGTGCATCAGGACAGGCCTGTACTTGGGGGACCTCAACTCGTTCGTACGGTCGAAGAGCGGAGAGTCCAAGTGATTCTCCTTTCCAGTGTTGCGGCTTCTGGATTGTCCGGAAGCACGCTCTGTGTGTCCACACGTGTCCACAAACGGTTATGTCCTGAGGCCTCATGGAACGGCACAGGTGGATAAAATGAAGAAAGTAGTAGCAGTGTTTGTGTGCCTGCTGCTCCTGGTGTCTATGCTTGGAGTATCAGCTGTTGTGCTTGCGGGGAAACCGGACAAGTGCGAGCCCTGGCCCGAGTGCAGAGACGGAGGCGGCGAGGAACCGCCTATAGGGACGGAATACCAGATCACATTCAGTGAAGATGGAGGGTACGAATATAACCCGATCATCTACGGGAATCTCATGGTATGGTGTGGCTATCGATATGGCGAAGCAGACATCTTCATGTTCGACCTGGGCGAGGATGGAATACCATATACAGACGACGACGGCGGAGAGACCCGTATCACCACTGATCCAACTACCAAGCAGTTGAGTCCCGCAATCTGGGAAAACCGAATTGTATACGACAGCAACGAGAATGGAAACGAGGACGTCTTCCTATATGACATAACGACTGGTATCACGACCCAGATAACCACGGACTCAGCGGACCAATGGAATCCTAAGATATACGGAGATTACATCGTTTGGGTCGATACAAGAAACGGCAACCGTGACGTCTATGCCTACGACCTGGGAACAGGGACTGAAATGCAGATTACCACAGATCCTGACGATCAGGCCCATCCCAATGTCTATGGCGATATCATCGCCTGGACGGACTTCAGAAACGGTGCTGTGTCTCTTGAGGGAGACATCTACATGTACAAGTTCTCAACAGGTGAGGAATACGCGATAACTGACGACGATTTCGGACAAAACTGGCAACACATATGGGACAACAAGATTGTCTGGTCGGACAGCAGGAACGGGAACAACGCGGATATCTACATGTACGACCTAGGACCAGATGGAATCCCCTTCACTGGCGATACAGGAGAGGGAGAGTATCAACTGACAAGTGATGATAGAAAGAACACTTTCCCAAGATTATACGGTGACATGGTCGCCTTTCATGGCTACAAGAAACTCAATAGAAACAAGATCTACAACAACATCTACACCCACAATCTAGTCTCTGGTGATACAGACCAGATTACCAGTTCGAATAAGGCTCAACAAGCACCCCACATCTTCGGAGACCACATAGTCTACACGGACTCGAGGGACGGAACCTATGACATCTACCTATTCATCCTAGACTAGGAAACCAATAGCGAAGCGACGGAAACGGAGGATGTTAGAACGCGCAAGTTGACCACCGTCATTGTGTGCCTGCCTTCATGAAACAGAAGTAGTGCGCGGGAGCCCAGGAAGACCGCAGGCTCAGGAGGTCAGCCCGGCAAGCCTCTCGCTCATGTCCCAGAGCCGCTTGGCTGTGTCCTCATCGTAGGATAGCTTCGAGGACTTCGCGGGCTTGCAGTTGGCGAAGTACTTACCCGTAACGCCATCAACCTCGGGCGAGGACGCGAGATAGATCGCTGTCGCCGCCCCCTTCTCCGTCTTCTTAGCGAGCAGTCGGAAGATGAACTGCGCGCCACGGGACATATACCGGCCCAGGTTCGTCTCCGTCATCCCAGGGGTGAAGCTGTTCACAGTGACGCCCGTGCCGGCCAACCTGTGCGCGAGCTCGTACGTGAAGAGCACGTTCGCGAGCTTCGACTGCCCGTACGCGCGCATGTGCCTGTACCCACGCTCGGCCTGCAGGTCGTCGAAGTCTATGCGGGCCCGCTTGTGGATACCTGAGCTCGTGTTGACGACCCTCGCGGGGGCGCTCGCCTTGAGAACGTCCAGCAGGAGATTCGTCAGGAGGAAATACGCCAGATGATTCAACCCGAACTGCAGCTCCAGGCCGTCGACGGTGAGGGTACGCTTCGTGGGCCACAGGGCAGCGTTGTTCACGAGCACGTGCAGGCGGTCGTGTGTGCCCTTGAAGTCGGCCGCCAGTCTTCGCACTTCCTTCTGCGAGGAGAGGTCGGCGATCATCAGCTCTACGGACCCGCTTCCGGTCTCGCGAATGATCTCGTTCCTGGCCGCCTCACCGCGCCCCTTGCTCCTGCAGACCATCACGACGTCGGCGCCCATCCTCGCGAGCTCGCGGGCGGTGACGTAGCCTATCCCGGAGTTGGCGCCAGTTATCATACAGACCCTCCCGTTCATACTTCCTGACGTACCATCCGACACCCTAATCACCCGGAATCACAGCTGCTGGAATACCATGCTACGTTTGGTATATTAGAATTGGTCTGACGGACCTGCCCCCACCAGAGCCGTCACAGAGACCTCTGGCCTCGCGCGGCGGAAGAGGGGCGGTCTCAGCCTTTCTTGCGCCCTCTGCGGACTCCCGCGGTCTGCTTGACCAACGGATGGCCCTCGACCACCGTGAACACGAGGAAGCGGTCGCCCCGGGCGTCCTTCTCCCTCTGCAGCTGCACCAGACCCCTCTCGACGAGGCTGTTGAAAATCTTCTTCCTGTCCAGGTGGCTTATCTCGGGGAGCGCCTTCGCCAGCTTGACCACGAGGAAGCCGGAGAGCTTCACGCTACCGTACTTGGGGACGTACTCGTTGTGCGCCTCCGCGGCAGCCTGCAGCGCCTTCTGCTGGTCGTCATCGAGCGGAGCGACGTGCTTGACCTTGGTCCACCTTCCTACCTTCTCTGCCGTGACGAGTCCATCTCCCGCGAGCTTCTGTACCTGCCGGAGGATGTCGTCCTCCTTCAGCCCGAGCTTCTTCGCCAGCCCGGCGGTCGTCGCTCCCTCCTCCGGGATGTGCTTGATCAGGGAGGGCAGCCTCCTGGGCTTCTTCTTCGGTTCGCGGTGCTCGACGAAGTCCCGCTCGGAGAACGGCTTCAGGCTCTCGGGGTCGATGTACCAGTACCTGTCCTTGCCCACGAGCTTCTTGATGTCTCCGGAGAGCGTGCGCTCGAACGAGTAGAAAATGATCTGCTTGCCCCGCTCCTGCGCGCGCTGGGCGATGGGAAGGTAGTCCCTGTCGCCTGACAGTACCACGAGCGCGTTGATGTCCTCGCGGGTGAGCATCACCTCCTGCAGGCGCAGCGACAGCTCGATGTCCGCGCTGCTCTTGCCCCTGACGCCCTTCACGTGCACTGCCCTTATGCCCATCGTGTAGAGCTCGTTGGGCACGTCCGGGTTCATCCCCCAGTCCGCGAAGGCCTGCCTGATTATGGGCGATACGCCCAGTGTCTCGGTCATGTGCGATATCGTGTTGCCAACGATCTCGACCGACTTCAGCTGGGCATCCGATCTGTCGTGGCCGTACTGGTTCATCAGACAGGCGTAGATGTTGTCGTAGTCTATGAGCAACGCTCCGAATCCTTGTGTTGTCATGGAGTTCCTCCACTGGCTGCGAGTAGACGCATCGACTACTTCAAGTTTATGAGTGCGGGGATTCTGCTTTGTCTCCTGTGCGCGCGACGACGCCAATCTGCCTGTTGGATTCGTGCGTCGGAATGGTGACGAAAAAGCTTTAAAGCGCGAAACGACAATCCGGCTTCTGGAGTATCATGCGTAAGGGACAAATCCAGCACCAGATCGTCTTGCTCGCAGTTGTGGCACTCGTGGTGGTGTCACTGATCATCTCGGTCATTCCTGCCCCAGAGCCTCTGAACCGCGACGGTGCCGGGGGGATCCTCGAGGGCGAGGTGACGAGGATCGTGGACGGGGACACGCTCTACATCGACGACATCAAGATCCGACTGGTGCTGGTGGACTCGCCCGAGTATGGGGAGGCCGGCTACGACGAGGCGAAGGACTTCGCGGCGGACATCTGCCCCGAAGGATCGCAGGCGACGGCGGACCAGGACGACTGGCAGCTGGAGGACCAGTACGGGCGCATGATCGCCGTGGTCTACTGCGGCGGGAAGAACCTGAACCACGAGCTTCTGAAGAGCGGGCACGCGGTCATTCTCACGCAGTACTGCGCCGTCAGCGAGTTCGGCGATGAGACGTGGGCGGTGGAATACGGGTGCTAGCGTCGTCATAGGAATGGGCGGGTGAATCCACCAACAGATCCGGTTCGACGGCCCCGATACCATTATAACGCCGTGTAGGTTTCCCTATCCGAGGGGATGCGAAAAGGCATCCCGCGCGCCAAGGAGGGGCGCGTCACAAGTACCCAAGACCCGAAGGGGAGGAGGTGAAGAAATGCCAAAGCAGCTACTTGAGATAAACTTCAAATTCAACCTGGCGAGAGCCGAGTACGAACAGGCGGCCCGCGAGCTGGCCAACGCGTTCGCGAACGTCCCCGGCCTTCAGTGGAAGGTCTGGACCCTGAACGAACAAGACAAGGAGGCGGGAGGCGTCTATCTGTTCGAGGACGAGTCCTCGCTGCAGACGTTCCTCGCGAGCGATCTCGCGGCGCAGGTCAAGAACCACCCTGCTTTCAGCGAGCTAAGCGCGAAGCCGTACGAGGTGCTGGAAGAACCGACCCGCACCTGCCGCGGTCCTGTGTAAGTCCTTCGGAATCGCCGGAGGCGCTATTGCGAGACGGCAGTAGCTCAGCGGACACGCGGTCATCCTGACATACTATTGCGAGTTCGGCGACGAGGCGTGGGTGATTGAGCACGCGTGCCTAGGCGGGTGTCACAGCCCCACGTGGATGTGTCATTTGAGCAAACTATATCTAGTTATAACGTTATAACAGATACTGATGAGCAGCACCTTCGAGGCCAAGCTGAGGAGGATTGGGAACTCCCTCGGAATAATCATACCCTCCGAGGTCCTCGACGAGCTGGGCTATGGTCAAGGGGACAACGTGAAGGTGATGATTCCGCTCAAGAGGAAGGAGCGACTCCTGGCACTGGCCGGTATGTACGTAGGAAAACCGCGATTCAAGAGGGACAAGAGGGAAAGGTTCTGATGTTCCTTGACACGACCATCGTGGTGGAGGTCCTCCGCTCGAGGCGGGAGTCCGAGAGGTTCGGGAGGATTCTCGAGGCGATCGAGGACGATCCCCTGTTCATCTCAATGCTCCAGCTGGCGGAGCTCTCGGATTGGTGCCTGGAGAACAGCATCGACCTGTCCGAATGGATCTCGAGGCTGAAGGGCATCGTGGGAGTTATCCCCCTGTCCGAGGACATCTGTCTGGAGGGCTCCAGAATCAAGCGCGGGATGCGGGAACGTGGCGCGTCCAAGTTCGGCCTGCTGGATGGCATCATCCTTGCGAGCGCGAGGTC
>JAGLRN010000077.1 GCA_023136265.1 Thermoplasmata archaeon
CTTCCTCTCGGATATGGAAGCATCGAACTCGCTCGGAAGCTTGATGGGACACTTCTCCGCACAGATGCCGCAGGCGACGCACTTCTCCTCGTTCACGTACCTCGGCTTCTTGCGTATCGTCGCCGTGAAGTTGCCCTTCTCTCCCTCCAGTGCGATCAGGTCCGCGTTCGTGACCAGCTCTATGTTCGGATGTCTTCCCGCCTCCACCAGCTTGGGAGACAGTATGCACATGGAGCAGTCGTTCGTCGGGAACGTCTTGTCCAGCTGAGCCATCCGGCCCCCGATGAAGGGAGAGCTTTCGAGAATGATCGCCTTGCGACCGGCATCTGCTGTGTCGAGCGCGCTCTGAATGCCGGCTATTCCTCCTCCTATCACCAGGACGCCTTTGTCCAACTAGTTCGCCACCGAATTCTTGCCGTGTTCGTATCCCTTCTCAAAGGCTTCGAGGTTGAGGTCTTCCGTCCCCTTCGGAACCGAGTCGAGTATGGATTTCTTCATGGCATCGTGGCTGACCACGTCCGCCACACCCGTCAGGAACCCGAGCATCACGATGTTGGCGACGATCTTCTTCCCCATCTCTTCCGCGATTCTCGTTGCGGGAGCCTTGAAGACCTTGTTCTTCTTCCTGAACGCCGATGCGTCTACGAGGTCCTCGTCCACGATCAAGATGGCATCGCCCGCTATCTTGTCGTGGTTCTCATTGAAAGCGTCCTGGGACATCAGAACGAGGACGTCGGGAACAGTCCCCATCGGGTAGTTGATGTCCTCGTCGCTGATGATGACATCCGCGAGGCAGGACCCGCCTCGGGCCTCTGGACCGTAGGACTGCGTCTGGACGGCCTCCTTCTTCTCATAGATCGCGACCGCCTTCCCCAGAATGAATCCCGCCAGGATTATTCCCTGGCCACCGAAGCCGCCCAGACGAACCTCCATTCGGCTCACTTCATCAACCCCTTGGCTCTGAGCATTTGCTCCTCCAGCTCGAGATAGGTCGGTCGCTCCGTGTCCACGAAATCGCCCACCACTACAGGCTCCTCCCCCCGCATGTGGAGCTCCAGCTCATCCCAGGAGGCATCGTTCTTTATCACCGATTTCTCTCTGTAGTATCTCAGCTCCTCAAGCCCTTCCCCGAGCTTGTTCGGCCTGCCAAAGCCCGTGGGGCACGGGGATATGATCTCTATGAACGTGAAGCCCTTCTTCTGGAGGGCCTTCTCCATGGACTTCTCGAGATGACGACAGTGCAGGGTCGTCCATCGGGACACGTAGACGGCGCCGATCGCAGCCGCCAGATATGGAAGATTGAAGGGATGCTCGAAACTCCCGTAGCGGGTCGTCGAGGTCTTCGCCTCCACCGGTGTCGTCGGTCCCTGCTGACCGCCAGTCATCCCGTAATTGAAGTTGTTGACGCAGATGACGTTAATGTCGACGTTTCTCCTCGCCGCGTGCAGGAAGTGGTTCCCTCCTATGGCGAAGAGATCACCGTCCCCGCTGAAGACAGTCACACAGAGCTCCGGATTGGCGATCTTGAGCCCCGTTGCGAACGGTATCGCCCTCCCGTGGGTCGTGTGGTAGGAATCGACATTGACGTACCCCGCTATCCTTCCAGTGCATCCGATTCCGGACAATAGCACCTGTTTCTTGAGAGGAATGTCAACTCTCTCGATCGCCTGGGCAAAGCATGTCATCGCGGACCCGAGCCCGCAGCCTGGACACCATATGTGGGGAAGCCGGTCCTGTCTCAGGATGTGATCCAGAGGGTGCTCTTCAACGGTCTCAATCTTGCCCTCGTTGCCTGCTCCTTTTGCACTCATTTCGCCACCTCCTTGATCTTCTGTAGGACCGCTTCCGGTGATAACATTCCTCCGCCCGCGTGAGTAACGCTGAGGACCCTTCCAGAGGCGAACCTCTCAACCTCTCGGGAGATCTGTCCCATGTTGATTTCCGGGACCACGAACGCCTTCGCACTCTCCGCGAGCTCCTTTATCCGCTTCTCGGGAAATGGCCAGACGGTGATTAGGCGCATGAGACCGGCCTTTATCCCTTCCTTCCTCGCGATGTTGACCGCCCTTCCAGCAGATCTTGATGCCGCACCGTAGGAAACGACGACGATATCCGCATCTTCCGTCATGACCTCCTCGAACTCCCATATCTTGGGTGCGTGCCTTCTGATCTTCTCGATCAGGCGGGTGACCATCTCGTGCTGGGTCTCCTCATCGATCACGGGATACCCGCGGGCATCGTGCGTGAGCCCGGTGACGTGTATGCCATAGCCCTCTCCCGCAAGTGCCATCGGCGGGATGAGGTCCTTGTCTGGCTTGAATGGAAGGTAGTTCTTCTTGCGTTTTGGTCTCTTTCGAGATACGAGCTTTATCTTCTTTGGTCCAGGGATCACGACCCTCTCGGTCATGTGACCGATTATCTCGTCCGCCATGACGAACACAGGCTGGCGGTACTTCTCTGCCGTGTTGAATGCCTTGATCGTGAAGTCGAACATCTCCTGGCACGAGTTGGGAACATAGGCGATCGCTTCGTAGTCTCCGTGGGAACCCCACTTCGCCTGCATCATGTCGGCTTGTCCCGCCAGGGTGGGCAGTCCCGTTGATGGCCCTCCCCTCTGGACGTTGACGATCACGCACGGGGTCTCCGTCACTATCCCGAGCCCGATGTTCTCCTGCATCAGACTGAATCCGGGACCGGACGTCGCCGTCATCGATTTCACACCCGCACACGAGGCACCCAGAACAGCCGCGAGGCTTCCTATCTCGTCCTCCATCTGGATGTAGTGTCCGCCCACTTGAGGGAGGCGCAGGGCCATCCTCTCGGCGGTCTCGGTCGCAGGTGTGATTGGATAGCCTCCGAAGAACTTGCAGCCAGCCGCCAGAGCACCTTCCGCACACGCGATATCGCCCAGCATGAAATGGCTTCCCGTGAGCACCGCTTTCATTCTCCTTCCTCCGTGTATATAGCGAACTCAGGGCAGATGAGCATGCAGAAATCGCAGTTCATGCAGTCATCCTCCTTGCCGTCCGCGATCTTGGGCAGATGATACCCCTTCCTGTTGATCTCCTTGGACTCTTCGAGGACGCCCTTCGGACAGAACTCTATGCAGAATCCACATCCCTTGCACCTGTCCGGGATCACGTATATGTGCCCCTTCGGTGTCTTGATCTTGTTCTTGTCAAGCGGTCTGCGCCAGTACTTCAAGGACAACAACCTCCGAAAACGTAAGATCCTCTGCGTGCGCGTTGCCACAACGCCCCACTGCCTGTTCCCTCAAGAAAACCGAAGGCTAACTGAGTCTTGGAACGGACATCCATGGGGGGACCTCGCCTCAATATCGAGACAGACAGAATTACATTTCAAGGGATATATAAGCCTTATTTGGTGGATTGCGGGGACGCGCTTCTCTACTCGACATATGGGAATAATCGGATTATCGAACCTTCCCAAATGACGAAATACGCAATTCGGATGGAGGATATCGGGAAGTCCCATGAAAACCTTTTTGTCGATTCGCCCCCTTCTGCGGTCCGTGAGAAGGGGTCATCTCTCAGACAACGAGAAGCGGGTGCTGCACGGCCTCGTTCGTTACACGGACATGAAGGACCGTGAGCTCAGCGACATCCTCGGGATGAAGCACTCCACAGTGACCACGATCAAGCACCGGCTGGCGAAGGAGGAATACTTCTCGAGAAAGAGGATCCCTTACCTTCAGAACCTCGGTTGCGAGATGCTCGGCGTGACGTATGCGGAGTTCAACCCGGCGGTTTCTGCGGAGGCCAGGGTCGAGAGAGCGAGGGAGAGGATCGAGATCTATGACGAGCTCTTCTATTCCGTCGGTGAGACGAACTACGGGTTCTCGCTGAGCTTTTCCAAGAACTACACGAACATCGAGAAGATCAGCGACATCAGGACGCAGCTGTTCGCCGAGCTCGGATTGCTGGAAGCGACCTTCCCGACGCAGATGGTCTTCCCTCTGGAGACGAGCGACATAGTCAGGTTCTTCGACTACTCGAGGCTACTGGCCAGCGACTTCGGCATAGACGATGAAGACGCGGAGAGCAGGGGGGAGTTCGTGAAGGGCGACCCCGTCACTCTGAAGACGAGAGAGAAGATGGTGTTCTACGCTCTCGTGAGCTATCCCGATGCCAGAGACGGGACCATTGCCGAGAAGACGGGTCTGTCCAAGCACACCATATCCAACATCCGCAGGAGGCTGGAGGGGAGGGGATTGATCCGCACGATCACCATCCCGAACCTGAACAAGCTCGGGTTCGAGATACTCTGCCTGGGCCACACGAAGTACAGTCCGCGGACGCCCTTTGACAGCGGGACCATCGACATGAGCTATATCGACACCGACTCCGTGATGTTCCTGGCCGCCAAGAGATTCGAGAACTTCACGCTCTCGATCTACAAGACATACGAAGACTTCAAGGTCGAGAACTCCGCCTTGATCCGATACCTGAAGGAAAACGAGATGATCGCGGACATGCCCCTGATCCGGCTGTACAGCATCAAGCGGATGATCACGATAAAGGACCTGGTCTTCGGCCCGTTCGTCAAGCAGCTCCTGGATCTGGACGTGGACTTCTAGTCACCGGTCCGATTCTCTCTTCTTAGCTCGAAGACGACAGGGTTCTTGGCGTCCGGACAGCAGAGGACGGCCACGTCCGGATCCTCTTCCCACGGGAAGGAGCCGCCGAATTGCAGCACCCGGACCGCGGGGAACATCGTGTTCATCGCGCTGGCGCATATCTTGCCTCTGTCATCTGGGTAGACGAACTCCTCGCCCACGGTGTGACCTCCTGGACATTCACCGCCCTCGAGGATTCTCGTTATCCTAATCTTGACTTTGCTGGGCCTCATCTCATCACCACTCATGCGGGGATCTTGCGTTCCCGAAGGCCGTTCCGTCGAGCAACTAGCCCTCGAGTATCGGTGTGTAACCGTACCAGTCACCCTCAGTCTCGAGGTAGCTGAGGTTCTCCTCGAGCAGCTTCGCATGTGACTCCTCGAAGCGACTGAGCCTCTCGAAGAGATCCTTCGCGGTCTCCACGCTCGTCAGTTGACCGCAAGCGGAGTAGAACTCGATGGACCTTCTCTCGATGTCCAACGCGAACTTCGTCGCCTCTATCGAGTCCATCTTCTGCGTAATCTCGTCCTTCTTCGAGAACACAATCCGAGGGTCCGGGAGAACGATGTTCAGTCTCTCGTCGCTTCCGCGGCCCTCTTTGATGTCGTTCTCGAGGCTGTCATGCTCCACCTGCAGCCACTTGATGTGATCGACCTCTTGGCCTGCGAGGTACTCGAGGAGAGCTCTCCCCTTCTCGCTTTCGACGAACCCCTGCACTTCCTTATAGAAGCTGTACCCGTACTCCTCCAGCTGCACAGCTATCCTGAGAGCGCCGAGGAGTGTGGATTCGCTACCTTTCTCTTCTGTCGCCATGGTTACAACCCCTCCTGTGATTACAGAGCCCGTAGATAAGGATGTTGCGGGGTCAAGAGCGTGTTGGATGCCTGAAACGGTCATAACGTTGATATAGAATAGCCCTCATATTGCCATTAGAGTTCAGTTCAGCCATCTAGGAGGAGGCAGAAATGAAGACACGACTTACGTATATGTGGGCAATGATTCTAACCGCGATATTCGTCAGCTCGGCATTCGCCGGTTTCAGCTATGTCTCGGAATCATCCGGGTCGGAGGAGACCACCGAAACGGCGATAGGAAGCAGAGGCGGATCCACTCCCAGGACCGTGCTTGTTGAGCAGTTCACGGCCGATTGGTGCACGTGGTGCGTTTCTCAATCCTGGGTCCTTGACAGACTGGGGAATGAGCTTGGACACGAGAACCTCGTGATTCTTCAGTATCATGTGGGCGGAGACGAACTCGAAGAGCCTGACACAGTGGCAAGATTCAGCTCCTACGGCGGCGGGGGCATTCCCCTGATCATATTCGACGGAGGAGGCCCATACGTCGGGGACAATAATGGACCCGACCCCAACGGTGAGGAGTTGTATGTGATAGGCGGTTGGCCGGGTCGATATACCGGGTACGACTATGACAGGTCGCTTTACGAGCAGGAGAAGATCCCCTCGGCAAACAGCAATGTGACCCTTGAAGTGGGAGGCAACATAACAGGCTTGACCGGCTACGTTCATGCCAAGGTGACCGCAACAGATCCGATAACCGAGACCAACCTGAAGGTCAGGTTCATTGTCTATCAGAGTGGGATCTATCACCGGGATGGCAACACGGTGGAGAATGCGGCAGGGCATCACAGAGTTTACAATCACGTCGTACGAATGATGCTTCCCGAGGAAAGCATCCCCGGGGGCTTCAACGATGGCGACTCCGTGGATTACTACAAGAGCTTCAGCATAGACCCCTCCTGGTATGGAGGGACGGACAAGAGGAGATTGGGGATTGCGGTCATAGTGCAGACCAGCAACCAGAACCCCTGGCTGCACGTAGGTTATGGCCGTACGTACTACAACTCACCTGTTCTTCAAGCCGCATCTCATGATTTCGTGGACAACACCGTGCTACTGGTGAACGGGGATTCCACAGATGTACAGGATGAGGGCATGGAGAGGTTCGATGACGTCATGACGAAAATGGGAATCCCCTATACCGTGTGGGACACCTTCGAACCCACCGATGGTGCGAACAATGTCAGAACGATGCCGAGTCTTGGTGATCTCGGGGGCTATGGGGCCGTTGTCTGGTACACGGGTGAAGCAACGACGACGCTCTCCGCCAACGACCGAACGACAATCGAGAACTATCTGAATGGTGGGGGTAACGTATTCGTCACTGGCGAGGATATCGCGATGGATGCCTCAACGAGCGGCTGGTCCTCATGGCTTCTGAGCAACCTCCACGCGAGTTTCGTGACAGACACGGTGCCTCAGGCCACCGCAGACGGAGTCCTTGCGGATCCGATTACCAACGGTCTCACTGGTCTGGATGTGTTCGATTTTTCACCGGATCGCATCTCTCAAGGCATGGGCGCCGATCAGATTCTCGTCTATACCGGAACGACGAACACTGCCGGTCTGCGAGCGACACACGATGTGGATTCGAGGGTGGTCTACATCTCATTTGACTACTTCGAAGGGACTGACACGTATCCTTCAGACCTGAATGCTGAGGCACTCATGGACAATGCGATCTACTGGCTCGATGGTGTGGCTCCTCCCTCTGTGCAGGTTGCGAAACCCACAGCAGGTGACCTTGTCATTCGCGAGACCGAGTACACGATTGAGTGGTCCGCTGTTGATGTAGAGATCGCCGAGGACGGCGTCGACATCGAATACAGCACCGATGCTGGATTCACTTGGAATCCTATCTCTTCAGGAGAGGTGAACGACGAGGCCCACTATTGGTCTGTTCCTGCGGTCTCCTCCAGCGACTGCAAGGTCAGGATCTGTGTCCGAGACTCGAACAGCCAGCAGACCTGCGCCGAGACCGGGCTCTTCAGAATCGGAACAGTCAATCTCCCACCCGAGCCGCCTCTGCTCACAGGAGCGTACCTCAGTGGCGGTTCTTCGGACGTGACACTGGAGTGGGTTGGTTCCGCCGACGATGGCGGAGGCTTCAACGATGTCGTGGAGTACGACATCTACACATCACCAACTCTGGGTGGCCCTCAGAGCTATGTCGGCAGCAAGCCGGCAACCGGAGCGGCGACATATTCCTGGGCATGCATGGGATGTGGCGACGGTGACCCGAACACGTACTTCTTCTATGTCTGGGCAGATGATGGCGAGGAAGTGAGTCAGTCCCTGGAAGTCGCTGGCAAGTTCGTCAGGCCTCTTTCGGCTGGATGGAATCTTGTCTCCTTCCCACTTGCCCCGATGGACACTTCTGCGGGAACGGTCCTGCAGACGGTCGACTCGGGAAGAGCTGTCTACTACGATGCGGCCGATCAGGCCGACCATTGGAAGAGCCACGACGCAGGGCAGAACATCAATGACCTGGGGACCATCGATCGGACCATGGGATTCTGGCTGCACACGCCTGTGCCGGACGACTTCGTAGTTGCCGGTATGGTTCCGACGTCCACCAATATCGGTCTGCAGAAGGGATGGAATCATGTCGGATTCCCGTCTTTCAGCTCCGTGTACACCATACAGAACGTAATGGCTGTGACAGATGTGTCGGAGGCCGAGGCCTTTGACCCTGCGGCCACGCCATATCTCCTGCGAGACATATCACCGGTGGGCTCAGACTTGATGGTTACTGGATACGGCTACTGGATGTACTCGACATCAGTAGACACTTGGATAATCCTTTGACCGCACGGTGGCCGGAGTGATTATTCTGGAGGAGCTCTACGACTCGATAGCGTCACCGCCACTATCACGACGACTATTATGATGACTATGGCCAGAACGACCCATATCATTGGGTCCAAGGGTTCCGCAGGTGAATCCCAAACGCTGGCGTCGAGCGGGTCATAATCTTCCATGTCGTCGACACCGTCCCCGTCCGTGTCCGCCAGCGTTGGGTCAGTGCCCTTGTCGGCCTCCTCCGCGTCCGTCAGCCCGTCGTTGTCGTCATCGTCGTCAGAGTTGTCTCCTATCCCGTCCTCGTCGTTGTCGCTCCACTCCGTGCCGTCAAGCGGGAACGCATCATCGTTGTCATTGTAGTCGTCATCATCCGTATCTGGGTCTATCGGGCTCGTTCCCAGAGCCGCCTCCTCCTCGTCCGTCAGCCCGTCATTGTCATCATCGTCGTCAAGGTAGTTCGGAGTGCCGTCCCCATCGGTATCGATGTCCGCGACATCCAACGGAAGGAGGACGTTCGCAGCCATGGTACGATTCGTCACAGTGATGTTCAGACTGTACGAACCATGAGTGCTCGGCGCGACGAGGGCGAACGAGTAGTTCCCGTTGCTGTCTATGTACGTTGTCCAGTTCTCTTCTGTCTCGAGGACCTCAAGTTTCACAGGTGACTGCTCGGCCGGTGCGCTGTTGTTCTCATCGTACACGGCAGTTCCATTCACCCAGAATGGATCGTTGATCACTGGGTAGCTCGGAGTGGCGTCGGCGGTCAGATTAATCCAGTGGACGATCGGGAAGTACTCCGGGTCGGTCCAATTCGTTTTGGGGGCGGGGAAGTCGTCGGTTGCCGATATCATAATGTCAGCGTAGTCGACACCAGTGTGCATGGTGTACTCGACCCCGTAGACGGAGTCCCCGTCCGGATCAGTCAAGGTCACAGGGGGGTCGCAGGTTCCCAGGAAGCATATATACATCTCGACCATGGTGATGACGTCGGAGTCGACCACGGTCGCGTTGAACGTCACAACCTCGTTTTCCATCGGGTATTTCGGGTGCCAACTGACGTTCGTGATTTCCGGAGGAAGCCCATCCGCTGAAGCACTTGGCTGCACAAACGCAAACATGAACGAGGCCAAGAGAACGGAACCGAGAATGACCGCGAGAGTCGCTTTCATGATATCGAGAGTAAATTGCCCAGACACGATATAAGATTTGCCCAACCCGGGTCGACATGGCCACGGCTGTGTCAGAGTGAAAAAAAGAAGAAGAGAGGATAGCCTTGACTATCCTTCATCGAAGTCCGAGAGGCATTATTGCTGGTTACTCGATTGTTGGCGGCTCCTCTTCCTCGTAAGGCTCTTCAGGAGGTGCTCCTCTTCGCCTCGAGGCTGCCACTACTGCGATGATGACCACGATGATGATTATCACCGCTAGGGCAAGGTAGATCCACATCATGTCCAGCGGGGCTTCTTCTCCATCGGTCGTGGCTGGCGTCAGGTCGTCAATCACGCTTTGAGCGGTCGTCTCAGCGTAGTCGAGGATGGCCATCTGGAAAGGATTGTTGTGCACTCCCCCGGAACGGTCTGACAGAACGTACTCGTACGAGAAGTTCGCATCATCAAACGCGGCTTGTGCCCCGGCTATTTCTTCCTCATTGAAGCCCAGACCCTCCGCAACAATCAGCGCGTTCCTGGCCTGCTCTATCACGGTACCGACATCCGCCTCTCTGGCGGTGTAGTTCGCCTTCCATTCGTCGATTAAGTTCACTGCTTTCTGATCTGTCTTCGGGGAACCGCTCACTCCGTCATGACAGTAAGACGTGCACCCGTTGGGCATGCCGTGATCGATCGTCTCCTGTGGATTAGCGAAGCCGAAGGTATGGGACGGCATATCGCCCAGAACTGCGCTTGTGGCAACCAGAACCATGTGGCAGTCAGTGCACTCGACGTCTCCGTTCATCCAAGGGCTGCCGTTCAGCCCCGTGACGTTGATATCCCCCTCGATCAGTTCAGTGTTCGGATGATGCGGCGTGTCGCCCGGACCCGCATTCTCTGAATTGTGGCACTGCTCGCAGGTCTCGTCTTCAGACTTCCAGAGCATCTTGTCGTTTGCTGGATTGCCGTGAGGGTTGTGGCATCTCGCGCATTCGATACTCCACAGGGCAGTCTCCTTTGTCGGCAGGGGGTCTCCATGCTTCTCAGCGAGCCAATAGTCCGCTGAGTGACACTCTAGGCACGCATCCTCTCCAAAAGGCAGCGTCGCTATGGGGGTCAGGGCGCTCGCGTGGGCGGAGCCCGCCCAATCGATGTACTGCTGGAGATGTATCCTGGACATGTTGTTTGGCCAGAATGCATCAGGATCGTTGATCGGGTCAACCTTGTCGAGGTATTCTGTGATGTCGTCTCCTGGGTGGTACTTGCCGTCAGCACCCCAGGGCCATCCGATCGACATGCCACCCTCCGTGGCGATGCTGGAACCTCTGCCGTGACATTGCCCACAGATGCGGGAGTCGGCTGACCTCCATATGAAATTGGGATCCCCGGAGTGATCGCCACCAGGCCCGTGGCACGCCTCGCATCCAACAGCCGTCTCCGAGTAATTCGCCACCCACTCCGCACCGACGTACGCAATCGTCGTACCGGTCGTGTGGCAGCCTGCGCATTGCCTGTCCCACGAATGTTCATAGGCGGGGGTCTTCGGAATGTCGGGTGTATCGAACCAGTCGCCCAAGTCGTAAGGCACCCATTCCGCCGTCACAACGTTCCATTGGAGCGGGAGGGTGTACTTGCTGTTGCCGATTTCCGTAACGTAGCGCTGCTTCCATTCGACACCCATGACCTTCCAGACCGTGTAGTTGTGGCCGCTTCCCAGGTCAACGTGGTATGTACCGGAGTCCTCGTGCAGCGTGATATTGCCCCAAATGCCGTCCTCGGTCAGGTTCAGGGCCCCGTTCCATATCGGTGGGATGATCGTCTCGGTGCTAGGGTCCTGCAGCGACATGCTGTGGAGCGAGCCCTGCCAGGTGTCGTATTTGAAGGCGTAGGCGGAATTGTTGTGACATGGGGCGCACTGATCCGAACCTATGTACGTTGCCGTGTCCATATATGAGTTGTCCGCTTCGCCGCGCGTGCTTCTGACTCCATCAGCCGATGCTGACGTTCCAATGTGGACCAGAGCCATCAGGGTCACAAGGGCTGCAAACACACCTATCGCAACCGCAATCTCTCTTCTCGTCATGGATTCTCTCTCCATTCTGTGGCGCTTCTGCATGTCTCAGATGTGAAAGAGGAAACCTGCTTAAAAAGTCTGTTGTGTTGTCATGTCTGGGCATCAATCACAGTGTTATGTCATGTTTGGACACCAATCACAGTGTTATTTCGACTCGAGGTTGCGATTATCGGTGAAAGTGGGTTAGAGGTCATTTCAGCCAGTCATCAGAGCGAACGCCCGCGCTTGACAAAACCCAACTATTCGTGTCGATATTCTTAAATACGCTGACACTGTTTTCGGGGCAATGGTTTCAATTGAAATCAACTTGCCGCGAGGAGGATGATCATGAACAGAAATGTGTTTTTTCTGATAGCCGGAATCGCAGTGGCAGTAGGTCTTCTGCTGGTGTTCTCACAGATCGACAGTAGTAGAGAGACCGTGGACACGTCCGATCAAGGCACCAGAAACCCTGCCGACTACAAGGGAGTTGCTTACTGCGAAGTTTGTCATGACACCAAGGTCGCTGACTGGCATACGACGTCTCATGGCATAGACTTCGCCAACTGGGACTATCATGGAACTCCCACAAACAAATTCACATACGCTGGGGGGTCTTGTTTGCCCTGTCACGTTGTCGGCTACAATGAGACATCGATCGGCGGGTACGATCCAAGCCTACCATGGAACGACTCTTACAACCTACCGTTGCTGGGAATCCAGTGCGAGGTCTGTCATGGACCGGGCGGTGACCATCCGGGTGGCGACCCGTCCAACACAATCAATCTGGATAGGGACCCGTATGCCGGGTCATGCGCCGGGACCGACGAGGCAGGATGCCACGGCGAAGCCCGACAGTACGGCAATGACACAGTGATGGGATGGAACGCCTCGGCTCACGCACCGTGGGACAACAGGGCACAGACCGATCCTGGTGGCTTGAACACATACTGTGCAAGCTGCAAGTCTCCATCGCAGTGGGATCCACTAGCTTCATACGGGACCGCGGTCGACATACCGAAAGACGAGTGGCGGGGCATAACTTGTGCCGATTGTCACGATACACACAGCGCGACAGCCAACGACTTTCAGCTGATCAATTCCCCCGAGGAGGTCTGCTCAAGTTGCCACACCTCGGAAGAAGCGACATCACCAGATTCACCACATCATCCACAGGGCGAGATGAGGGAGGGTATCACGGGCTCCGAAATGGGAGCTCCCTTCATGGGCACGGTGGAATGCGCGGGTTGTCACATGTACGGCACGCCACGCGGCGTGACTCCCATACTCCAGGGACACTACTTCGAGCCCACCCCGCAGGCCTGTTGGGACTGCCATCAGACAGGAGGAATCCCACCTGAGCTGATAGACAACGCGACCGCACAGGCTGAGATAGACGCATGGCAGGCAGAGGTGACCTCACTGATCAACGATGTGGAGGACAGCTACGCAGATGCGGAAGCGGCGTTCGAAGCCGCGGAGGCTGCGGGAACCGCGAGTGATCACACCCTGACCATAGCTCAGAATCTGCTTGATAACGCATCTTTCAATCTACACTTCGTGGAAGAGGACAAGAGCCACGGTGTGCACAACTACTATTACGCACTCGAGTTGCTTGAGGCCGCTGACGAGTTCTCGCTGCAGGTCATCGAGGTCCTGGACGCTCCCAACGTTGTGACCGGATTGACGGCTACAGCCGAGGACGACAGAGTGGAACTGAGCTGGACTGCAAGCACTGCGGCGGATTTCGAATACTACAACATCTACGCGAGCACTGACGACATCACCAATGTGAGTGGCCTGGCACCTGTAGGCAGCGTCTTTGACAGGACGACGACGGCCTATGAGGTGGCCGGACTCGACGGCCAGCACTACTTCGTGGTCACAGCTGTTGACGTCGACGGGAACGAGATTCCGACTGGAATGACCTCAGCATCCGCATCGCCTGCAGCCATTGAAGGCGAGATGCCGATGTGGTCCTGGATCGTCATAGTCGCGCTTGTCGTCCTAACGATCGTCGCACTGCTGGCCGCCGTTATTGCCAGGAGAGGAAGCGGTCCAGCCGGGGAAGAGTTCGAACCTGAGGCTCCTGAGTCACCAGAGGAATAGACCAATCTTCCGGGAACTGTATCAGTCACAACCATATAGCCTGGGCTTCGCCCGAAGTGCGCTCCCGATAATCGGTGGCAATGAGACATCTGGAACAGGGAAACCTATCCAGGCAATTCCAGAATGGATCCCAGTCCACGTCATTCACTATCGGAGGAGTCCATGAGGTGCATCCCACACTCCTTCTTCTCCTTCCCGTGCCACCTGCCTGCTCTTTCGTACCGCCCCCACGTTCCGGCAAGAGTGCACGGCTTGCATCCCAGGCTCGCGTAACCCTCATCATACAGCGGGTTGTATGGAATCCCATTGTCCTTGATGAATCGCCACACTTCATCGTTTGTCCAGTCAACGATCGGATTGACCTTCGTGGCTATCCCTTCGTATTCCTCAACCCTCTCGAGGTTTGTTCTGAACTCCGTCTCATCGCTTCTCAGGCCCGTAATCCACGCGTCCAGGTTCTTCAGGAACCTTATCGTGGGTTCCACTTTCAGGACCTCACAACATAGCTTCGGGTCGCGCGAATAGAGGTCCTCGCCGTGCTCTGCCTCTAGCTCGTCCTTGCTCACGGACGGGCATATCTCTTCCAGGTTGAGATCCCACTCTTCCTTCAGCCTGTTCTTGAACTTCTCCGTCTCTTCGAAGCCATATCCGGTTCTGATCATGAACACCTTGATCTGTGGGTCGATCTCGCGGGCCAAGCTGAGAACGGTGACGCTGTCCTTTCCAAAACTGCAGGCAAGGGCCACTCTCTCGAATTCGTTAATCGCCCATCTGAGCGTCAACTTCGTGACTTCGAGCTTCTCCTGGAAATCCTTCACAATAGTGAATATGCGAATCTGCTTTTCTCTTTTTCGCTTCAGGGAGCCGTCTCAAGCTCTTGATTGGGTGTATGTCCTTCGATAGAACGATAGTGACCTCGATTCAGTAGAGGGCGGTGGACGATTTATCGTAGTCCTGGGCTACATCAGGGCAAGCTGGATTACCACGGTCAGTAGCAACAGTCCGGTTCCCACAATCAACGTGACAATCATGAATGGGAAGGCCTTGCGCATGAAGTATCGAAAGGTTATCTGAAACCCGAACTTCTCGGAGATCCCCACGGCAATAAGATTTGCCGGTGAGCCAACCAACAGACCATTTCCCCCGAAACACGCACCAATCGACAGCGCCCACCACATTGGATTGATGAAGAATCCATCCAGGTTGAAATATGGCTCCATAGCGAAGATGATTGGAATCATAGTGGCGGTCGCGGGGATGTTGCTCAGGGTGGCAGAAGTCATCGCGGAGAACCATATGATGAACACCAATGCCACAAGTAGATTGCCTCCTGTAAGGCCGACAAGAGCATCTCCAACAATATCCATGACCCCGACTTGAACCAATCCTTCTACGAAAACGAAAAGGGCTGCGAAGAAGATAAGCGTAGACCAGTGAACATGTCTCAGCGCATCCTCGGGATGTATCCTTCCCCAGACGAGCAATGCCACAGCACCTAGAATCGCAACGACAGAGGCTGGTATGTGGAGTATGTGGTGAATTCCGAAGAATATGATGACGATTCCCATCACGATGAGAGACTTCTTGAGAAGTTTCATGTTCTTGATCTCATCCCATTCATTCGTCTCGAGAATCTCTTCGAGATTGCTTGGGGTTTGCTTGATTTCCTCTCTGAACATCCACTTGAAGAGGGGGATAGCTACAAGCATGGTGATTATTACGATTGGCGTGATATGAATGACGAAGCTCATGAACGATATGTCCGCGATACTACCGATCATGATGTTCGGCGGGTCTCCGACGAGTGTAGCCGCCCCTCCGACGTTGGACGCAAGTATCTCAACCATAATAATAGGAATAGGGTTATACTCGAGCCTTTTCGCAATCGCTATCGTGATGGGTATCAGCAGAAGAACGGTGCTCACATTGTCGAGAAATGCTGAAGCAGTGGCGCTGACAATCCCGAGCATCAGGGTGAGCCCCCAATAGTTTCCTAAGACTGTCTTCGCCATTCTGATGGCCACGAATTCGAAGAATCCTGTCTCTGCTATTACCCCGACAATGACCATCATTCCGAACAGGAGACCGAGAGTGTTGAAGTCTATCGCGGCCAAGCCCAGGTCGGGTGTTAACAGACCATCGCCAGGTTGGAAATAGCCTATGAGGAGGTGGGCGACAATCATCGCAGCGGCACCCAAAAGCGCGACCGTCGTCCTGTGCAACTTCTCCAAGATCATCAGGACGAAGGTGCCGACGAAGATGCCCACAGTGATTGCCTGGATCCAAGCCTCGACCATCGTCTACCCCCTTCCTCCTCCTCCTACGAGCAGCATGGGGATCGGGGCGTAGAACAGTATGTTCATCTCGCCTCTCGACAGGGGCAGTGCTCTGACCATCATCTTGAGCTGGTCCCTCAGCCTGTACCCTCCCCGGTTCATCACGAGGAGGTCGAAATCCTCGAGGAACTTCGGTATCTCATCCTTCATGCTCCATTCGAACTCCTTGATTTCGAAGTCGACCTCGTTCTTTTCCGCGAGCCTGGAGAAACCCTCGTAGACTGACCTTCTCGCCTTCTTTCCCGCATAGCTCATCCCGCACGTTGCCCCGAACTCCTTGCAGAGCAGCAGGCCCCGCTCAGCCGCCAGCCACGGCTTCGGGGAGTCTCCGACAACGATGAATATCCTCTTGGGGCGACGGAGCTCCGGCATTCTGTCGAGGATGAGGACGTTCTTGATGGGCGTCCTGAAGATCTTCTCCACATGCCAGCAGACATGAGTCCGCTTCTGGTCCATTTCCATGGGAGTCTCCGTGGCGACCAGGTCGATCCTCTCCCGCCTGACGTAGTTCTCCACGATGGCCTCGAAGTTGCCCTTGTAGAATCCCTTCTTTGCTCGGATGCCCATCGCCTTCAGATTGTCAACGCAATGGAAGAGGGCGCTCACCGCGCTTCGCTCCAGCGACTCGTCCACGAACGAGGTCACAGACATTATGTCATAGCTGTAGTCCACGATGCTCACGACGTGGTACTCCGCATCGGGGAAAAGAATAGGGGTATACCTGAGCAGGGAATCGATGAGCTTGTAGTTGTCCGCGATGATCATTATCCTCTTGAACATTGAATCGGCTCTAAGCTCATTCAAGAAGGACTACATAAACATCTCCCTGTGGGTTCAGAAGCCGAGTCAGAACGAGGGGCTGCTACTTCGATCTCATGGCGACCGCGGCGACGACAGCCACAACCAGGATTATCAGGCCAAGTGCCAGAGATGTCATCCCTGCTGGCAGATAGGGCTGTATCATCTCCACGGTCGGGGTGTCCGGGGGATCGGCTGCCACGATCTCCGTTTCCGTGATCAGATATCCAAAAGCACCGATGACGAGGAGAACGCCCGCCGCAGCGAGGAGAACGACAACCTCTGCCCTCACGGGACCGACCTCCTTCCCTCTGAAGCAACTGTATTATGCCAGCTGAGGCCTGATGCGAATACTTCGTACATCCTCGTCCCCTATCGGAAGAGTGCAATTGCACTCAGTCCAATATACTATATGCAGTTCGACAACTTAAATGTTGTTGAGTTCTTATCAAGCGAGTGAACGAATCAGTGAGCCGTGCGCCCTCCGACGGCTCGTGTCCTATGCCCTGATGACCACCTTGTCACCGAATACCTGCGGCATCAGCATCCTGGCTTTTTCGAGCTCTGGAGAGAAGGCGAACACGAAATGGACCCAACCCTTGGCGGTATCGAAAAGGACCTCGCCCCCGCCCTGAGGGTGCCTCGTCAGAGTGACGGTTTTGATGTCCTCATAGGGGACAGCATAGTTCCACTGGTGTCCTTTGATCATCTCGTCGGTGCTTTTCCCTTGATAGAATGTCCTCCACTGACTCACCGCTTGGGGGTCCCCGTGCGACGCCGTGAGATCATGCAATAGGCTCGACACAACGTCAGGGCTTTCGCCGATGTACAAGACGACCACCCTCTTGTCCGTGAGAATAACATCGTAGTCCTGGTTCCCCTTTCTCATCGTCAGCAGTACGCCCTTGATCTCTTCATCTTTGATCTCATCCTCTTCCGATTCCATGCTCGGCCCCGCAACAAGAACAGGCTCCCAGTTCATATGGTTTTCTGAGGCTCAGGCGGGGTCAGACCTCATCGCTGTCCCTCTTGCTGAGGTACGCGATCGAGCCGTAGGGTTCGTACCCCATCTTCTCGAAGAACCTCTCCGACGCCTCGTTCGGTGTCTCTATGAGGACGCCTATGATCCTGTTCCCCCGACGCCGCAGGCGCTCCTCCATCTCGCGGAGCAGTGCGGTCCCTATGCCTCTTCTCCCATGGTCCGGACGGACCGCGAGCCTGTTCACCCAACCCTTGCGGGTGTCATCGGTTCCGATGACGACGCCGACGAGGACCTGACCCTCGAACGCTCCCAAGAAGAGCTCCGGTATGAGCCCCATCTGCTTTTCCATCTCCTCGCGGCTGTCTCTTCCTTTGGGCCTATAGGAGAGGCTAGATTCCCGCCAGAGCTCGATGATCGCATCGTAGTCCTCGATTGTCAGTTCCCTCATTTCCATCGCAACACACCGCCTTTGTCAGTCGAACCACTTGCTAACGACCATGAAATCCACCTTCCACGAATGGCGGGTCAGATTGCACTCCGGGACCCATCCCCGCTTGAAGAACAGTCTTACGGCGTCCGTCAGGCAGGGAAGAGTCACCACGGAGATCTTGTGGCAGCCTCTGTCCTTGACATGCTCCTCGACCGCTTCCAGCAACTGGTTCCCTATGCCCTGCTTCCTGGACTCCGGAGCGACACCCAGCCAGCCGAGGCTCGCCACGCCGCCCTTGCCGACAACATGTCCGCTGCAGACGCCCACGATTCTTCCCCTCTCCTTGGCGACAATGATGAACGCGTCCGGGAGCGCTATGCGCTTTCTGTATTCCTCGGCGCTGTGGCGGGGCAGATCGAACTCCATCGCCTCCTCGGGATAGTAGTCCTTCTCCCAACGCTCCCAGGCGTCCCGCATGCAGTCTCTGGTCGCTTCCGCAGCTTCCTCCGCATCCTCCTCGGCGAGTTCCTCTATGGTTGCCATCGTCGGGGGGATTGTTCTCCTCCGAAAAAAGCTTTCCCGGTCCAACCTTCAAGCGATTAGCGGGCTTCGGAGGAACAATAAAATGTGAGCGCCCGCATGCTGGTTCGTGTCTCCGAAGATGGATCCTCGGACGGCCATTCCCATCGCGATAGTCTCCGTGTCCTTCGCGTCCATCTTCATCAAATGGAGCGACGCGCCCTCTCTCGTCATAGCCTTCTACAGGCTAGCGTTCGCGACTCTGATACTCCTGGTTCCGACGCTCGTGTTCCAGGGAAGAGATCTCATCCGACTCTCCAGGAAGGAAGTGCTAATACTGACCCTCGTGGGGCTCGCGCTCGCCTTCCACTTCGGGTTCTGGATATCCTCTCTGAAGTACACGTCCGTCGCGAACTCGGTGATACTCGTGAGCACGCACCCGATACCCATCGCCATAATCTCCCATCGTTGGCTGGGCGAGAAGACCGAACGCACCGCGGCGGTGGGCATAGGGGTCGCCCTCTTCGGGATGGTGCTGATAGGCGTCAGTGACGCGGCCCTCACGACGGAGAGCCTGATCGGGGACATCCTCGCCCTCGTGGGGATGGCCGCCCTGGCGGCGTATCTCCTCAGCGGGAGGAGGATCAGAAAGAAGATCCCGATTCTGCCGTACGCCTTCGTCGTCTACGTGGCCGCGACCGCGTTCCTGCTGGTGGGATGCCTCGCCTTCGCGACACCGCTCTATCCATATGACCAAAGGGAATGGGTCCTCTTCCTCGCTCTCGCGGTCATCCCCATGATATTCGGGCACACCCTGTACAACTGGGCGCTGCGCTACGTTGCGGCCCTGTTGGTCTCTGCGAGCATACTTGCGGAGCCCATCCTATCATCCATACTGGCCTACTTGCTCCTCTCAGAGGTCCCCTCGGCCTTCGTGATCTTGGGCGGGCCTCTCGTATTGGCGGGGATATTCCTCGTTGTGTACGGGCGGGGCGACTAGCCCCACACTTTCACGAATCCCCCTGCGTCCCATTCATAAGACCTGTCGTGTGTCTCTCGAATGTGTCCCAACTGAAGGAGATCCACCTGAGGGGTAGCCTCGAGGCCTTCTTCGCCGAGCACGGTTATCGGACGTTCGCGGAGGTGAGGATGGTCAACAGGTGGGTCGATCTCGTGGCGGTCGGGAACGGCAGGATCATTGCCGTCGAGATGAAGCTGGAGAACTGGCGGGAGGCGATAAGGCAGGCCGTGGCATACCAGCTCGGGGCGGATTTCACGGTGGTCGGGATGCCGCTCGGGAACGCGATAAACGCCTATCGGAACCGGTTCTACTTCCGCAAGGAGGGCGTGGGCCTGTTCGGGGTGAGGGTCAGGACGCCGGAGGTCCGCGTGCTCATCGAGCCGGAGCGCTCGACGCGCTTGATGCCGATCATCCGGGACAATCTCTTCGACGTGATTCTAGTCGATGGCGAGGAGGTCATAGTCCCGCGGAGCTCAAAGCACATCCGAGAGAGAACGACAGGGCTCCAGTTCACGGAAGCGTGCGACTATGAGACCCAGGACGATG
>JAGLRN010000078.1 GCA_023136265.1 Thermoplasmata archaeon
GGGGCTTACGACGGTCACCTGGCACCTCCTGCTTCTTAGTTCTGATGCCCGTTTTGGGGGCTTCCACAAAGCCCCGTACCACATTCTTTATAATGGACGAGGTCAGAGTACTACCTACGGTGTGTGAGGGAGACGCGGAAATGAAAACGGCGATCAGGCTGTTCGCGCTCACGATTGCGACAGTGCTACTTCTTGTGAGCCTCAACCTTCCCGTGTCGGGCGAGCTCCCGGGGACCCGACAAGAAGTCATCCTTCGCGTCGGTGCTCAGGACGACATGAAGTCGAGGAACATACTGGCAGTCAATGACGTGTGGTCCAAGAACGTCCACTTCCTGGTGTACTCCACGGTTGGCTTGTTCGCCCCTGAGACAGAGGAGCTCATGCCGTACATAGTGAAGGGGATCGACGCGGACGATGACGGCATCTTTGAGCAGACCGAGTACGGTGAATTCAGCAAGCAGGATGGTTCGAACACGAGTGTAGTGACAGCCTACTACGACTTCAACGGGGTCTACTTCCACGACGGTGTCCAGGCGACGGCGGACGACCTCCTCTTCAGCTACCATTTGATGGCCCTTGACCCGTTTGACATATCGCTGGATGTCCTCAAAGACATGGGCGGACAGGAAGGGTCAAACTACTCCACCACAAGGTGGTTGTGGGTCTACCCTGTCGGAGATATCTGGGATCCTGCGATATTCGTGGGTGAAGATGACGGGCTGACCTTCGCTCTCCGTTTTGAACTCCAAAGTGACTATAGTGGATTCAGTGAGCACACTCTTGGGGAGATGAGAACCCTTCCAAGACATCTGTGGGAAGATACGGGTAAGGTGTGCAGGGAATCCGATGATGGTACATGTCTGACATGGGAAGAAGACATACATAGGAGCCATGGGTTCGCGTATGACCCGGCAAAACACAACGGTATACCTGCAGCGAGCCCGGATGCGTTCCAGTTCAGCGAAGCGGAGTCCTGCTTATTCGAGGACGACGAGGCTTTGGGCACGGGACCCTTCGTGTTCAGTGAGTGGAATCCTGGCGTGTCCATGAAGCTCGACATGTACGAGGACTTCTACGTGGATGCAAAGGACCGAAACGGAAGCAAGTACATGAGCCTGCCACATTTCGACGGGATACTCTTCAGAATCTACAAGACGGCACGGGCGGCGGTTTTCGCGCTTCAGGCAGGAGAGATCGACATCGTCTCATGGCCCGTTCCGCCAGATTTCGTCCCCGAACTTCTGCAAGACCCGAACGTGGGGTTCTCAATATCCGCGGGTAACAGGCTCACCTATCTTGGTTATAACATGCTCAAGTCCCCGTTCGGCTATCCTGGCAATGATCCCACAATGGGCGATCATGGTCTATATCTTCGAAGGGCCATCGCTCATCTGATTGACAGAGAGAGGATCGTCACCACGTTGCTGCAGGACTACGCCTTCCCTGGAGATCAGTTCATCCATCCTGATGATGTCTTGTGGTACAACAAGTCTGTTCCGAAGTACAACTACAGTCTGGCTGCGGCGAGGCAAATACTCGATGACCACTACACAGAGTCGTTCCAAGGAGGACCTGGTCTCGGCTGGTCGGGTGGATACAGGAACCTGCCGACGATAGGGGCCCAGGAGATAGAGATACTGTGCTCGCAGGCACACTATGACCCAATCCAGGCCCAAACTTGCAGCATGCTGGCCGCCGACATGAGGATGGTTGGGATTCGAGCAGCTGTCGGGCATTTGGCATTTGGGGATCTTATCGAGCACCTGGACAATCGGGACTTCCAGATGTGGATCTTGCAGCTCACGAGACCATACGACATCACAGAATTCCTCTATGCAACCTTCCACTCCTCAAGGATCGATTCAGGGAATCTGGCAGGATTCCAGAATGATTCTTTCGATTCGCTTGTGGAAGAAGCAAGGGAAGAGCTTGACATCGGTAGACGAATCAGCCTCGTGAAGCAGAGTTCGGGCATCCTCGCTGATGCTTTGCCCAATGATGCCATCTACTTCAGGGCCAATGTGGAAGTCTACAGAAAGGACAGGTTCGTCAACTGGAGTCTTAGCAGGGTGGGCTCGATTTTCCAGGGGTCCTTCTTCTCGCTAGTTGGCATACACCACCCGCCGCCGACTCTCTTCAGTCTTTCGTTGTCCTCTGTGTCTGCCATGAAGTCCAGGGGCTCGACAACTGTGACAGCGACCATCAGAGAGCTCTGGGGCACTGGCATCGAAGGCGTAGATGTGGAGATTTGTGTCGGTACCATGGGCATGGGAACGAACCTTGGAAATCTCACTCTTAATGGGGAGAAAGGCCTGTGCATTTCTGGTCTGACCGATATGAACGGTGATCTAGATGTGCGGTATGAGGCCCCCTTCACGGTTCACAAGACGATTTCCGTCCACTTCACTGCAACGGCAGAAGTTGAAGGAAAGGGATCCGCTTCCGAGGTTTCTTGGACGACAATCCACCCGGAACGGGAGTTCCTCTCTGTCAGTATCAGGAAGACAAACGGAGACATAATATCCCCAGGTGGCAGAATCCCCTTGAGGATAGAGGTCACTGACTGGCGGGGTCTTCCAGTGTCAGGGGTGGTTCTGGTTCTTGAATCCTCGCCTGAAGGATTGGTCTTCCATCCAAGCAGCGAAATCCTCCTCGATGAGGGCACTGGTTCAGTCTCAGTCAGAGCACCTTCTGATATTCTGGGCGAAAAGAGTGAGATGTCCTTCAGCGTCTCAGTGACTGCGACGAAGATAGGATATGTGTCAGGTGAAACATGGAGTGAGGTCATTGTGCTTGAGTTCGAACCGCCCTCGACGCCTCCCGATGGTAGGAACGATTGGCGCTTAGTGTTGATTGGAGTCTTCTTGGCTGCGATCGTCATCCTGGCCATCTACCGATTCGTGGTCAACTCATCTGCAATTGGAAAGCGGAAGCACGGCAATCGGTGACGTTTCAGATTTCCAACATCGACCCAGCTTGGGCCTCACAAAGGGCCATACCAATCAGCTTATTAGAGAGGAGATCAGAATATGAAGTGGAGACTGTGTGAGGGAAAGGGCGTGAACGTGAGTGCGCGCAAGAGGATTACCACCACGATGGCAGTGTTCATGTTGCTGACGGTCACGATCGGAGTGCACATGAGCGGGAAGGGAGAAACAAGGCAGGAATACGTGCTTAGAGTCGGGGAAACAAAACATGCGGAGACGACGAACATACTGAGGCTCTTCCCAGACTCTCGGATGATGGGTGCTCTGGCACCCGTTTATGACACCGTTGGTAGGTTGACTCCAGAAGGGGAAGAGCCACTACCCTATCTTCTCAGAGGAGTCGATGCTGATGACAGTGGTATGTTCGATCTCGACGAGTACGGAGTATATGAGAAGGACAATGGAATGGATCCTTTGGAGGTCACCGCATACTACGACTTCAACGGAGTGCACTCACATGATGGAGTGCAGATGACCGTGGATGACCTGCTCTTCAGCCACCATCTAGAGGCCTTGGACCCACAGTCAGTCCATCTGGACGTGATAACGGATAAGCATTCCCTGCCCGGAAGCAACTATTCGACCACTCGCTGGCTCAATGTCTGGCCCGTCGGCGATTCTTGGGATTCCTCGATACCGGTTGGTGCAAACGAGACGCTCACGTTTGCCCTGCACTTCTCTCTGCAATCGACCTACGCGAACTTCGTCAGGTTCACCCTCAATACGCTAACCATTATGCCCAGACACATCTGGGAAGGAACTGGCAAGGTTTGCGTGGATGCAGCTGCCGGTGTTTGCGGTACCTGGAATGAGAACATACATCCTGACTTCGGGCACGCCTATGATCCGGCAGCGCACAATGGAGTTCCTGCTTCCGATCCGGATGCCTACATCTACGGTGATGCGGAGTCGTGGGTGCCGGACGCTGAGCAGGTCATAGGGACCGGACCATTCAAGCTTGTGAAGTGGGACCGCTTGGTCTCGAAGGAATTCAGTAGATACGAGGACTACAAGGTGAACACCCCAGACTGCGAGAGAGTCGGGGACCCTCCCGTCTGCAAGGGAACCTTCTTCAGCTACTTGCACCGGCCGTACATCGACGGGATGCTGTTCAAGACCTACGGGACGTCACAGGCAACTGTGTTCGCACTCATGGCTGGAGAGATCGACATCGTTCCAGGCTCCACTCCCGTCTACCTCAGCGACCTTCTCTACGATCCAGATATCGGAATCTCCAACGCCGTGGAGAGGGGATACTGGTACTTGGGCTACAACATGAGAGGCTCGCCGCTCGGTTACCCCGATAATGATCCGTCGAAAGGCGATCATGGGCTCTATTTGCGGAAGGCGATCTCTCATGGGATCGACAAGCAGAAGATCGTGACCACGCTGTTGCAGAACTTCGGTGCGGTGGGCGACCAACCTATCAGTCCGTACTACTCTCGCTGGTACAACGAATCCGTAACAAGATACGAATTCAATCTGTCCCTGGCTTCTCAGATACTCGACGACCACTACACGGAAGGGGGTCTCGGTCTCGGGTATGGATCTAGCGGATACAGGAATCTCCCAACAATCAGGGACCGCGGGATCGAGATCACATGCTTGTGGGGTTACGACTTCCCCCGTGGTGGCATATGCGCCTTGATTGAATCGAACATGAGAAGAATGGGGATTAACGCGACAGTACACCACGTGTCTCTCGGCGAGCTGATTGAGGTCTACGAGGATAGGACCTTCGAGATGTGGTTGGGCTATGGCATGTTTGGTTTCGACTTCATGCAACCTTACTGTGGCATGCACTCGGCCTCCTCAGGGAATTACCCCGGCTGGCAGAACGAGACCTACGACAGGATCGTGGAGGATTTGAGGCGTGAGAGGGACTCTGACAGACAAGCAGAACTCATCAAATGGTTGGCAGGACTCCTCGCCGATGCACTTCCGATTGACGTGCTGTACTACAAGACCAAGATTGAACCTTACAGGTCGGACAGATTCGTCAACTGGACCGCCGGACCGGATGGTTCCATATTCTGGGGGTCTTACTGGTCTTGGATAGGCATACACCCGCCGCCGAAACCAACGATGGTTCTGTCGGTCTCAGCTCCTTCGGCTGTGGAGTCCATGGGAACTAGCTATGTCAAGGCGGCGCTCAAGAGGTTTGACGGAACACCGGTTTCGGGAAGGACCGTCGAATTGTGTATGCAAGGGCCGATCTTCCCTGGGAACCTGACGATCGGTGAGGTGACAGATGTTTGTGTTCTCGGCACAAGCGACCTGAATGGCGTGGTCCGGGCTCGATACGAGGCTCCGGACGTCGAGGGTCCTGAACCCGTGCTCGTCTGGGCAATCGCAACATCGAAGGGGGACTTCTGGGACTATTATGAGGCTAGTACATTCATCAGGGTCTATCCCAAGGAAAAGCAGTTCCTGCTCGTCAGCATAGCCATCGAGACATCCGATATCGTCCAGCTTGGCGGTTTCGCTCTCATCCGTGTTGACGTAAGGGATAAGTCCCTTTCCCTTGTGGACGGAGCGACGGTCCGCCTGCGTTCCGTCCCGAGCGGACTGACCTTTCGACCAGATAATGTGAGCACTGTCTACGGAAACACTGGAACCGTGTCAGTTAGCGCCCCACTCACCATGTCTTCGGATTCTGATTACCTCTCGTTCAATATCATTGCTGAGGCTGAGCTCGATGACTATGAGCCGGGAATCGACGCAGCCGAAATCATTGTATTCAGGAGTGAAGCACCTCCTCCGTCCGGACCGGAGATTCCAGAGGCGAGAGTATGGCAATACGCCCTTCTCGGGGTCATGTTGGCCGCAGTCTCGGCATTGGCGCTGATTCGGTTGATTCAGACCTCTGCTCGAGGGAGACATGGAAGGAGACGCGAGTAGTAGCTCAGCACCTCCTGTGCTCACCGTGTCCCGGTCTCAGGCAAAGCTCTCGATTCTGCCTTAGTTGATGATAAGTACGAGAGTGCATCTTCTTTTCTTGAGGGTGCACGGATTTGAAGGTGTTGCTCACGGGCGCGACGGGATACATAGGTAGGAGGCTGACCCAGCGACTCCTTGAAGATGAGGATGTGGAGCTGCGGCTCTTCGTGCGGGACTCGAGGAAGGTCACGACCGACACGAGCGTGGGGGCGGAGGTCGTCGAAGGGGACACGTTCAATGTGGAATCGCTGAGAGAGGCGGTCAAGGGCGTGGACGTCGCCTACTACCTCATCCACTCCATGGAGGCCGGAAGAGGCTACGAGAAGCTTGACAGGCTGAGCGCCCAGAACTTCTTGGACGCCTGCACGGAGGCGGGCGTGAGGAGAATCACATACCTCGGAGGGCTCGGAGTGAAGGAGACCGCCAGCAAGCACCTTCTGAGCAGGATCGAGGTGGGCGAGGTCCTGAGCTCTCGTCCTGATAGGATTCAGACGATTTGGCTCCGAGCGGGCATCATCATCGGCTCCGGCAGCGCGAGCTTCGAGATAATCAGGAACATCGTGCAGAAACTCCCAGTGATGACGCCACCAATGTGGGTGAAGACACTGACCCAGCCTATTGCGGTGGATGACGTCCTCGAGTATCTCACGGCTGCGAAGGATCTGTCCGTCGAGGGCAACCTGGTCGTCGACATCGGCTCGGAGAGAATGAGCTTCCTGGAGATGCTCGAGCAGGCCTCCGATGTGATGGGCCTGAGCAGGATCCTGATTCCGATGCTCTTGCCCACGCTGAAGCTTTCCTCGTACTGGTTCATGATGCTCACGCCGGTCCCGACCAGAATTGCCTCTGCCTTGATCGAAGGGATAAGGTCGGAGACGGTCATGCAGAACGACAATGCAAGGAGGCACTTCCCCGACATTATCCCCATGTCGTACGAGGACGCCCTGAGAAGAGCTCTGAGAGAGATAGAAGAGAACCAGGTCATCAGCCGCTGGTCCGACAGCAGCGCGGGCGAAGTGAGCGACATAGTCGACAGCGACATCGCGGAGGCCGTATTCATCGACACGCAGACCATGGACCTGGGAGAAGTGAGAGCCGAGGACGTGTTCTCCACAATCACTCATCTGGGGGGCCACAGAGGATGGCTTAGATATAACGTGCTCTGGCGCATCAGAGGGGCGATAGACAAGCTACTCGGTGGGTACGGGCTCACCAGGGGCAGAAGGGACCCAGAGAAACTGAGGATAGGGGACAGCCTGGACTTCTGGAAGGTGGCCGATCTCGTGGAGGGAAAAAGACTCTTGCTCGTCTCCCAGATGGTGCTTCCTGGAAAGGCGTGGCTCGAGTTCACGGTGGCAGAAGGCAAGCTCACGCAGAGATCGTACTTATACCCGAACGGCATCCTCGGTCGGCTCTACTGGTACGTGACATTTCCCTTTCACACGCCCGTCTTCCGAAGCTTGGCGGACGCCCTCGTGGAAAGCTCGAAGCGAGCCAGATGACGGTTCAAGATGAATCGCCACCCTATCCGCGTTCCTCGTAATCAGTAGTTATCTCTGAAGGGAAGTTCCAAAGCTAGCAGCTAGAACTTCCTGTGCTCGCCGTGCCCCGGCCTCAGGCAGGCTCCGTGGGTGCATGTGTCGAAGTACTCGTACACGATGTCGGGCACGCCCAGCTTGGCGGGAAGTCCGAACCCCTTGATAACCTCATACGAGATCGGCTCGTCGTGCGAGATGAACCCGCCAGTCAGGTACTCCGCCAGGCTCCTGGCCTCCTTGGCCTTCATCCTCCGCTTGAGCAGCCACCGGATGAACTCCTGGACCTCGGCGATGGACAGCTCGGCGATGTCCGCGAGGATGATGGTCTTGTCCTCGACCGCCTGGATCGGCTTCCGTTCCAGTATCGAGACGAGCGAGTTCGACGGCAGTCCGTCGATCTGCGGGTCGAGCGGGCCCATCACGCTGAAGCGCTCCATCAGGATCTCGTCCGCCGCGAGCGCGATCAGGGTCCCGCCGGACATCGCGTAGAACGGGACATGCACCGTCACCCTGCCCCTGTGCGTCTTGAGCGCGATTGCTATCATCTGCGCCGCCAGGGCGATGCCGCCAGGCGTGTGGAGGATGAGGTCAATGGGCTGCCTCTTGCCCGCCCGCTTGATGTTGAGCAGGACCTTCTCCGAGTCCTCGATCTCGATCGAAGGGTAGTCCCCTTTCTTTATCCACGGCTCCATCCTGTGGACGAGCGTGACGACCTTGGACCCCCTCTCCTTCTCCATCCCAGCGATGATCCGCTCCCTTCGAACCATTACCTGCTCTTTCAGCTCTTCCTTCCATCTCCATTCTTCATCCTTGTCCATCTGGTCACCTCTTGAGTCCGAGCAAGGGGACGAGGAGCAGGGAAATCCCGGCGATAATCAGGGTCATCTGGACGCTCACGAAGAAAGTGGCCAGCAGACACAGGAACGCTCCCACTGTCCTCCCCGCGTTCAGCATAAGCTCTCTCACCATTATAGCATTTTGCGATGAGGCCGCCCTGTCGATCGCGAGGACGAAGAGGAATATCCAAAGCAGCGGGAGGAAGAAGTAGATCGCCCCGATCGTGAGACCGAAGAGCAGGGGGTCGGAGACGAACGCCGAGAGGAGGAGCAGGGGCCCGCAGACGAGGGCCGCCAGGATGATGAAGATCTTCCTCTTGCCCTTCTTGTCGGACATTCTGCCCGCCACGACCGACATCACACCGCCTGCCACACCGAAGGCGGCGAGCATCTTCCCCAGGTCGAACTCGCCACGAACGAGGAAGAACGTGGCCAGCGGGATAGCGACCGCGAACACGCCCTCCTGGATGCCCTCGAAGAAGAAACCGGAGGAGGGGAACGACCACGCGCCCGTGAGGTCCATCTTCGGTGCGTACTTCTCGGCGCGCTTTCTCCACGTGAGGAGAATGAGTGCGGAATTCACCACGAACAGCAGGAGGGCCACGGCGAACACGACATCGTAACCGGAGTTCTGTATCGTCGCCCCGCCCGCGATCGGACCGATGAAGTAGACGATCGGGAATATGACGAACGTCAGGCTGATGATGAGGCCCCTGTTCTTGACCGTCGTCAGGCGGATCATCGCGATGTTGAAGGGAATCCAGAAGACCGGGATGTAGAGGGCGAGAAGCACTGGTGCGACATTGATCAGCACCAGGTCGGGCAGGTAGAGGAAGCAGGCGAAATAGCCCGCCATGACGAGGCTGCCCACGGCCATGGAGACGTCCGCTCTCGGGAATCCCGTCCTCGAGAGCACGAGGAGGAAGACCACAGTCAGCAGGTACCCGATTGCCACGAAGTACGCCGCATGCTGGACTTCCATGCCCTGGCGGATGAGGAAGACGAGCGAAAAGGAGCCCGCGAAGAACCACGCGAGCGACAGGACGGTCTCATACGTCATCAATCGAGCGAGCCTTCTGAGCACCGCCTCGGATAGGCGGAGCGGGTATTAAGCCATTCACTGGGAACTCGGTCCGCGTCGTCGTTGATGCGACTCCATCGGCGGAAGATAGAAATACCCACGGGGAAATGAACTGGACCGGATGGTTGGAAGGTTCCCTTCAAGGCGATTCGTGGCGGCGTTGTTCTCTCTCCTGCTTTCTGTCTCACTCGTCATGGCGCTAGCACCGGTGTCTGCTCCCGAGGGCGATGTCCGGCCTGCCGGTGCGGGACAGTCTCACCGGGTTCTCGACTCGAAAGGGAACTACTCCATCGCCGTCGGCGACGGTCACATGCACTCCACTTACTCGAACGGGGTGACGACCATTCATCAGAATTCGGATGTGGCGAAGAACAGGAGCCTGAACTGGATAGTGGCCACGGACCACAACGTCGTCCCGCCTCAGTCCGTTTGCGATGCCGAGAACACCGCCGACTTCCTCTGCCTGATCGGAGATGAGGTGACCACCGCTGACGGTCACATCCTCGGATGGGGTCTGAGCGAGTTGGTGCCCTGGAACCTCGGGCCCGGCAGGAACATGGACGACATCTTCGAGGACATTAGGAATCAGGGAGGACTGGCGATACTCGCCCACCCGCTGGCTCCCGACGCCCCGGACCGCTACCAGTACTTCGGAACATACGAAGATTTCGACGGGATGGAGATCTATCACGGTTATGGCGGGTTCAACGCGGCGTTCCCCACGGCGATGGACAGCGATGCCGTTTCCCAGTGGGAGAACTATCTCAACGCCGGCGTGCGCAAGATTGCCGTTGGCGACAGCGACTGCCACAACGCAAGCAATCAGTGGAACGAGGGCGACCTGTTCAACCTTCAGGGTTCGATCGGCTTCCCGCGGAACGTCGTGCTTGTCGAAGAGCTCAGCCGCGAGGGGCTGCTCGAAGCGGTTATGAAGGGGCGGCTGTATATCACGGACGGGCCCGTGCTGAACTTCACGCTCGACGGGCACATCCTCGGAGACACCATACGGTCGTCCGCTCCCGCGACGCTGAATGTGAGCATATCCGGCTACGCCAACGAGTCCTCCCAGGTGAGGCTGATCAGAAACGGGTCCGTCATCGGTTCCTGGTCCGTCGGAGCGGGATGGTTCTCCGTCACGGAGTCCACGCTAGCGGACACGGACTTCTGGTACAGGACAGAGATACGGACATTCAACGGCGGGATCTTCAGAGGGGAGACCTACGTCGCCTTCACGAACCCCATATTCTTCGATCTGGAGCCGTTCAATTCGCGTCCTGCCTCGCCCGCGAATCTGATGGCCGAGCTGAGCGGGAGCGACGTGTTCCTATCCTGGGACCCCTCGCCCTCCGCGGACGTGGACCACTATCACGTGTACGTGTCCGATTCCTACGGCAACTTCAGCTTCCTCTACCCGGTTGTCAGGACCGTCGGCACGAACTGGACTCACGAGGGTGGGGGGATCGGCAACGACGAGGACTTCTTCTACGTCGTGCGGGCGGTCGACAAGATGGGATACGAGGACAACAACACGAGGAAGGCGGCCAAGACCTCGCGGTTCCTGGCGGGCGGGAAGCACCTGATATCCTATCCGCTCGTGCCTGCGAACGACAGCCTCGGTAGTGTTCTTCAGACTGTTGGCTTCGATAGGGTGTGGACGTACGACTCGGGCGGGTGGACGACATTCTCCAGCTTCAAGGTCTACTCAGCGCTCAGGTCCATGACGCACACGAGCGGGTATTGGGTCAACGTCATGCAGGATTCACACTTCGTCCTGGCGGGAGCGGTCCCCATGCAGACGACTATTCAGCTCCACGAGGGCTGGAATCTGGTCAGCTATCCGTCCTTCATCGGGGCGGATGTCGCCGATCTCATGGCGGGCATGCCGCTGGAGCGGATCGAAGGTCCAGCCGGTGCTCCACCGCACTACCTGAGGCGATACACCGCGCTCGACACATTACAGTCGTTCCAGGGATACTGGTTCGGAGTCTCCGCGAACGCAACGTGGGTCGTCCAAGGCTAGGTCGTCAGCCGTCCACTATCCACCAGCAATCCTGGGTGACCTTTATCCAGATGGCCGTCCCCGGTGACAGGACATCCATGGAGGAGAGCACCTTCAGGCGATGGGGCATCGCGAGTGGGTCGAAGCCCTCTATCTGCGTCCACGGGACACCTGCCAGGGAATCCTGAACCGTCCGGTTCGAAAAGGAGGGATAACCGACGAGATTCCAGCCGTACTTCAGTCTGACCCACGTCGTGGGCAGTTGTTCCGCGCCGACCACGATGTCGGCCTCCGTCTTCATGTGAATCCAGAATCCCATTTCGTCCGTGATCCACCTGAGCTCGTTGAGCGAGGGGTCCCTTCCCGCCTTGAACGTCTTCCATGGGTCCGCGATCACGGAGCTGTTGTAGTGCCTAACCGTGTCGTACTTCCCGTCGATAGAATCCAGGACCGCCTCAACGCTCCGGTTGGCCCCCACGTAGGGGATCGAGACGAGGTTCCAACCTGCGTCCAGATGCACGCTGACGAGCGTGATGTTCGCGCAGGCGATGTTGTTGGACTCATCCGTCTCCAGATATTCATCGGGCGAGTCCACGTGTGCGCAGAACTGATGTTCGCCCAGCGTCAGGTTCGCGATCTGAAGCGTCACCGACGTCGTGTTGACAGAGCCGTGAAGGACATCCAGGCTGCGGTTCCCGAGGAGTATGCCCCCGCTCCTGGGGTCGCCCTCGTAGAAGGAGACGGTCACGCCCCTAGTAGGGTACTCACCGAGATTGGAGACGTCGGCCGCGATGTCGATTTGATCCTTTACTATCGCTGGGCTCGGGGAGAGCCGCAGACTGCTGTCATTCAGGCTCAGGTCAGGAAGGTAGCTCGCGTTGTACGGCGCCAGCTTCGGGTCGCCGATGATCGCGTCCATCCAGCTGAGGCTGATTTGGGATGCCATGGAGAAGCTCTCCGCGAGAGTGTACCCCTCGGTATACGCCTTGAAGAGTATGTTCGGATGCGCGCAGGCGCTCAGATACGGTTCGTACACATAGCCCTTGAGTCCCGTGACGCCGTCCCGCAGCAGGTCCGCGACGAGGGACTGGCCGTAGGCGGTCCCATAGGTGAAGCTCCTCCCGCCAGTGGAGACGTACGTCTCCGCCAGTGCTCCAGGAATCCACTGGTTGTGCGGCTTGATGTCTATGAGCCTGACATCGTCGAACACGACAGTGCCGCTCGATTTGGAGAAGACGGCCGCGATCTGTATCTTGGATTCGTTCCTGGGCTCCAGTTTGACCTGCCCGAGGGAGACATAGTTGGCGGTGGTCCCGATCCTGGCGGAGCCGTTCAATATCGCCACTGGGGATCCAGAATCGTTCAGAATCCTGATCTGAAGGAACGCGCCGTGCCCGGCGGACACTCCCGAGAGGTTCGCATACCCGCGGATGAAGTACCGCCTGTCCGGCTCCGCGGTGAAGTTCTGAACGATGGCCGTGTGCTCGTTGTCTGCGGCGGGCCGCGTGATTCCGATCGACCAGCTGCCAGAGCGCACGTCCGTGTCGTTCCTGGACACGTTGGCGGTCCCGGACAGGTCCTCGATGAACCAGTCGTCCGGGACGCCGTCGAAGTCATCGTCAGTCTCGAAGCCCGCGTTCAGGTTCTCCGCCCAGGACCAGCTACCGTCGTTGCTGCCCCAGCTCGTGTACCCCGCGATGTTGGAGTAGTTCGTTTGGAACTCGTTCGTCTGGTCCAGGATGACATCGTATCCCTTCTGCCGGAGGATGTAGTCGGCGTCAACCATCCAGTCGTTCCCTATCTTGTACGCTCCCACTCTACGCGGGTCCGTGTCGAGGAGGAACGTCCCCCTTCTGCCTATCGCAAGCGTGGCCTTGTCTACGAGACCCATCGCCTCCTCCTTCGTGTAGGCGGTCAACCTCGTGACGATGTAGAAGTGGTAGTCCGCGTGAGAGAAGGGCGCGGACGCGTTGAAGTACGGGCTCAGGAGCCAACGGAAGTTCCCTATCGAGCCGGAGTAGATGTCGTTGATGAGCGCCAGCTCGGAGTCCACGGAGGCGGCGTACTCCCACGGCGAGTCGGAGACCTTGAGCGGGACGCCCTTCGTCGTCACGATGTAGTTTATAGTGTCAACGAGGCCGTTGGAGACCATGAAGTCCTCGACCTGCGTTCTCAGGTCGGCGAATGTCGCGCGGTTGATGACCTCGGTGGTCGCTATGGTCACGTTGCAGATCCGCTCCCAAGGGATGCCTCTCTGGCTCGTGAAGTAGTCCGCGATTTCCATGGACGTCTGGGAGTTCAGGTTCCTGATGACCATCACGTCGCTGTAGTCCACCATCTCGGCGAACCTCTCCGAGAGCGCCGACCTCGGTCCAGTTTGAAAGGACGAAGAGGGTGTGATGTCACGGTCGGGATCATCGCCCCC
>JAGLRN010000079.1 GCA_023136265.1 Thermoplasmata archaeon
GCTCATCTGGGCAGTAGCCATGTGATACAAGAAAAGAATGGAGCTGTCTGCTATTAAGCTTGTGGACGGAGAACGGATTTTCCTTCTTCAGTGGCCATCATCTGGGCGATCCTTTCGAGGACGATGTTCCTTGCCAGGTCGTAGAACGCCTTCTCGACGTTGCTGCCCGTCTTGGCACTCACGCGGATGCACGAGACGCTTCCGTCAACATTCAGCGACAGTCCCGGAGCGTCTGCGTCGCACGCATCGGCCTTGTTGATGACGATCTGTACCGGGACATCGCCAACCAGCTCTTTCACCGTCTGGACCCAGTCGGCTACACCGGACATCGTCTTGTCGTCCGTGGCGTCGCATACCGCCAGCACACCTTGAGTCCCCGCAAGGTAACCTCTCCCAAGAACAGACTCCCTTCCACTGATGCCCGCTATGTCCCAGAGGATCATGTCCACTCTGATCTCGGTTCCATTCCAAGGGATTGCCAGCGTCTTTTTGGCAATCTTCGCTCCCACCGTCTTGAGATAGTCGTCGTCGAACTGGTCCTTCACGTAGCGGCGAACAAGGCTCGTCTTGCCGACGGCGGAATCGCCGACCAGACATATCTTCAGCTTAACAACGATTGCGTCCGGCGTATCTCTCCCCCTCGCGTTGTGCCTCCACTCCAAGGCCGCTCCACACCGAACTGCCTTGAAATCGGGCCGTTCCTATTTAATGATGTTGGTCTCGTGTCCTATCTCACGCATAGCCGAGGCCCAGCCCTTCCTCGAAGAGTCTCCTGTCCAGGCTTCGCTTGAGCTTCAAGTCAAGGAGCTTCTGCTGGTCCGAGAGGTACCCCTTCCAACCGAACTGGATTGGCCCCTGCACCAAGCCCGGAGAGTCTATCTCGCTGAGCCGCACAGGTTTCTCCTTGAGCACTCTGTCGATTACCCTGGTGAGTTCCTCTCGCTCGAAGTCCCCGCCAAGGAACCTTTCCAGGAGGTCGGGTGGCAGGGAACGGAACCCGAAGGCGGGCGTGGAGTCGGAGGCGACCTTCCGCGCTTCCTCCTTGTCCCCGACTCTCATTCCAACGGCCTTCGCATGTGGACGGTATAGGCTGTCCACCTTCAACTGCCAGAGCTCGTCTGCCGTTGAGATGAAGAAATCCGAGTAGCCCGATCTGTTCTCTCTAACGAGGACAGACCAGCCACTGGGGCTCCGTTCGTATTTCTTAGCAAGTTCTCTGAGAACATGCTCTCGGTTCTTGATCTCAGCCATGTCGTTGAGATATATTGGGCTGAGGACTTCTTAATGCTTTGCTCGGGGGACAATCCTAAATACGATGTGGACATAGATATGGCTACCCTGAGGAGGCGTATCCATGGCCGTGGGCAAGAAGCTAGCCAGCTTACTCATCGTTTTGTCTCTCTGTGTCTTTGGTTTTATGCTCGGCGGGACGGGTGATGTCGTGTCAAGTCCTTCCGAAGAGGAACCTGCCGCAAATGACCCCGTGATCGCGTCCATCGTGGCGAATGTTTCCAAGTCCCAGGTGACTGACTACATATGGGACCTGCAGAACTTCACAACGAGATACGTGCTCACGGACGAACTCAACCAGTCAGCGACCTACATCCTCGAGGAGCTGGGCTCCAATCCGAACGTTGTCAACGAGTCGCAGTACTTCGTGTACTCCTCTCGAACGTACAGGAACGTCCTCGGAATACTGCCCGCCTTCAATCCGAACAACAAGACCGTTTACATCGTGTCCGGACACTATGATTCCATCAGTTCTGACCCGATGAACGCGGCCCCAGGAGCGGACGATGATGCCAGCGGGACAGCCGTCGCCATGGAAGCTTGCAGGGTTCTGAGCGAGTACAAGCTCAATGCCACTGTCGTCTGCGCTGGTTGGACTGCCGAGGAGATAGGACTCGTAGGAAGCGAGTATTATGCCAAGGAAGCCAAGGACAAAGATATGGACATAGGGATGGTTCTGCAGTTCGACATGGTCGGTTACGATCCATCGGGTCTGCTGGGCCTGGACATAATCTCCAATTCCCCGTCCGGGTGGATTCTTGATGAGTTTGTCGACGCGAACACCGACTATTCGATCGGTCTCGACCTGACCGACTACATCAACCCCGGTGCCGGGGCGAGCGACCACGCCTCCTTCTGGGCGCAGGGCTATCCGGCCATGATGGCCATCGAGTCCGTCTTCAACACGCCCAACTACCATACTCCGACCGACACGATTGACAAGCTGAACATGGATCTCGTTCACAAGACGACGCAGGCCGCAGTGGCGGTCCTCGCGAAGATTGCGGGCATCCACACACC
>JAGLRN010000008.1 GCA_023136265.1 Thermoplasmata archaeon
GCCGCTTACATCCTCGCCATGGACACCTTCGGGCCGATTGTCGACAACGCTGCGGGGATAATCGAGATGTCCGGGGGCGCCCCAGAGGCGAGGAAGAAGATGGACAGGCTCGATGCGGTGGGGAACACGACGAAGGCCCTCACGAAGGGGTACGCGGTGGGCAGCGCCGCTTTAGCGGCATTCCTCTTATTCAACGCCTATCTGGCGGAAGCTCATCTGGAGATGGTCGACCTCTCGAAGCCGGACGTTTTCGTCGGTGGTATCATAGGTGTCGTGATAGTCTTCCTTTTCACCGCGCTCGCGATTCGTGCTGTCGGAAAGGCGGCTTTCTACATCATAAACGACGTGCGGGAGCAGTTCAAGGAGGATCCAGGCATAATGGAGGGAACCTCCAAGCCCGACTACGCGAGGTCCGTGGACATATGCACGAAGGGTGCGCTCAAGCAGATGATCGCGCCTGGCATAGTCGCCGTCGTGGGTCCCGTGGCGGTCGGTCTGTTGCTAAAGGCGGAAGCGCTCGGGGCGACGCTCATGATCGGAACGATCGCGGGGATCATTCTTGCATTGGTTCTGAACACGAGCGGTGGTGCGTGGGACAACGCGAAGAAGTACATCGAGGCCGGCAAGTACGGTGGCAAGGGAACGGACACGCACAAGGCGGCCGTTGTCGGCGATACCGTCGGAGACCCCTTCAAGGACACCGCCGGACCGTCCCTGCACATCCTCGTGAAGCTTCTCAGCACGATAACGTTGGTGCTGGTGGCGTTGTTCGTGGTCGCGGTCGTGACGCCGGTAACAGTCTCCCCCCTCGACGGGGATACTGTGGGCGCAAGTCCCACATTCACTTGGGATGAAGTCCCCAACGCTCAGATCTACCAGCTTCAGATATCCAATGAGACAGAGTTCGTAGACCCGATCGTCGACCTTGAGACCTCTGAGACCAGCCATGCACTGACCCAAACGTTGGCGACAGGGGAATACCATTGGCGTGTGAGAGCATTCGATGGAAGCACGTGGAGTCCCTGGACAGATCCTCCGAGGGGTTTCACGGTGATCTGATGATATGCGATGCGTGGCAAAGGGATATATAATGAGTGGACAATCGATATCAGACCCCAGAGGGCTTCTATGTATTACAAGGTGAGAAGGGAAGAGGTCGTAAGGATACCTCCCGACAGGCTCGGAGAGGACATCGATGAGCTTGCCGGAGAGCTCACAAGGTCGACCTATGAAGGCAAGGTCGCCTCTGACAAGTCGTACACCCTGTTGGCGACCGACATCGAGAGGTTGGACGAGGGAAGGATCGTCCACGGTGATGGGGCCGTTTACCAGAAGGTCGCCTTCGACGCCGTCGTGCTGAGACCCATGCTCCAGGAGGTGGTCGACGGCACGATCTGCGAGGTGATGAAGTTCGGCGCTTTCATTCGATTCGGACCTCTCGACGGGCTTCTCCACATAAGCCAGGTGATGGACGATCGCGTTGACGTTGACGTCGAGAACCAGCGGCTCGTGGGCAAGGACACGAAGAGGGACCTCAGGCGGGGCGACCGCGTCCGCGCCAGGATTGTGGCGGCCTCGATAAACGAGAGGAGCCCCAGGGAGAGCAAGATAGGTCTCACCATGAGGCAACCTGGGCTCGGCAAGTTCGAGTGGATCGAAGAGGACCGGAGGAAGGGACCGGTCAAGGTCAAGAAGAAGAAAAAGAGAAGGAGATAGATCATGGTTACGAAGAACCCGAAGTCCTGTAAGCACTGCAGCTACATCACGAAAGAGGATGTCTGTCCGCTCTGCGGGAAGGAGACGTCGAAGGAGTGGCAGGGGTACGTCATCATCGTCGATCACCAGAAGTCCGAGATAGCGAAGAAGATGAACGTAAATGTCAACGGGAAGTTCGCCCTCCGAGTTCGCTAGGTTCGCGAGGGACCTGCGGCTTCCTGATGAGCTCAGGGCCGAAGTGGGAAGCGCCATAGGCCCAATCGTTTCTTCTCAAGAACTCGCTGGCGCTGTCGGGAGACCCGCCAAGCTCGTGGCCGTGGGGGATATCTGCAGCGTCTCCGCGCTCACCCAGGGACTGCTTCCCGACGTGATAGTCGTTGACTTCAAGACGCGGAGGGGAGAGGAGGAGGAGATCAGGGAGTACTTCGAGGGTCTCAACTGGAGGAGCGTGGAAGTGGACAATCCCGCCGGGGTGCTCACACGGTCCATGTGGGAGGGGATTGCCGAAGCCTATAAATCCGAGGAGAGGGTAATGGTGGTGGTCCAGGGCGAGGAAGACCTGGCCACTATGCCCTGCATAGCACTCGGACTGTTCGGATCCGTCGTCCTCTACGGAATGCCCGGGAAGGGGGTCGTCGTTGTACGAGTGGACGAGGAAGCCAAGCGAAAGGTTAAAAGCATATTACTGCAAATGGAGAAGGCCAATGGAGACTGAGATACTCAGCAGAAGGGAAAACCCGCTCCTAGACAGGGTGGAGATCGAGTTCCGTATGAGGCATCCCAGCGAGCCGACTCCCACGCGGGACGCGCTCAGAGAGGAGATAGCCAAGGTCGCCAAGGGGAAGAAGGACCTGGTCATCATCGACAGGGTAAACTCTGACTTCGGCAGACCGGAGACCACTGGATATGCGAAGGTCTATAAGAACAAGGATAAGATTCTCTCGGTGGAGAGGAAGCACATCCTCATAAGGAACGGTCTCTTGAAGCCCGAGAAGAAGCCCGAGAAGAAGAAGCCCGAGCCCAAAAAGGAAGCGCCAGCCGAGCCCGCAAAGAAGGAGCCCGAGGCCGAGAAGAAGAGGCCCAAGGCCGCAAAGAAGAAGCCCGAGGCAGCTGAGACCAAGCCAGACAAGGAGTCGAAGGAAGGATGAACGCGAAGAAGGACTGCTACGTGATCGAGGGAGACACCCTCAAGAGGACCAGAAGACACTGCCCCAAGTGCGGACCCGGTATCTTTCTCGCTCAGCACTCTGATCGTGAGTCTTGCGGGCGATGTGGCTATACAGAATTCAAGAAGAAGGAATAGCGGGCCTGTAGTGTAGACATCTTCCAAAAGAAGACTGCAATGGATATCACAGGGGCCTCCGGAGCCCCGAACTCGGGTTCAAAAGGCTTTGTGGAAGGACCACTCGCTTGAAATTCCCGGCAGGCCCGTGCTACCCTTTTAGGACCTCGAGCGGGTCGAGGAACAGCTCGATCTCCTCGCGGCCCGTTCCTGTGTCTATCGTGTAGACGGTCGACCTCGTCAGCGTCTTGACGACCTTTGGTAAGAGCCCGTCGTCCTCGAGGACCTTGCGGAGGTCGCTGGACGTTTCGGTCTTCTTCTCCAGGTACCTGCCCCTCAGTCCGACGAGTTCACTAGAGATCTCGTACGTCCTTTTCCTGTCCCGCTTGTCGGAGCGTATCAGTCCGGCCTCCTCGAGCCCCTTCAGATGATGCTGCACGGCCTGGTAGTAGGTCTCGAGGGATGTGAAGATGCTCTTCAGGGAGAGCGGTCCCTTGCTCATGAGCATGGAAACGATCTTCCGGCTCATCTCGTCAGTCAGGTGCGAGAGGGTGGGTATGTCCTCCCGCTCGATCCGTGCGGGAACGAAAAAGCACTTCTTGTTTCCGACGGGGACCGAGTCCAGGATCCCCGCTCCTTCGAGCTCGGCGAGATGCCACTTGAGCGTCTGTGTCGGTATGCCCAGCTCCCTGGACAGCTGCCTGAGATGAGAGCAGGGTGACCGCAGCAGATGGACGAATATCCTCCTGCGCTTGGGGTTCATGAGGCGGGAGACCCCAGCCTCGCGCGGTTCCAGCTTCCTGATCAGGTCCTCCTGTCCGAAGGCCCGCCTGAGAGCTTTCCCGACACCTTCGCGCATTCCATCAGACCGCTAGCTTCCCGTTCTTCATCAATGTCTTGCCGTCGACCTCGACGGTGGGCCGCATCATCACGAAGTCCCAGTGCAGGGTGGCCTCGTTCTTCCCTCCGTAGCTCCTGTTCTCGCCCACCGCGATATGGATCGTGCCCGCGATCTTCTCGTCCGTGATCGTGTAGCCGATCGCCTTGGTCACCTTCGGGTTGATTCCGATCCCGAACTCGCCTATGCGGTCCTTCTGGCCCTGCGAGTTGGCGATGACCTCCTTGAGGAGCTTCTCGTTCTTCTTGGCCTTTATCCTGGACAGCTTGCCCTTCGTGAAGTCGACGTCAATTCCAGTGATCTTCTTCCCTCGATTGAACGCGAGGTCGAAGACGGCCCTGCCGTTGGCGGACGTCTCCACGGGAGCGAGGAAGACCTCACCGCACGGAAGGTTGTTCCCGACATCCTTGTTCCTGATGTCCTGTGCGGAGATGATGCCGTCGTCGATCAGCGGCTTTCTTCCCGTTATCTTGAACGTGAGGTCGGTCCCCTTATCCGAGGAGATGTGGACCTCCTTCTTCCCCCTCAGTGCCCTGGCGACCTTATCCCCCCTCTTGTACATCGCGTCGTAGTTGACGTTCATGGCGGACCAGAACATGTCCCAGAACTCGCCGAACGGGATGTTGAACATCTTCGCCCTTTGCTTCGTGGGATAGCCGACGGCCGTCCATCTTATGCCGAGCTTGGTGAACTTGTCGTTCAGCTTCCGACCGGCCTGCCTGCTGATTCCCATCCTCTTCTCGGAGAGCGAGGACAGTGCCGTGGGGTCCATGAACGGGTCAATGCCGATGTGGGCGTCTATGTCGTCCATCCACTTCATGAAGTACTTCGGTTCCTTCTTGAGATACTTGATCGGTATGTCGGAGATCAGCCTCTTGTACATGCTGTCGGTGGTCACCCGCAGGTACGGCCATGCGCCCGCTTTCCTGATATTGACGGTGACGGCCTCGAGGAGGTCCATGTTATACATCCCGCCGGAGAGCATGACGACCTCGTTCTCCTTGATTCGCATGCACTTGTTCACTATCTTCCTTGCCAACGCCTCATAATCGACTTCCATCATGATATCGCACCGTCAATCCCAAATCTGCAATATAACGTTTAGTGGAAGAATGCGAGGGGGCAATGACGAGCGCCGGTCACTTCAGTCCGAGGACTTCCGTGTAGCCCTCCATGTCCATGAACCCGTGCCCACTGATGTTGAAGGCGATGATCTTCTCCTCGTTCCTGCGCTTGCACTCGATAGCCTGGTCTATGGCGCATGCGACGCTGTAGGCGGACTCTGGCGCAGGAAGGAAACCCTCGCTCTGGATGAACGTCCGCGCCTTGTCGAACACGTACTTCTCGTCGGCGGGATATGCGATCGTGTCGATGTAGCCGTGCTTTCTCAGCAGGCTGATGATCGGTGCCGCCGCATGGTACCTCAGCCCGTCCCCTCTGATGGGCTTCATCTCCGTCTTGTGCCCCAACGTGTACATCTTCAGCATGGGCGTGAGCTCTCCGTGGTCGGCGAAGTCGTACCTGTACTCGCCCTGGAGGTTCGGGGACACATCGCTTTGCGCCGCTATGAAATGTATCTTCTTGCCCTTGATCGCGTCGCCCAAGAACGGGATGGCGAAGCCGCCGAAGTTGCTCCCGCCGCCGAGGCAGGATATCACCATGTCGGGGTACTCGTCCAGCTTCTCAAACTGCTTCTTTGTCTCCAGCCCGATGATCGTCTGATGGAGCAGGACGTGATTGAGAACCGAGCCCAGGCAGTACACCGCTTGCGGGTCATCCCTCGCGTCCTCCATGCCCTCCGAGACCGCTATCCCGAGGGACCCGGGATGGTTGCCGTTCTCCTTGAGCAGCTCCCTGCCGACCTTGGTGGAGTTGCTTGGCGACGCGCGCACGTCGCCGCCGTAGAGCCTCATGAAGTTCTTTCTCGCGAGTTTCCAGTCGTGAACGGCTCTGACCCAGAATATCCTCGTCTCGAGGCCCGCCAGGCTGGCAGCATAGGCGAGCGCTGTTCCCCACTGGCCGGCACCGGTCTCCGTCGTCAGCCTCTCGAAGCCCGCCTTCTTTGCGTAGTGGGCCTGGGCGAGGGCCGTGTTCACCTTGTGGCTTCCAGTCGGGCTGTAGAACTCGGCCTTGTAGTAGAGCTTGGCGGGGGTCTTGAGCACCTGCTCGAGTCTCTTTGCCCTGAAGAGCTGTCTCGGTCTTCCGGCCTGTATGAAAAGTTCCATGATCTCGTCCGGGATGTCAATCCACCCGGCCTCGGAGAACTCCTGGCCAAGGCATTCATTGATCATCACCTTCGGGAGCATCTCCACCCTGGACTCGCCTTCCTCAGGGTCCTTGGGCTTCGGCAGCTCCTCAGGAAGATCAGGGAGTATGTTGTACCATTTCCTCGGCATCTCATCTGCTGTAAGACTCACACCGCTGTGTTTGTAACTCATTTCTCCTCCCCCAGTATTTCAAAGGCTCTCTGACAATGGGCGCGGTCTTATTAGGGTTTCCCTACTCCGCGAACTTCTTCGTGAACTCCGCCTTCGCGAGGAGCATCTCCCAGTTCCTGTCGACGTTCTTCTGGATGATCTTGATAGTCTCGTCGTCAAGATGCTTGAACCTTCCCTGCAGCTTGAGGTAGTCGGCCACGGGCTTCCTCTTTGCGGGCTTCTTGGTCACCCTGTACACCCCGTTCTCGACCTCGTACATCGGGAAGACCGTTGTCTGGAAGGCCAGCACACCGATCTGGATGGTCATCTCGGGCGAGTACCGCCAACCCGTCGGGCAGGGCGAGAACACGTGGAAGAACTTCGTCCCGTCCATGTCCTTCGCCTTCATCACCTTCTTCACGAAGTCCTCCGGGTATGCAACGGACGCGGTCGCTGCGTAGGGGATATCGTGAGCCACCATTATCTCGACCATGTTCTTCTTGGGTCTCTTCTTGAAATCCCCTGTCGTGCCCACTGGCGTCGTCGTCGTCCACGCACCGAAGGGCGTCGCACCGCTACGCTGGATGCCCGTGTTCATGTAGGCCTCGTTGTCATACATCACGTAGATGATGTTGTCGCCACGCTCCGCCGTCCCTGACAGGGCCTGAATCCCGATGTCCGCGGTCCCGCCGTCCCCGCCGAAGCCGACGACATAGACGTCGTCGATGCCCTTCGCGTCCAGGGCCGCTCGGATCCCGCTCGCGGACGCAGCGGTCGTCTCGAACGCCACATCGAGCAGGGGCACCTTGAGGAAATTCCTCGGGTAGATGCCGGACATTATGGCGATGCAGCACGCGGGGATCGTGATCATCGTTCTCTTCCCCAGCGCTTTCAAGAGGTACCTCATCGCGAGCGTCCCGCCACAGCCCAGGCATCCGATGTGCCCGCTGTTCATGAGCTCTTCCTGAGGTATCGTGAGCTTCCCCACCTAGTTCACCTCCCTGCTGCCAGACGTCCGAAGGCCGAACCACTCGACCTCGCCGCCGTCCTCCTTTGTCAGAACCTTCTCGAGTATCCCCTCGATGTCCTTCGGCGGTATGTCCCTGCCTCCGATCCCGATCACGTAGTTCTTCACATGCGGGCGCTCGGGAGCTTGGTAGAGCGCGCCGGCGGTCTCAGTGTAGAAGGCGCCCCCGTGACCGAACGTATAGCTCCGGTCGAGAACGCCGATGGAGTCGACCTCCTTGGCGATCTGCCTTATCTCCTCGTAGGGGAACGGGCGGAAGACCCTGAGCCTGGCCAGGCCGACCTTCTTGCCCTTGTCCCTCATGTTGTCGATCGCCACCCTGGCCGTCGAGGACATGGTGCCTGCGGCGATTATCGCGGCGTCCGCATCCTCCATCCGGTACCGCTCGACGAGCCCGCCGTGCGACCTGCCGAACTTCTTCTCCCATTCCTCGTCGACTTCCTGTATCACCTTTCGGGAGTCTTCCATCGCCTTGGCAATCTTGAACCTGAACTCCATGTAATGGTCCGGCGGTACGAGCGCGCAGAGCCCGACGGGATTATCAACATCGAGCTTGACCGGAGGATCGTATGGCGGGAGGAAGTCATCGACGTCCTTCTGAGGGGGAACGTCGACGGGCTCGAACGTATGCGAGAGGTAGAACGCGTCCTCCATGACCATCGCCGGGATCAGGACGTCGTGGTTCTCGGCCACCTTGTACGCCTGGATGACCGTGTCCAGCACCTCCTGACTGCTCTGGCAGTAGAACTGCATCCAGCCCGTGTCCCGCTCTGCGATGCTGTCCTGGTAGTCCGCCCACACGCTCCACGGCGGGGCCATCGCCCTGTTGATGTTGCCCATGACGATCGGCAGCCTCGAACCTGCCGCCCAGATGAGCATCTCGTGCATGAGCGCCAGGCCGTGCGCGGCGGTCGCGGTATATGCCCTCGCGCCGGTGGCGGAGGCGGCGATGCATGCCGCCATCGCGCTGTGCTCGCTCTCCACCTTGATGAACTGGGCCTTCATCTCCCCGCTCGCGACGAGGTCCGCCAGCTTTTCCACGACGGTCGTTTGCGGCGTTATCGGATAGGCGGCGACGACTTCAGCCCTCGCGAGCTTGGCCCCGTAGGCCTGCGCTGAGTTCCCGGTCATGACATCCATCGGCATCCTTATTCCTCCTTGACCATCTCAATGCACTTCTTCGGACAGACGGCTTCGCAGATCCCGCAGCCCTTGCAGTGGTCGTAGTCGATGAGAATGCTGCCCTCCTCGTCTATATGGATGGCGACATCCGGACAGAACTTCCAGCAGATGTAGCACTGATTGCACTCCTCCTGGTCCACGATCGGCTTGATCACTCGCCATACCCCGGTCTTGTTGACCGCGGAAGATTCGCTCATCAGAGGTATGTATGGTAAATCCTCGACACTTTTCGCCATGAGTATCACCTAGAACTGGACCTTTTCATAGGCCTCGAGGGCAGCAGCCGCGTTCTCCTTGTGCTTGGCGGGAGCCATCTTGAGAATGCTCGCCTCTATCGACTTGATGTCGACCTCGCCCGAGGCCTTGGAGAACGCGCCCAGGATGGAGCTGTTGACGATTGGAGCGCTCTTGCTCCCCAGGCCGTGCGCGACGGCCACTTCCGTTGCATCGACGGTCGCGATCCTGAAGCTGTCACCTAGCTCGATATCCTCGGGCTTGCTCTCGCTGTTGAGCAGGACCATCCCGTTCTCCTTGAGACCGTTCGTGACGTCGACGACGGCCACGAGCGAAGCGTCCAGGACGATGACATAGTCGGGGTCCGTGATCTCCGACCTGTCCCAGATGGGCTTGTCGTCGATCTTCGTGTACGCCGTCACGGGCGCGCCTCTTCTCTCGACTCCGAAGAAGGGGAAGGACTGCACCCATTTCTCCTCCAAGAACGCCGCTGCGGCCAAGATGTTCGATGCGACAACAGAACCCTGGCCTCCCCTGCCATGGAATCTTATCTGAATCATAGAGCTCTATCATATCGTAAAGGGCGAAGGGTATATGTCATTTGCTTGCAGGCCCTCGGACATGTGGGATGGCCTCCTCCGAAATGATTTCATATGCTCACGTCGATGGAGGCAGCGAGCGGAGGACAGAACGAAGGTGGGGCGATGATCAATGAAGTGCTGGTCGCAGTCAATTTCCTCGTCTGGATTCTCTTCGGCTACATGATCTGGAGATGGATGAGGATAGGTGAGCGGAAATGAGTGGGAAAAGCGGGCAGTCGGAGGTTATTGACATACCGAGCATCGTGGAGGCATGTTCAGAGAAATGGTGCAACATGAACCTGAGTCAAGTGAACGATTCCCTCGTGCGGCTAGGGGTCTTCGAAGGTGAGTTCCATTGGCATCATCATGATAACGAAGACGAATTCTTCTATGTGATATCCGGAAGACTGCTACTGGATCTGCAGGGCGGCACGGTCGAGATAGGCCAGAATCAAGCGTATACGGTACCGAAAGGCGTCGAGCATCGAACGAGGGCCGACGAAAGGACGGTCGTGCTGATGGTGGAGGCCGATACTGTCAATCCAAAGGGCGATTAAGCGCGTAGATGATGCCCGCTCAATCAGAGATGGTACGATCGTTGTGTGCGGTCCCTTCACAGGATGGATCCTATCTCGCCGACTATTCTCGAAGCCTCGGCCTTCGGGTCCTCCGCCTGGTAGATCGACCTGCCGACGGTGACGTAGTCAGGCCGCTCAGACGAATCCGAGAGTGGGAACCCCGAAGAACACGTAGAGTATCTGGACCACGATGACCTCTGTCGATATGAGGAGTGCAGACGTGACCCAGAGGTTCCACTTGAAACGTATCCCGTGGATGCCCATGAAAAGCCCCAGGAAGGTCAGCACAGCGACGATCATCAGAACCGAGAAAACCCACCAAACACTCAGCAGCATCTCACCCAGGAGGGCCAGGGCGGCGAGCACCGAAGCAAGAGTTCCATAGAAACCGTAGGCTTCGGCAACGCCCTCAACCGTCCGCTTCTTGCTCCAGAATACGTGTTCCATGGAGTAAATCGCACCCAGAATCATGACGAAGAAGCCAACGATGCCCGCAATCCCGAAACCGCAGCCGACGGTCAAGCCAAGCCATAGGTGAAGGTTCAGCGGAACCAGCAACCACCAAGGGGAGAACCCGACCAGGAACAGGACTATTCCAATGACCAGCGTGATGCGGTCTTTGGCAATCTGCTCTTCATTCACATCCACAACCTGTGCAATCCAAAGCTCTGGGCATATCATAAGACTTTGCATGAACCGATTTCAGAATCCTCATCTTGCGTTTGAGGCAAATGGAGGAGAATACCCGAGCCTATCCGAGTGCCCGAAAGCACCGCCTGGACGCTCACAGCGCCGAGCCTATCTCCTCTGCCAGGCCATCTGCAACCGCTCGCGGGTCCTCCGCCTGGTAGATCGACCGCCCGACGATGACGTAGTCCGCCCCCGCCGCAATCGTGTCTGAAGCCGACCCTCCCTGGGCGCCCACGCCCGGGCATAGTATGAGTAGCGGTCCGACGATCTCTCGAAGTTCTCTCACTCGCTCAGGACGTGTGGCGGGAGCTATTATCCCGCTCGCGCCGGCCTCCACCGCCAGGCGGGCCATTTCATCCGCCACGGGCTCTGTGAACTCCTTCCCGCCAGGATGGCTCATCTCCGTCACGACGAACACATCACCCTTCGCCGCCTCCACGCATGCTCGCACGGAATCCCCGCCGACGAAGCCCTGCACGATGACGCCGCTCGCGCCCCGCCTGAAGGCCTCCTCCACGATGAGCCTGTTCGTGTTGGGTATGTCCGCCACCTTGAAGTCGCAGATGACGTCTGCGCTGCGGGAGATCTCCTCCACGAGCTCCATTCCCAGCGGGAGCACTGCTGGATAGCCAACTTTCACGGCGTCCACGTGGTCGGCAACCTCCGAAACGACCCGCATCGCCTCCTGCCTGTCCGTCACGTCCAGCGCCAGGATGAGCCTCGTTCTCTTCTTCATCGCCAGGAGAACAACGCAGGAATAGAAATAGTTACTGAGAATCACCCCAATAGACTTATGTGCAACATAGAATTATTGTTTGAGGCCCATAAAGGCGGGATTGCTGTGAGAGAGGAAACGCTCAAGGCAAAGATCTGTCTGGTAGGCGAGGCGGCAGTAGGGAAGACCAGCCTCATTCGGAGATACGTCCTGGACCAGTTCGAGGACAAGTACATCACGACGCTGGGCGCGAAGGTCTCCAAGAAGGAGCTCAGGTTCGACATGCCCGAATCGAACATGACCGTCCACACGGTGATGGTCATCTGGGACATCATGGGCGAGAAGACCTTCAGGGACCTCACTAAGGAGGCGTTCTTCCACGGAACGAAGGGCGTCCTGGCCGTCTGCGACCTCACGAGGTACAACACGCTGAGGGAGCTGGACGACTGGGTCGAATCCGTCTTTGGCGTCGTCGGAGAGATTCCCGTGATTTACGCAGTCAACAAGGTGGACCTGAAGGACGAGGTCATGGTGATGTACGGCGAGAGCGAGCTCGACCAGGCCACCAGGGCCTTCAACGCCGAGTACCTCTACACCAGCGCGAAGACCGGGGAGAACGTGGAGCTCGCCTTCGAGAAGCTGGGCGAGCGCATCCTGAAGAGTCAGCTCTCCTTGCACGAACCGTCTCGATAGGGTTATATAGGCTGTGCCCGATTTTTGCAGGGTCTGGTATTGTCCGACTCGAGGGAATGTGCATGGTTGAGACTAGAAGGTTGAAGTCCAAGATCTGTCTGGTAGGCGAGAAGGCCGTCGGGAAGACGAGCCTGATCAAGAGATTCGTTGTGAACGAGTTCGATGACAAGTACATCACGACCATAGGGACGAAGGTCTCGAAGAAGGAGCTCGAGTTCGAGGGCGGGGACTTCAACATCCAGCTGGACATGACCGTCTGGGACATAATGGGGGAGAAGGGCTTCCGGGAGCTTCTGAAGGAAGCGTACTTCTACGGTGCGAACGGCGTTCTCGCGGTGGCGGACCTGACGAGGAAGAAGACCCTCGTGGACCTGGACGACTGGGTGGATTCCACGATGAAGGAAGCGGGCAAAATCCCGGTCATGATCGCCCTGAACAAGGTCGACCTGGAGGACAAAGCCGAGTTCGGTGACAAGGAGGCCACGGAGGTCGCGAAGGCGTTCGAGGCGCCCTTCACGTACACCAGCGCGAAGACCGGAGAGAAGGTCCAGGAGGCCTTCGAGGCGCTGGGCAGGATGGTCATCAAGAGTCAGCTCGGGATAATCCTGTGATGTTGGACGTGCCCTTCGATAGCTTTAAGTAGAATCTGTCTCATGGAAACCGAGAGTTCTCCTATCGAAGGGGGAGAACGCTGGGGGAGGAGGGAGAAAACCTCGAGGTAAGCCGATGAAGCCGGAAAGCCTCCGAAGGCGAAGCTGCCTCCTGCTCGTTTCTGTAGTGGTACTGCAAGCCGCGTTCCTCGTGGGGCTTCCATTGTCATCTGGCTCGGACCCCGATGTCGTGGACAACCTCGACGGGACGAAGTCCGTCCTGTGGGAGCTGGACGAGCCCGCGAACTTCACGTATGCCGGCGTTTCCGTCTCTGGAGGGGCCGCTGAGCTTGAGCGGGTGAACGTGAGCTTTACTGATTCGACGGAAGGCGACTTCCTTGACGCGGAAGGTGAGCGGAACGTCAGTGTCAATGCGGCGGGTTACGTCGAGCTGAGCGGGAACCCTGGGGACCTCATCTCCGTCGGCGACTTCTCTTCTAGCGGGCCGTGGAGCTACGGCACGATGCCTGATATCACGACGGGTTGGAATGCGACGACTGAGAATGCCTTTCTCAAGCACAGTAGCGGGGAGGTCGATGCTCAGTTCGATAACATGGACGACATAGCCGCTACAAACTGGTTGGGCACGCCCGGAGCGTTGGTTACCCAGGAGCTATTGAATTTCGTGGAGGGAAATGGCTCACTTAATGTCTCCTACGACTCCGGTGGCGATTCTTCGAGCTCTGGCGGGGCCGTCAAGACAATGCTCGTCGGTCAGGATTGGTCAACATACAACAGAATCGTCTTTCAGGCAGACACCAGCTTCGCGGGTCCTGGCCTGCAGCTTTACGTCAACCTCAGTGACGGAACCATCGAAGAGGATCTTTCTGTCTATCATATGACAACAGGTTGGCAGGCATACTACTTCTCCTTGGAGTCGTTCACAGGTGACTTGTCCTCAATCCAGATCTTCAGGGTCTTCGTCACAAACATCACCATCCCAGTCATCTTCCACGTCGACGACATTCATCTCACATTCCACAATAGCTTCGAGCAGACTGCATACATCAACCAGACCTTTGTGAAGCCCGATCCAACCTCTGGACAGCCGCACGGCGTGGTCCTTACCTTCGACTACCTCGTCGAGACCGTGCAGGGCGTCTCGCTCTATAACGCGGCGGTCAGGGTCAACAACTCTGGGAGCGACTTCACCTGGAACAAGACGTTCGTTTCCACGCAACAGTGGACATCCATGTATTTCGATCTGAGCTCCTACATGATGGCAGCGGACACCTATCAGATATCGCTCTCGCTACATCTCATCGTGGATACGTCCGCCGCCTGCCAGGCGGACCTGAGATTCGATAATGTCTCCATCATTTGGCCTGACTACAACGATGGCTGGTTCGCGTCTCAAGTTTTCGACGCTTCCTTTAACACGACATGGGAGAACATATCCTGGGTCGAAGGACCACAGGATCCCGTGTACAATGTCTCCTTGAGAACGAGGACGGGGGATATGTACCCGCCAGACGGCTCTTGGAGCCCGTGGTCCCTACAGCTCACGAATCCCTCCGGGGAGTCGATACAAAGTCCCTCCGCCAAATACATCCAGTACAACATTTCGCTCACGACGACGAACGCCAGCCTAACTCCGATCGTGGACTCCGTAACGATCGCTGGTTGGCAGTATTCCCCGACAGGATTCGTGCGAACAATGAACTTCACGCCCGCCGAACCGCTCGTCGGCTGGAGGGAGTTCAACGCCTCGCACGCAATCCCGCCCGCCTGTGACATCACCTACTGGTACTGGGACGACATTGCATCGAACTGGATCTCAACGACACCGGGCGCAAGCCTGTCCGCGCTGACCGCTCAGAACATCACCATCAGGGCGAATCTCATGACGACCGACACGACAGTCACGCCGCAACTCTACAACATGAGCGTGGACTACGAGTTCCTGGGAACTCTCGACCACATCGTCATCGATCCAGTCATGTGGGACGGGACCGCTGAGGACATGCATGACTTCGACGCGACCGCCTACGACGCGTACGGGCACGTTCTTTCGATGACGTTCACTTGGACAACGACGGATCTGAACGGTTCGGTCGACCCGAACGGCGTATACGTTCCCCATGACGCTGGTACCTGGACGGTCACCGCCAGCGCTGGCGGTCTCTGGGCGAACGCGACCGTGAACATCGCGCCCGCGGAAATCGCCCACCTGGAGATAACGCCCGCCTCCTGGGCAGGAACGACCGACGAGTTCGTGGACTTCGACTGCCGGGGCTACGACAACAAAAGCAACGAGGTCGTCATCACGCCCGCCTGGAACACGACCGACCCGCTGGGCATCGTGGGCGTCACCGGGACGTACTACCCGGGCTCTGCGAACGCTAGCGGGAGCATATGGACGGTGTACTGCAATGACACCTCTTCGGCGATGAACGCGAGCGTTCAGGTCACCGTCACACCTGGTGCACTTCACACAGTGAGAGTCTCCCCATGGTCGCTGGGCACGATCACGACGAACGACAACATCACCCTCTACTGCTACGGCTACGACTTCTTCGGCAACTTCATCGGCCCCGTGGATGCGAACTGGTCCCTTTCCGGGAACTTCGGCACGATATCCCCTGAGAGACGCAACTACGCTGTCTTCGATCCCGTCCTGGCGGGAAGCGTTGGGAACATCACCGCCCGCCACGACGAGAACCTATCGGCGACGACGGATGATTTCCTCATCATCGCCGGTGCACTGACGACGCTGGAGGTAATCCCGGACACGGTGGACCTCAAGGTGGGTCAGAAGCAGGTGTTCTTGGCCGTGGGATATGACGCCGACGGCAACGAGGTGGACGTTTCAGCGTCTAGTGTCGTCTGGACGAGCAACGTGGGCTCCGTAACGCAGAACGAGCTGAAGGCCCAGACGATATCCGACAGTGGCTGGATGAACGCAACCATGAGCGGTGTCAGCGCCTCCGCGTCGGTGAGGGTGCGAGCGCTCGCCCCGCCGATCTGGGATGTCCTGTTCTTCCCCTGGTCCGCGTTCATCATCATTGTCGTGCTCGCGGTCCTGATCTTCGTCTGGCGCAGCATCAGGGAGATGTACGCCGTCGAGGACATGTTCGTCGTGGGCAACGAGGGCAGGCTTATCGCTCACAGGACGAGAAGGCTGCACGCCGACAGGGACGAGGACATTCTGGCGGGAATGCTCACCGCGATACAGGAGTTCATACGCGACTCCTTCAGGGAGGACGACGAGCTGAGAAGGTTCGAGTTCGGGGAGAAGAACATAGTCATCGCCAAGGGCTCGCACATCTACGCTGCAGCGTTCTTCGCAGGCAAGGTGCCCAATTGGACGGATAGCACCCTCCAGGCGTTCGTGTCCGACTTCGAGACGAGGTACGAGTTCGACAAGAAGAAGTGGTCGGGCGACGTGACCGCGCTCGAGGACCTGGACGAGATGATGGCCCTCATCGTGGGCGTGAAGAAATACAAGGAGGGCGACTGGGAGAGGAAGCTCAAGTAGGCTTCTTCTTCAGCAGCCGCTCGTAGATGTCCTTCGGCTCGTGCTTGGGCCCCTTTCTCCACAGCAGGTCGAACGAGCCCATTATGTTGTCATAGAACTGGGGCAGGATCTCGAAGAGCAGGACGACCAGCCCCACGAGCGTGAGGAGCGATATCATCTTCCCGATGAAGCCGTGAGCGAGCTCGAAGTTGACGCTCTGGACGTCGTAGAGGTGTATCACGACCACGTTCCTCACGAGGTTCATGATGTAGATCACGGGGATGCTTATTCCGAGGGCCAAGCCCTTCCTCTTCCACTTGGCGTCCGTCGAGAGGATGAAGCTTACCGCGACCGCAAGGGCCTGGATGCCCGTGCAGGCAAGGATGATGTGTATGTCCGCTTCCCTGATCGTAACGTAGATCTCCTCGGAGGAGACCCTGTACCAGCTGAACCCGCCGGGGTAGATTATCCCGCCCGTCGAGTAGTCGCCTCCGAAGGCGTTGAGGACGGCGACCGTGTGGTCCGAGACGACCTGGATGAGGTTCCCCGCCAGAAACGGGATCCTATCGACCGTGAAGAAGACGCCCGCCGCGAGAAACGTCGCGCCCGCCAGGAACTTGAGCGGCTGGTACTCCTCCCGCCAGCGGTAGGAAAGGAACTCGTGATATGCGAAGAACATGAACGCGGGCAGGGCTAGCGCGCCCGTGAGCGCGTTGAAGACGTCCACCGCCGCGATGTAGTAGGGTATCTGGAGCCACCAGAAGATTCCGAAGACCGACCAGCCCGCCGCGCGCACGAGGTGACAGCGGTTGCGCCTCCAGAAGAAGCCGACTGCGAGAAGGGCTATGGAGACGAACAGTAGGACGTCGGCTATCCCGCTCATTTCACTTCCGCCAGTTCATATTCGGGGCTGCTATTTCCCGCTTTCCATACATTCTCCAATTTCTCAGCCTCCCTTCACTTTCCCTCCACACCCACTCCACTTCAACTCCGCTTAGGAGCCCTTGACAACTGCACTTGAGCGTTTCGGTGGTCTTCTCCCCTTTCCACTCAGGTCCCCCTCGACCGGTCCGTGAGTGGATTCCGGATTCTCCCGCCGTCATCTTTATGTACATCCTCCGTTCGCGCTGTACTGTTTCTGTAGGCGCGCTGTACATTTTCTATACGTCCGCTGTACTGTTTCTGTAGGGTGACTCTATGATACCTCTATGGTACCTCTAGTATACCTCTAAGGTACCTCTACGTTTTCTGTACGTATTCTATACGTTTTCTGTACGTCTTCTCTACTCTCGCTGTAGGGCCAGTGCGGTCTTTGCCCTCGAAAAGGACACCATGCGCTCTCCAGAGCCCGCCACCCTTACGGGCTCATCCGAAGGCGGACAGAACGATCAGCCCCAGCCCGAAGAGCATGAAGGCGGTCGATATCCAGAACAGGATGCGGAAGAGCCGCATCTTCCCCTCGGGGGTCTGATACATCTCGACGAACTTGTCGATAAGACCCATCAGGCCTCCTTGAACCTCTTCAGGCGGAAGATGTTCTCCCGCTCGAGCTCCTCCAGCCGGAGCCTGATGAACGCCTCCTGCGATTCGAGATTAGGGATGACCCTGAACTCGAGCGCGTTGACCCTCCTTCGCGTCTTCTCGATCTCGTCCAGCAGCCGTCGCATCGTGGTCTCGATCTCCGCCGCGATGACGATGTCCTCCACCAGGTCCTCGAACGCCTCGGCCGCCTCGTCGATCCTGGAGGACGTGCCTATGATGCCGTAGCCCCGCTCGTCGATCCTCTTCTTGACGCTCCTCGAATCGATCTCGGGGACGACGATGCCCATGATGTTCTTCGTTGTGAGCTCCATCTCTGGGTTCTCGAGCGCGGCGAACGCGGCCGACTTCACGCCTATCGTGCCCTCGATCGCCTTCGCGATGGAGAGCCTTTCCATGGCGCGGTCGTACTTGTCCTGAATGCCGGACCTGATGCCCTTGGCCTTGTCCAGGATGTTGAAGAACTCGGCGATGAGGCTGTCCCTCTTCATCTTGAGCAGTCTGTGCCCAGTCGTGGACAGCTTGATCTGCTTCTTGAGCTCGATAAGCTCCGACCTAGTCGCCTTGTACTCCCTGACCATCCTCTCCCTCTTGGCGTTTGGGATAATACTTCTCCAACGTGACCCTGTCTATCTTCGTCAGCATCCTCTCATCCAGCGCGGCGAGCATCTCCCACGATATGCCCAGCGTTCTCAGGATCTCCCTGTCCTCCTCCCTGCCCTGGCGGACGAACTTGGCCTCGAACACGTCCGCGAAGTCGAGCAGTTTCCTGTCCCTCCCGGAGAGGGCCTCCTTTCCGACGATAGCGACCAGCCCGCGGAGGTCCTTTCCTTCCGCGTAAGCGGCGTAGCACTGGTCCGAGACCTGCTTGTGGTCCTCCCTCGTCTGCTCCGCGCCTATCCCGGCGTCCATGAGCCTCGAGAGCGACGGGGAGATGTCTATCGGCGGGTAGATGCCCTTCCTGTGCAGCTCCCTCGAGACGACCAGCTGGCCTTCCGTGATGTAAGCGCTCAGGTCTGGTATCGGATGCGTGATGTCGTCGTCAGGCATCGATATGATCGGGATCTGAGTGATGGAACCCTTCTTGCCGTGTATCCTGCCCGCCCGCTCGTACATCGTCGCCAGGTCAGTGTACATGTAGCCCGGATAGCCTCTCCTTCCGGGGACCTCCTCCCTGGCAGCGCCGATCTGACGGAGCGCCTCGCAGTAGTTGGTGAGATCAGTCAGGATGACAAGGATGTGATAGTCCTGCTCGTAGGCCAGGTATTCCGCGGCGGTCAGTCCCATTCGCGGTGTGATCAACCGCTCGACGGCCGGGTCGTCGGCAAGATTCAGGAACAGGACCGCCCGCTTGAGCGCGCCCGTCCGCTCGAAGTCCCGCATGAAGTACTGCGCCTCCTCGTGGGTGATGCCCATCGCGACGAAGACGACCGCGAACTCCTCCTCCTCTTCGCCGAGGACCTTCGCCTGCCTGGCGATCTGGAGCGCGATCTCGTTGTGCGGGAGCCCGGAACCGGAGAATATCGGGAGCTTCTGTCCCCTGACGAGGGTGTTCATCCCGTCTATGGTGGAAATCCCGGTCTGTATGAACTCCTCTGGCGGGGCTCTTGAGAATGGGTTGATCGCCGCGCCCAGGATCTCGATCCTCTTCTCGGGAATCACTGGCGGTCCGCCGTCCAGCGGCTCTCCCGAGCCTGACAGCACGCGGCCCAGCATGTCCTTGGACACGTTCAGCTTGACGGTCTCGCCGAGGAACTTGACGCTCGAGCTTCTGTCGATCCCGGCGGTTCCCTCGAAGACTTGAACGACGACGATGTCCTTCGATGTATCGAGGACCTGCCCCCTCTTTCTCGTTCCGTCCGGAAGGACGATCTCCACGAGCTCGCCGTAGCCGACCCATTCCGTCTTCTCCACGAAGATGAGCGGCCCCGCGATCTCGCTGATGGTCCTGTACTCCTTGGTCAGGAAATCACCTCCTTCTGCCTGAACTCCTCGTCCATCTTGTCCGTGACCTTCTTGTGCTCGCCCGCGAAGTCCTCCTCGTACTTCATCTTGCCCAGGAGCGTTATCGAATCCATGTCCGCCAGCTCCTGATAGGTCACTTCCAGCGACAGAGCCTTCTTCGCAAGGTCCGAGAACCTCTTTATGGTCGCGAGCAGCTCGTACTGCCTCTCGAGCGGGGCGAACGTGTCCACGCTGTGGAATGCGTTCTGCTGCAGGAAGAACTCCCTTATCATCCTGGCAACTTCGAGCGTCAGCTGCTCGTCCTCGGGGAGCGCGTCGGAGCCCACGAGCTGGACGATCTCCTGGAGCTCGGCCTCGCGCTGGAGAATGGCCATCGACCACTCACGAAGTTCGGACCAATGAGGACTGACGTTCTCGACGAACCAGTCGCTGAGCGTTCTGTTGTACAGGCTGTAGGACGTGAGCCAATTGATGGAGGGAAAATGCCTCCTCTCTCGCAGCCTCGTGTCGAGTGCCCAGAAGACCTTGGTTATGCGGAGCGTTCCCTGCGTCACGGGCTCAGAGAAGTCCCCACCAGGCGGTGAGACCGCACCGACGACGCTGACCGAGCCTTCGGCCCCTGAGAGCGTCTTGACCCGCCCGGCCCTCTCGTAGAACTCCGACAGCCTCGAGGACAGATAGGCGGGATAACCCTCCTCGCCCGGCATCTCCTCCAGACGCGAGGAGATCTCTCGCATGGCCTCGGCCCATCTGCTCGTGCTGTCCGCCATGAGGGCGACGTCGTATCCCATGTCCCTGTAGTACTCTGCGATCGTGATGCCAGTGTAGACGGACGCCTCTCTGGCGGCGACGGGCATGTTGCTCGTGTTCGCGATGAGGACCGTGCGTTCCATGAGAGGAGCACCGGTCTTCGGGTCCTCCAGTTTGGGGAAATCCGTAAGGACCTCCGTCATCTCGTTCCCCCGCTCCCCGCACCCGATGTAGACGACTATCTCGGAATCGCACCACTTGGCCAGCTGATGCTCGGTCACGGTCTTTCCCGTGCCGAACCCGCCGGGGATGGCGGCGGTTCCGCCCTTCGCGACGGGGAAGAACATGTCCAATACCCTCTGGCCTGTAACCAGAGGGATCGAGGGCATCAGCTTCTCCACGGACGGCCGTGGCACTCTGACCGGCCACTTCTGCATCATCGAGATCTTCTGGCCGTTGTCGAGCGTGCACACCGTGTCGGTGACGGTGAACTCTCCCTCTCCTATCGCGGCGACCTTCCCCGACATCTTTGGCGGGCAGAGCACTCTGTGCTCGGTGTAAGTGGTCTCCTGAACCTTACCTATGATGGTCCCGCCCTGAACAGTGTCACCGACGGCGACCGTGGGCGTGAATCCCCATCTCTTCTCCCTGGAGATGCCAGGAGCGGAAACCCCTCTCAGGATGAAGTCCCCCATCGTCTCCGTGAGGACCTTCAATGGCCTTTGTATGCCATCGTATATGGTCCCAAGCAGACCAGGTCCGAGCTCCACGACCAGGGAGGCCTTCGTATCACGGACGGGCTCCCCCGGCTTGACGCCGCTCGTGTCCTCATAGACCTGGATGATCGTCTTCTCCTCGACTATCTTGATGACCTCACCCATCAGCTTCTCATGACCCACTTCAACCACATCGTACATCCTCGGATGGATGCCCGTGGCGGTGACGACTGGACCCGCGACACGGTAGATCTCGCCTGCTGTCTCCCCCACGGGGCGTGTCATCTCGGGTCTCTCGATCTCTTCCATTCCAGTTCCTCCCTTAGCTCCTGTACAAATCGACTCCAATTGCCTTCTTGACCTTCTCCCTGAGGTCCTCTTCTTCCTCCGTGCCAACACTTATGACAACGGGGTGCGAGCTGGCCATTATCCTCCTCTTGGCGCCCGCACTGACCTTGCCCAGCGAACGCGTGGAAAGGACGAGGATGCCGACGCCCGTGTCCTGCAGAACGTCATTGATGACCGACTCCAGCTCCTCGTCCTCTACCGGATACGTCTTCCTGATGCCCACGAGCTTGTAGCCGAGAACGAAGTCCTCATCACCGACGACAGCTATCTCCACTCAGATCACCAGGAGGTCCCTTATGGTGGACTCGCTCAGGCCGTCCCGCTTCCCGCGCGCGATGATCCTGATGTTCTCCACCTCG
>JAGLRN010000080.1 GCA_023136265.1 Thermoplasmata archaeon
GCTGGTTGCGCCGTGAAGCAAAACAGGCTGGAGGCGGTCTTCAGTCTTGCCAACACTGATGCCAGGGCGCTGCTGGCGACCAAGGACATCTTCGGGAACATGGATGTGGGGGACGCGGTAGTTGAAACGGACCGCGGGGCGCTCACGGTGGACGTTGAGACCGTGGCCCCGCAGGTTGTGACGCAGACAGAATTCCCCGTTCTTTCCCTGGACCTGGGAGTCCAGGCGACCGCCCTGAGTACTCTGTCTCTCGACTTCTCGAAGCAGGGCAATCTCTCTGATGACCTCGTCACCGTTGTGCTGTATCTGGACTCGAACGTCGACGGGGTGTGGGACGCATCGGACCTCCTCCTGGGGAGCTCGGACGTTGCTGGCGGCAGTGTCCAGTTCCAGCTGAACACATCCTCGAGCCCGCTCACGGGCAATGTAACGCTCTTCGCAGTGGCGCAGTTGTCCTCCATGCCTCAAACCCATTCTTTTGGACTCAGGCTCGACAATGTCATCGCGAACTCGACGGTGCTCATCAGGGAAGGCTTTCTCACGAACTCGTACATCCTTTCCCCGCCTGAAGTGACCGTGGACGGTGCATTTGCGGATTGGAACGGGTCATACCAGGTGGATGGCAGCGATGACGTCATAAGGATCGACTCCACCAATGCCACGGTGAACAAGAACATCGACCTCAGGAACTACTCACATCACAGGGCGGAGAACGTCTCCTTCTACCTCGAGGTCGACCGCCTGGGAAGGATGCTCGGCGGTGATCTGATTCCCGCCTCGTATGAGAGGCCAGGAACATACATTCCTCCTTATCTGGACAGCGACCGTGATACCGTGCCGGACGACCTCGACGGTCCGAACGGGATATACAGGTTCGACTTCGACAACGACGGTACATCGGACATCTCCGAGGGAGGCGATGTGGACGGTGACGGCGAACTGGACTATCCCTTCGGCGGGGACTATTGGCTAGAGACCGTACTTCCGTCCAACTTCACAGAACCCTACGCCAACGAAAGCGTCAGGGTCTACATCGGTCCCGCCCCCGTAAAGGTCTCCGAGGGAATGGACAGGGTCGTCGTGTATCTGGACAGAGACGGTCCGAGCACAGGCCTGAGAACGATCGCGGACGGCCAGTTCGTCGGATACGACTTCATGTTGCTCGTCGTAGGCAAAGGCGGAAGCATCAACTCCACTGGCGTTTACGTCTACAACCAGTCCTCCGAGATCCCCTGGGAGCTCAGTTCGCCGTTGGACGCAGCAACTGACAGCATCAGGATGGAGCTGGGAGTTCCCGTTCAAGTCCTCAACTTGACCGATGATTTCGTCGCCCACGTCTTCATGATCGATTGGAGCAAGAACTATGACCGTTCCGACGTCGCGCTGACCAACTCCACCAGCAGGAGCAGGACACGCAGTCCGCAGGGCGACGACGTCGTGTTGAACGAGATAAGGCCTGACAAGAAGAGAAGTGAGTGGATCGAGGTGGCCAATCCAACAGACAGCGAGATCGACATCTCCGGATGGGAGGTCATGGTGGATGGAGTCACGGCATACACATTCCCCCAGGGGACAACGATCGGGGCCTTTGGCAGCGGCAACGAGTACCTCACGGTGGATCTTAGCGGGGACAAGCTCCCCGATGGAGGGGCGAATATCAAGCTGGTCAACGGAACTACTGACATCGATGAGACAGACTACCCAAGCATCAAGGTGTCTGAGAGCTGGTCCAGATACAGGGAGTCCGAGACGGATAAGCCCCTCGATACTGACAGTGTCAATGACTGGTACATTTCGAAATCGCCCACGAAAGGAGAGATGAATGACCAGACCAAACCTTCCATGGCTGTGAAGAAGACTGCGGACAAGACCTCCGCGGCCCCCGGTGAGCAGGTCGTCTACACTATCCACTACAACAACACAGGGTCAGGTAGGGCAAAGAGCGTCTGGCTGAACGATACGCTTCCGGATGGTGTGACTTACATCTCTTCGAGCAAGGCGTACCTATCAAGGAGCGGGAACACGTATCGGTGGTACTTCAACAACGTTCCGTCCAAGTCCGAGAATTCCTTCACAATCACAGTCCAAGTGAACGACACGGCCGTGGATCAAGCGGTCCTTGAGAACTTCATCACTCTGAACTACACGAACAACAATGATGTCTGGCAACCAGGCTCCGACTCCACAGTGTCCTTCACCGTGTCGCGCCCCATAATAGCCATAGTCAAGACGGTCGACAAATCTATCGCTCAGCCAGGCGATTGGCTGAACTACACGATCTACTACAACAACACGGGCTCGGCGAACGCAGCGCATGTCTGGGTGAATGACACCCTTCCGGACAACGTGACCTTCCAGTCCTCGAGCGATCCTTACGAGTCACAGAACGGGAACACCTACGTCTGGCATTTCACGGATGTCGCACCAGGTTCTCACACATTCACGATCACGGTCACCGTTGACCTCGACGTGCCACCGGGGATCACACTTGTCAACTACGCCTTCCTGAACTACACAACACAGAACTCGTACGGATTGGAGGAGTCTTGGGGTTCGGCGTCGACATACATCCCTGAGTTCCAGGACATGATCCTGCCCCTAGCCATGATTCTGGTGGTCTTTGTTTTCGTCAGAAGAAGGAAGGTGGCTGACGGCGTTCCACGGACCAACGACCGTTAAAGCGGCACGGTTCACCGACGCTCAAGGGATTGCTCCCGGCGAGCAAGGG
>JAGLRN010000081.1 GCA_023136265.1 Thermoplasmata archaeon
CGATGGGCACGGTGATCGAGGGCGACTACGACGACGTGATGGAGGTCATCCGGAAGTGCCACATGGCGGTTCTCGAGGATACGGAGCGGGTCTCTACGTACATCAAGATTGACGACCGCAAAGGCGTCAAGGAAGCGATGCTCAAGAAGGTCCAGAGCGTCGAAGAGCGCGCCGGAAGGCCCCTCAGCAGGTGATCTCACTCAACCCGTGAGAGAAGAGCCAGGCCTCCTGCGGCCATCACGATTCCGTAGAGAAAGGGGTACGCTGGGCTGAAAATCCACAGGAAGCCTGCGACAAGGCTGGCGGGCAGTTTGGCGATGCCCGTGAAGGTATGATACGTGCCCATCGCTGTTGCCCGGAGATTCTTCGGCGACATATCCGCCACGTACGCTCTCTGAACCCCATCGAGTGACGCCATGCACAATCCGAAGGTCATGAAGAGCACGATTAGGTGAGAGATGTCCCTAGCGAACACGAACCCGGCGAAGGTCACTATGAAGATCCCGTAGCCGAATGCGATCATCGGTTTCTTCCCGATTTTGTCAGAGAGAACGCCCGCAGGGAAGGCCAGCAACGCGTAGGACACGTTGAACAGGAGGTAGAGCGCAATCACCGCGTCTATCCTGTTGACCAGTTCCGTGCTTCGATAGACGAGAAAGAGGACTGAAAAGTTGCCTATCTCGAAGGTTGTGGCGGCAAGAACGAAGAGCTTGAGATTCCGTGGAATCAGGGAGAGGCTCGCCCTGAAGGATTCCGGCGGGGCTCTTGCGACCGGCTTCTCCCTCAGGCGGAAGACGAGCAGAAATGCAATCACGGCGGGAATCGTCGCTATGAGGAAGATCGTGCGTATGTTCCCGCCAATCCCACCGCCCAGGAGCGGCAGGAGGAGTAGGACCAGCGCCGGTCCAAGAACGGCGCCAGCGGTATCCATCGCTCGGTGAAGCCCGAACGCCTTGCCCGTGGTCTCTGGAGTCGTGGACTCGGCAATCATGGCATCTCGCGGAGGCGTTCTAATCCCCTTCCCGACCCTTTCGAGAAACCTCCAGGCCGTGAAGTCGATCCAAGACGCGGAGAAGAAGAAGAGCAGCTTGGAGAAGGAGGATACACCGTATCCCGCGGCGACGAGGTCCTTCCTTCTCCTCATCCTGTCGGACCAGAAGCCAGATGCCACCTTGAGCAATGAAGCGGTGCTCTCCGCTATTCCCTCAATCAACCCGAGAATGAGCGGACTTCCAGCAAGAACCACGATGACGAAGGTGGGGATGAGCGGGAGCATCATCTCGCTGCTCGTGTCCGTCAGAAAACTAACGAAGGCCAGGATGACGATGTTCGCGGTGAGCCCGGCGGTTATGCGGGAGAGGAATTTCCCCTTCATTGACGCTCTATAGGGAATCATCGCACCGTATAAAGCAGGTTCTCCCGAAAGTTATGTAATGACAATGGGATATTAGGGCGGATGATTCCTTTCGAGGAAGTCAAGGTACTTGACAGAAATGCGGAGCATCTTGGGGTTCCGACGTCCCAACTGATGGAGAACGCGGGAAAGGGGATTGCGGAAACGCTTCAAGAGGATTTCCAGATCGAGGGAAAGAAGGTCGTTTTCATCTGCGGTACGGGGAACAACGGCGGGGATGCGTTCGTCGCCGCGAGGATTATCGGTCGCAAATGCACGACAACTGTCGTGCTGGCAAAGCCAGTGGAAGATGTCCGGAGCGAGTTGTCCAGGAAGAACCTGGACGAATACGAAGGCGATGTGGTTGTCGGCGCTGATCCCGCAGCCTCCGAGATCGAGTCCGCGGATGTCATCGTGGACGCGCTCCTGGGGATTGGCGTTAAAGGGGAGGTCAGGGAGCCGCTCAGAACCCTCATCGACGTCATCAACAACTCAGGCAAGCCCGTTCTCTCTGTGGACGTGCCGAGTGGTCTCGGCTCGGACACTGCCGTAAGGCCGACCGTGACCGTGACGTTCCATGACATCAAAATCGGAATGAACAAGAAGAACTCGGGCAAGATTGTGAAGGTCGATATCGGCATACCAAAGGATGCGGACCTGTTCACCGGGCCCGGCGAGCTGGTCTACTACCCGCGTCCCGCCGATGAATCCCACAAGGGCCAGAACGGAATCCTGCTTGCCGTCTGCGGCGGGCCGTTCACCGGTGCTCCCGCGCTCGTCGGACTTGCCGCGCTCCGCGCGGGTTGCGA
>JAGLRN010000082.1 GCA_023136265.1 Thermoplasmata archaeon
GGACTCGGACTGGAAGATGAGACGTTGGAAGCCGTCAGGGAGTTCGTTTCGAAGCTCGACATCCCGTTCGTCGTGGATGCGGATGGCATCACTGCTGTGGCCGAGGACCTGAGCACGATCAAGGGGAAGAAGTGCATTGTCACCCCGCACTCAGCGGAGCTCGAGAGGCTCTGCGGGAAGGAGCCTCCCAGAGACATGGATGAGAGAGCCCGATTCATCGATTCCTTCTCGAAGGAGAACGGGTTCACCGTGCTTTTCAAGGGGGCCGTGGATATAATCGCCGGAGAAGGGCGACTGAAGCTGAACAAGACTGGAAACGTTGCGATGACCGTCGGCGGGACGGGAGACGTCCTCGCAGGGATATGCGGTTCCCTTCTGGCCAGGAATGTGGCGCCGTTCAACGCTGCGAGGATGGGTGCGTTCATGAGCGGCTCCGCTGGGGACCTAGCCTTCGAGAAGCTGAGCTACGGACTCACTCCCACGGACGTTGTGTCGGAGATACCCGAGGTTCTCAAGACCTTCCTCAAGACGTAGGTGGTTACAGTTGAAGCTTCAGCCCGTTCCTGATGAAGCTGCACTGCTCTTCGACAGGACGATAGTCGTTGCAGACCTTCATATCGGCATCGAATTCGGTTTCAGAGAGTCCGGGTTCGTGATTCCAAGCCAGACGGAGCGGATGCTGGAGAGGCTGATCGATATTGCCGACCGCCACAAGGCGGAGAGGGCCGTCATAGTGGGCGACATCAAGCACAAGATCAAGAGCGTCAGTCCGCAGGAAAGAGCGGAGATCCCTCCCTTCTTCGAGAGAGTTCTGGAAGTCGTCCCGGAAGTCCATCTTGTCCCCGGGAATCACGATGCCAACATCTTCGGTGTCCTGCCGGAGAAGGTGAAGGTGCACGACCCGAAGGGCGTCAAACTGGATGATGTGGGTTTCACCCACGGATACGCCTGGCCGAGCCAGGAGGCAATGTACTCCGAGGTCCTGTGCATGGGTCACATCCATCCCTCCGTTCTGTTCGTGGACAGGCTTGGACTCAGGATGACGAAGCGATGCTGGCTGAGAGCCAGGTTCACAGGCGGGGGAGAGAGGTACGATGCGAATCCCCAAGAACTGATCGTGATCCCGAGCTTCAACGATTTCTGCGGCGGATTCCCCGTCAACAGTCCAACGTCGGGACCTATGGGACCGGTTCTGAAGTCCGACCTCATCGACCTGGAGAACTCCAGAGTCTATCTGTTGAATGGAGTTGACCTGGGCAAGTTGAAGGACCTCATAGTCTCACGAAGCGATGACAGGAGAACGAAGAGGCCTGAGTCGCGACAGTAAGTGGGCCCGGGCGGATTTGAACCGCCGATATTCACCTTGTAAGGGTGACGTCATAACCGCTAGACCACAGGCCCTTGGAGCATTGGATATTTCGAGAGTAGATAAGCTTTCCCAAATCAACTTTCGGGTCGGGATTTCGGTTCCTCGGGATCCTCGTCCCTCTTAGCGAGGGCCGCATGCCATTCTCTCGTCCGCTCGACCAGCCATCTCCTTTCCATGAGCTCCTCCTCAGAGGGAAGAACCACCGCACCGACAGCCTTTCCGAGAACGGTACCGATCAAAGTGAGAGGCATGATGAAGAGCGAGGAGAACACCATGCTCATCCTCTGCTCGTCCGTGGATGGCAGGTCCCCGGCATCAACCACGATCCCGGAGATTTGAGGGGAGTAGACCGCCAGGAATGCGATGGCCACGGAGATTATGACGAGGAGAATCGAGATGAGGACCATGACCGGAACATCGAACTCGTTGGCAAGAAGGCCCACAACGAAGCTCACCGTGATGGGCAGGAACAGGATGCTGAACCCGATCTCCCCCACGGCGAAGGGGGAGTACTCAGGGAAGAACGAGACGAAGAAGAAGGTCGCCATCGTTATTGCTCCGCAGAAGGTCCAGAGAAGGGCGAGCGAGGCCCTGTAGACGGACTCCCGGTCAAGGGTCATAGGGATCCACCCCCAGCGGTTCGAAGTAGGATAATCCGCGGACGGTGATAGGTACGCCGATATCCACGACCTCGTATCTCAGGTCCGCGTACACAAGTGGGCGATACCTACCATCATCTGGATCAGTAGTGTTCAGAACCGCGATCTTGAGAGGCGTGGTCACCGTCAGCCACGATTCGAGTACTGCCTGGCCCCCGGATGGAATAAGGAAGTCAGGGTGATCGTAGTCGGAAGATCCACCTGAAAACACATAGAATTGCTCTATTGCCTGAGGGTTTCCTACGTGCTCGCTGGTGCTCTTGTTGAACATCCAGATCGAGAATTCAATGCTGTACACCTGGATGTCCAACCTTGTTGGGTTGTTGACGCTCAGAAGGATCGTGACGCGGATGTCCTCATCCAGGTTGTATATCGGCGGAACGCGAACCTCCTTGATGGAGAGGTTTGTTGGCGGTACGATCTTGGCCTTCGTCTCGGCGAAGGCCCCGTACATGTCAACCGTCATCGCGAGAGTGACCGCGGAGAATACAGACACCAGAATGAACCCTATCCCGATCACTGTCGCGTACTTGTTCATTCCTCCACCTGGAATTTCTTCTTACAAATCGGGCACTCACCGAGCTCGACTGCGCACGACTCGTGATACAGCTTGTTGCAGTCGCATTTCGCGTGGGGCATGCCCTTCTTTATCGTGGCCCCGCAGGACTCGCACACGCCGATCTCGAAGATCTCCTCGTCGTCCGGGCGCTGGATTGGCAGCTCTCCAGCGAAGTGGCAGAGGGCATAGTGACCAGGTCTTGCTTCCTTGAACTGAGGTGTTTCCTTGTCGCAAATGTCCTTTCGGTAGAGACATCTAGGATGGAAAACGCATCCCGGGGGCATGTCGATGGGACTGGGAAGATCTCCTTTGATCTTGACCCTCCCGTGCTTCATGGCCGGGTCTGGAATGGGAACCGCCGAGAGCAGCGCCTCGGTATACGGGTGCAATGGGTCCTTGATCACGGCCTCCGAATCACCGAGCTCGACGATGTATCCTAGGTACATGACAGCGATCCTGTGGCTCATGTATCTCGTCACTGACACGTCGTGTGATATGAAGAGGAAGGGGATCTTGTACCGCTCCCTCAGGCTGAGCATGAGGTTCATGATGCCGGCCCTAATCGAGACGTCGAGCATGCTCACGGGCTCGTCCGCAACGATGAACCGAGGCCTCAGAACGAGCGTTCGGGCGATCGCCACCCTCTGCCTCTGTCCCCCGCTCAGCTCGTGGGGGAACCTGTACATGAACTCCTCCGGGGGCTTGAGCTCCGAGTACTCCAGAGCCTTTGCCACCATATCGTCCCTCTCATCGGCGGACTCCCCCACGCCGTGAACAACGAGGGGCTCGGACACTGTGGAGTAGACATTGAATCTGGGATTAAGAGATTCGTAGGGATCCTGGAACACCATCTGCACATCCCGGCGGAATGACTTCAGCTCCCTTCCCTTGAGCCCGGCTATGTCTTTGCCGCCGAAGTACATGTGTCCCTCAGTGGGGGTTTCCAGCCTGACGAGGCAGCGCCCGCATGTCGTCTTGCCGCAGCCCGATTCGCCAACCATACCGAGGATTTCTCCCTCACCTATCGTGAAGTTCACATCGTTCACAGCATGAACGTTCTTCTCCTTGCCGAAGAGGGACGCGAAGAAGCCCGACTTGATCGGGAACAGCTTCGTGAGATTGACGACCTTGTAGACGACGCCCTCCTCCAATTCCACATCTTCTCCTTCTTCCTCAACTGCTTCCACACAAATCACCTCATGTCAGCTGACCCGAATAGATTTCCTTGGCGAAGTGGCAGAGAGACCAGTGGTTCTTTGCGACCTCGACGCTCACGGGCTCCTCTCTGCGACATATCTCCTGAGCAAACTTGCACCTCGGGTGGAATCTGCATCCGTGAGGCGGCTCCGACAAATCAGGCGGGGAACCAGGGATGGCTATCAACTTCTTCCTCTCGCCCTTGATGCTCGGGAACGCGCCCGTGAGACCTATCGTGTAAGGATTCGCAGATTGCTCGAATATCGAGACGATGTCCCCAAACTCGAACAGCTTGCCCGCGTACATGATGCCTATTGTCTCTGCGACCTCGGCAACGACGGATATGTCGTGAGTGATGATCATCATCGCGATGTGGAGCTCCCTCTGAAGGTGTCTGATTTCCCCGAGGATCCTGTCCTGCATTATCACATCGAGTGCCGTCGTCGGCTCGTCGGCGATTATCAGCTGAGGATTGCACGCCAGCGACATAGCTATGATTGCCCTCTGCCTCATGCCGCCGCTATACTCGTGAGGATAACCGGTGACTCGCGACCTCTCGAGGCCGACCATATCGAAGAGCTCCAGAACCCTTTCCTTCGCCTCGTCCTTCGTCATGTCCTCGTGCTCCAGAAGAGCCTCTACGATTTGGTCTCCGACCTTGTAGACGGGATTGAAGGCGTTCATGGCACCCTGGAAAATCATCGATATCTGGCTCCATCTGATGTCCGACATCTTCTCCTCGATTTCCCGGTCGAATCGTCTCCGCCTCCTCTTGGCGAAGAAGCTGGTCAGCTCATCATGCACGACTGCCGCGAGCTCCCCTTTGATCTCTTCCTCGGAAAGGCTCGCGTCATTCAGAATGGCATTGACATCTTCCACGCAGGCCCTCTCCTGTTCGAGGCGCCTTCTCGACTCCAGCAGGGAGGATTCCTCTTCGGGGCCAGAGAGCCTCCTCAGCTTCCTCTCGACTAGAGCCCTCGCCTCCTGAAGCCAGAGAGGCTCCTTGAGAATCTCGGCGAGCTCGGTCGGGAAATCTGCCCTGCCTATGAGCTTGCCATCGAACACTATCTCGCCACCTACGATCCCCCCGTTGGAAGGGAGGAGCCTGGTGATGGCGAACGCGGTCGTGGTCTTCCCGCAGCCGGATTCCCCTACTAGACCCATGGTCTCTCCACGGTCGAGTTGGAAAGTGACACCGTCGACAGCATACACGGTCCCCTTGAGGATTTTGAAGTACGTTTTGAGATTGTTGACTTCCAGCATGGCCACAAGATCACCTCGCCCTCAGACGTGGATTGACAATCTGCTCGTACCCTCTCCCGACGAGATAGAACGCCAGCGAAAGGAAGGTTATACCCAAACCTGGCGGGCCCAGCCACCACCAAGACCCGAGGACATTAGATTGTTGGATTAGCTGGAGCATCTGTCCCCAGCTTGGCGTGTTGACGTCTCCAAGGCCTATGAAGCTCAGCGCCGCCTCTGTGAGGATCGCCCCGCTGACTGCGAATGTCATGTACAGGAAGGCCAGCGGAAGAACGTTCGGGGCGATGTGTTTGAACATTATCCTGATGTTGCTCGCGCCCGTGACCCTTGCCGAGTCTATGAACGGCCTCTCTTTGAGCGACAGAACCTCCGATCTAATTACCCTGGCGGTCCCTGGCCAACCCACGATCGATATGACGAGAATGATATTCCATATCCCAGCCCCAAGCACAGCCGCAAGGATGATGACGAGCGGGAGTCCAGGCAGAACGAGAATGACGTCAGTGAACCTCATCAGCACCGAGTCGGTCTTACCGCCGCTGTAGCCAGAAACGAGGCCGACGACGACACCGATCGATATGGAGAAGAAAGCGGCCAACAGGCCAACCGTGAGAGCTACCCTGGTGCCCCACATCCACTGACTGTAGAGGTCCCTTCCTTGGTTATCCGTTCCCAACCAGTAGGTGTTCCCGCTCGGGACGGGTTCCATCCACGTCGGCGCCAGAGGGGCCAGATACTTCCCGTTTGAGGAATAGACTTGGATCTCCCCATTGGTTAGCCCGGCAAAGACGCTCTTGTGAAGATGTCCATAACCCTGCTCGTCCTTCCAGACCGTGAGGGGCCCGTTTATCCTCGCGTCGAACGTCTGCATCCATGAGATATTGCCGTCGGTGTTCAGGGAGTATATCGTGCTTCTGTCGTCGGTCCAGTCGTTCTCAGTACCGTTGTCGTTGTACCCGGTTATCAGAATGACATGGGATCCCAGGAGATAGCTCGCTGGCGTGTTGAATATGAATCGCTCCCCCGGCGCGACGGGAGCCTCGTACTTGCCGTAGATAGTGCCTGCAGAGAGAGTTCCGGTTCTGCCCCTCCGTACGGAGTAGAAAGTCCCAGAGTCCGACCCCACATATATGTATGAACCCCAGGGTTCGGGCCTGGTGAGAACGCCCGCGTCAGGCTCAGCAAGCGTCTTGCGGACCATGATGCCTGTTATGTTATTCTGCGGATTCACTTGTCCGTCCGGCTCCGTCTCCCCAGGTGCGACGATCGCCCAGGGATCGTAGGCCCTGCCATCTTCCATGTGTAACGCATGCAAGAACCCATTGCTTGTCGAGAAATATATCAGAGGAGGAACCGTTCCATCAAGTTGAGAGAAAACAGGGGCTGTCGACCATTCATCCCCTACGTGTATCGTCCCGTCGGCTTTGATGTAGCCGCTCCCGCTCCATACAGCCGTTCCGTTCTCCGTGTATACATGACCGAGGTTTCCTCCGCCATTGAAGACCAGATACGCCCCGTCCTTGTCCCCTTCCTCCAAGTATATGGCAGGCGATGTCTCTGGTGAGTTCTTTATCACCATGGGAAGACCCGCCATGTTCACTGGTGCCCAGTCGGAATCTGATATGTTCCACAACTCGCTCGGCTGGAAGTCGTCGCCCCCGAAGAGGAAGGCTTGGGAACCCTCCGTGAATACCATGGAAGAGCCGAACCTTCCTGACGGCGAACCAGTAGAGTTCAATTCCGTCCAGTTGTCACCGTCCAGCTTCCAGACATCTCCGATGCGTTCTCCATGATCATCCATCCCGCCGATCAGGATGGCGCTGTTGGTCGCGTTGTCGTACGCGATGGACTGCCATG
>JAGLRN010000083.1 GCA_023136265.1 Thermoplasmata archaeon
TTTGGGCTTTTCTCCAGCAGTTTCTGACGCTCTGGCCGCGGCGCCCGATCCTTGGGCGACCGCTTCAGGGATATCCACTGGGGACTGGCAGTAGCCAGCCACGAATATCCCGTCGACTTTCGTGTCAAGGGGCTTGAGGATTCTGTCGGCGACGTCAAAGAAATGGTATACATCAGTGTCGATCCCCAGTATCTTGGCGAGTTCGGGTGCATCTTCTCTTGGGATCAGACACGTAGCGAGAACGACCGTTTCGAATTCCTTGGTGGCCCGTTTCCCCTCCACGTCGTAGGCGACTATGAGGTTGCCGCTCTCGGTCTCTCCTTCGACGGTCGCATCAGAGTTGACGTACTCTACATCGTAGTCCGTCTTCGCTCTTTCCACATACTCGTAGAAGCCCTTGCCGAAGGCTCTCAGGTCCTTGTAGAATATCGTGCACTTGATGTCACCGTGCTCCTTCATAAGCATCGATTCCTTCGTGGAATACATGCAGCACACGCTGCAGCAGTAGGGATGGCCAACTTGCGCATTTCTCGCACCCACGCACTGGATGAAGGCAACGGTCTTGGGCTCCTTCTCATCGCTCCTTCTCTGGATATGCCCCTTTGTGGGACCCGATGCGTTCATCAACCTCTCGAATTCCAGTGAAGTGTAGATGTTCGGGTACTTCCCGTAGCCATATTCCGCCGCCTCTGTTGGATCCCATACATCATAACCGGTCGCGACTATGATGGCCCCAACCTCGATCTCCAGCAGTTGGTCTTCCATTTCGAAGTTGACCGCTCCCGCCTCACAGAACTTCTCACACGCCTTGCACTTCCCCGTATCGAAATATATGCAATTCTCCCTGTCGATTGTATGAGTCGGCGGTACGGCCTGCGGGAAAGGCCTATAGATCGCCTTTCTCACATCAAGACCCATCTCGAACTCGTTGGGGACCTTCTTAGGGCATTTCTCTGAGCATTTCCCGCAGCCGGTGCAGATACTCTCATCCACGTATCTTGATTTCTTGAGCACAACGACCGTGAAGTTGCCAGCGCTCCCGGTCACCTCTTGGACCTCGGAGTAGGTCATGACGTTGATGTTGGGATGGCCATAGCACTCCGCCATTTTGGGCGCGAGTATGCAAATCGAGCAGTCGTTTGTGGGAAATGTCTTGTCGAGTTGTGCCATCCTCCCGCCCAGGCTGGGCGTCCTCTCCACGAGATGGACCAATGTTCCTCTTTCTGCCAGGTCGAGGGATGCCTGAATTCCAGCAACCCCGCCGCCGATAACAAGCACGTTTTCGGGCATACTTTCTCCTCCTTAGTCAGTACCGTATCATTTCTTCGACTCTACCGTCTTCTTGGCCTTTTCATCGATCTTTTCGTCCCTGGGTCTTTGGACCGCGATCGTCTTTATCGTGAAAGGAGCCTTCTTGGGCCCCCTTTCTCTCACGAACCTTGGGCAATCCGGATATGTACAAGGGTCACACTGTCTCTCAGTGCAGGCTAGCTCGATGAGCAGGTACCTCTTAGTCGAATCCTCTTCTTTATTCAGGTTTCTCATCCTCCATTCTTGCTTCTTTGTCCTGCGCATCGGGGATCTGCAGTTTCCCTCGAAGGGCCATATCCACGAGCACAGTGAAATCCATTATCGGTATGTTGATTAAGTCATTATCGACGGGAGTCTCATCCCTGGTGGAGCAGTCCAGATGGATTCGACACTTCGCGCAAGGGGTAACCAAAACATCGGCTTCCGTTCTCTTTGCGTCCTGCATCTTTTCCATCTGCATCACTTTGGAAGTGCTGTTGCAGCTCATGAAGCCGGAAACGCCGCAACAAGTGGCAGCGTCCCTGTTCTTCTCGAGCTCAACGAGCTCGACGGAGGGGATCTCGGTAAGCACTTTCCTCGGTTCGTCGTAGAGCCCCAAATGCCGTCCAAGCCTGCATGAGTCATGAAACGTTGTCGAGATGCTGATATTCTCGGGGAATTCCAACTTCCCTTCTTCGATCGCCCTCGCGAGGAACTCCGATATGTGAGTCATCTCGAAGTCGAAATCACCGAGGAAGTCCTGATAGTCGAGGTCGAACGTTCTCATACACTCAGGACAGGGGAAGACAACCGTCTTGGCGCCTGAGTCCTTGATTACTTGGACATTGTGATTCATCAGCTTGATGAAATTCTTCTCGTCCCCAGCCCAGTTGAGATCGTGCCCGCAGCATTTCTCGATTGGGGAGACGACCGGTTCGATTCCCATACGGTTCATTATTCGGACAGCGCTTCGTGCTGTCTCGACGAGATCGAGGTTCCTGCCCTCGAAGATCGCGTCCAGCTGGGGAAGGCAGCCGACGAAGAGAAAGACATCTCCCTTGTCCGCCAGCTTCAGCTCGTCCGTTATCCAATCCAGCCGCTTCTGGGGAAGGTCGGAGTTGGCCATAATCCTCATCATTGCGTGCAGCAATCCCCCCTGGGAGCAGTCAGGCTCGTGTCCCTCTCTGGACGCCTCACCGCGCATCCCCCTGATGAATCCGGAGTAATCGACTTCGTATGGACACATGTTATTGCAGATCTCGCACGTGTTGCAGATCCAGATATCGCTATCCTTCGAAAGGTCCATTTCTTCCCCCGCAAGAGCCTTCACAACGACCAGCCTCGGAGCGAACTCAGGGTTGAATCTTGTCACAGGACAGACCGTGGTGCATTTCCCGCACTCAACGCAGTCATGGGCGCCCATATCGGATATCAGCCTCTTCACGTTCTCCTTGTCCATCCTGATTATCCTCCCCCGGTCTCGCTTCCCTTCAGCGGATTCGGTCCCAGGTTCGTGATGTGATCCGTGAACTCCTCCATGACCTGAGCGAACTTTGTCCCTTCCGAAGCTGCTATCCATTCGAGCCTGATCCGGTCTGAGCCGATCCCGATCTGGTCGAGCAACTTCGAAAGCCTTTCGATTCTTTCCTTTGCCTTCACGTTCCCAGATATGTAATGGCAGTCGCCTATCTCGCAGCCTGTAATGAGGACGCCGTCAGCGCCCAGCTCCAAGGCCCTTAGAATGAAATAGGGATCGACACGCCCGGAGCACATGACACGAAGGACTTTGACATTGACCGGATACTGCAACCTGGAAACACCTGCCAGGTCCGCGCCAGCGTAGGAACACCAGTTGCAGCAGAAGACGAGGATGGAGGGCTGGAATTCCTCCTCTATTGCGGGTGCCATTGCCTCGGTCATGTTTCGGTTACCTCCTCGACTACCGTAGCTTCTCTCTTCGCAGGCGGTGTCTTGGCCTCGGAGAAGCACGATTCCACCATGGAAAGGACTTGGTCGGTTCTGAAGTTCAGCATGGTTATTGCCTTGTTGCAGCAGCTCACCGAGCACGAGCCGCAACCTTTGCAAAGGGCCCCGTCGATGTGCGAAACCTGTCTGCCATTCTCAAGCATGATCAAACTGGGCGCGCCGAACTCACACGTATCGACGCACACGCCACACCCTCTGCACATGGACTCATCCACGAGGGCGATTGTAGCTTCTCCCTCAAGCGTGTCCTGTGAGAGTATGCTCAATGCGCGAGACACTGCGCCACAGGCCTGCGACACGTTCTCCTCGAAGAACTTCGGAAGATGGGCCAGCCCGCAAAGGAAGATGCCGTCCGTCGCGAAGTCCACGGGTCTGAGCTTCATGTGGGCTTCAAGGAAGAATCCGTGGCTGTTCAAGGGGACCTTCAGCATCCTGGCGAGCTCCTCGTTCCCCCGTGCAGGAAGCGTTGCGGCCGCCAGAACCACGTAGTCCGGGTTGATCAGTAATTCCTCCTGCAGTATGTCGTCGAGGACTCTGACCTCCAGTTTTCCCTGATCGTCAATGCTCACCACAGGTTCGTTCTCCTCGAGAAACCTGATGAAGACGACGCCCTTCTCAGCCGCCTCGCGGTAGAACTCCTCCCGGAATCCGTAGGTCCTCATGTCTCGGAAGAGGCTGTAGACGGCAATCCCCGGATTCATCTCCTTGACCCTCAACGCGTTTTTCACGCTCTCGGTGCAGCAGACACGGCTGCAATAGGGCCTCTCTGTCGTCCGGGAGCCAACGCAATGCACCATCACGATGCATTTCGCATCGATTTCGCCCTCTGTTACGAGCTTCTCTTCGAATTCCAGCTGGGTCATGACTCGCGGGTCCTTACCGTATAGATACTCGGTGGGTTCGTACTCCTCCCCGCCGGTGGCGACTATTATCACACCTTGATGGGTCTCGATTTCTTCCCCGTCCGAATCGATTACCGCGGCGAAATCTCCCACTGATCCAGAAACCTCCTTGAGTTCCGCACTTGTGTATACGCGGATCCGATCATCGTCCTCCACCTGCTTCACGAGTCGCTCCAAGAACCCCTGAACATCCTCTCCCGAACAGCCGAAGTGAATCCTCCTGAGGAGACCTCCGAGTTCACTATCTTTCTCGACCAGATGGGCGTCGAAACCTGCCCTTGCCAGCTCCACTGCAGCAGTCATTCCCGAGAGGCCTCCCCCGATCACGAGAGCGGACTTGACGACTTCGACCTCTGCAGGTTTCAGCTGTTCAAGCAAGGACGCTTTGGCCACTGCCATGCGTATGAGCGTCCTCGCCTTTTTCGTGGCCCTCTTGGGCACGTTCATGTGAACCCAGGAGCATTGATCTCGGATGTTGGCCATTTCGAAGAGGTGAGGATTCAGACCCGCCTCCATGAGCGTGTTCTGGAATATCGTCGTGTGCGTTCTGGGGGTGCACGAAGCCACAACGACCCTGTTCAATCCCTTCTCCATTATCGTCTCGCTGATTCTCTGTTGAGTGTCCTGGGAACACGTGTAAAGGTTGTCTTCGGCATGGACGACGTTCGGGAGGGTCTTCGCATACTCGGCAAGACTCGGGACATCAAGAACGCCTCCGATATTTATCCCGCAGTGACAGACGAACACTCCGACCTTGGGTTCCTGTCCCGAGACATCGATCTCAGGTGGGTATTCCTTAACGGTTACCATGGCTCCCCGCGCCCCAGCGATCTCACTCATCGCTCTGCACGCGGCCCCGGACGCCTGGGCAACACTGTCGGGAATGTCCTTGGGCGAGCTGAACGCACCACAGACGTAGATTCCGGGCTCTGACGTATCGAGAGGCGTGAACATATCAGTTTGGCAGAAATCATGCTTGTTCAGTTTTATTCCCAGCTTCTCTGTCAGCTTTTCGACATCCTTTGGAGAGTCGAATCCGATCGAGAGAACGACTATGTCGAATTCCTCTCTCTTCATCTTGCCATGTTCGGCATACCACAGATAGAGATTGTTCGTCTCCGGATTCTGGCTCACCCTTGCTACTCTCGTATTCCTCGTGAACACGATTCCGTGCTCCTCCTCCGCCCTGGCGTAGTATTCATCGAATTCCTTGCCGAACGCTCTCATGTCCATGAAGAAGATGTGGGTTTCTAGGCCAGGAGTGTGCTCTCGAGCGATGAGGGCCTCCTTGACAGCAAACATGCAACACACGGAGGAGCAGTACGGGTTTCCGACCTGAACGTCCCTGCTCCCGACGCACTGAATGAACGCCATTCGCTTTGGCCTCTTGCCGTCGGAGGGTCTCAGAACCATGCCCCGGTACGGGCCTGTTGCGCTGAGCATTCTCTCCAGCTCGACGGAAGAGAGCACGTTCTTGAACACGCCATATCCGTATTCCGTCTTCAGCCTGGGATCGAATTCAGAGAAGCCCGGGGCCAGTATGACGGACCCGACGTCGACCTTGACGAGCTCCTCCTCGCCGGAGAAGTCTATGGCGCCCGCCTCGCACTGCGTCTCGCACACACCACATCCGATGCAGTGGTCCCGATCTATGGTGTGAACGGGCGGGACCGCCTGCGGGTATTTGAGATATATCGCTTTCCTCAGTTTGAGCCCCTTGTTGTACTCGTCCCTGACCTCTATCGGACATCTGAGTGTGCAAAGTCCGCAACCGGTGCATTTGGTCTCGTCCACATACCGCGCCTTTCTCTTGACGAACACGGTGAAATTGCCAGGCTTTCCTTCTATCGCATGAATGTCACTTGCCATCATCAGCTTCACGTTCTGATGCCGCCCCGTCGCAACGAGCTTGGGTGACAGAATGCACATGGCGCAGTCATGAGTGGGGAATGTCTTGTCCAACTGGGCCATCGCTCCCCCAATGCTGGGAGACGAGTCAACGACGTACACGAGGTAACCGCTGTCAGCGAGGTCGAGAGCGGCCTGCATCCCAGCGATTCCACCACCAACGACCATAACGGCTCCGATCTTGCCTTCTTCATCACTCATCCTACCACCCCAGACATCAGGCCCCTGATGCAGACCGAGAAGTGACACGCGTCACTCCTTCTTCTTTCACAGTTATGACACCTAAGCGTAAGCAGCAACTCCCTGACTATCCATGCCTTTGTCGTTTCGTCGACATCGGGCAGATTCCTTATGCTTGATTCAATACTCCTCTTCTCCACTTGAGCCCAAGCAGGTAGAGTGGATATCCTTCCACGGTCCTGTGAGATGGTGAGATAGAGCGGAGAGCCATCATCGACTCTATCGACCTTCAGAAGACCTCTGTCCACGAGCACGACGGTGTGGTCAAGCACCTCTTCCTCTGGGAGTCCCGTTCGATCCGCCATCTGCTGCACAGAGATGGAAGAATCTCTGGCAAGCATGAGCAAGTTGCATCGGTTGAACTCCTCGCTCGCTACCGTGTCCAGGAGCTCGTCCATCCGTTCCTTGGGAATCGTCTCTCCGAAGACGTTGGATACGTCCTCGATCTGGTGCTCCTTGTTCACCAGAAGATTGAGTCTGAAGTCACCAAGGACATTCCTGGCAACGTAGAGGCGTTCCAGAATGTCCAAGTCGGGCTGATCGCCCGCGACGGGATTGGGACCCAGCTCTCTGATCTCCTCGACCAAGTTGTCCACGACCTCTGCGAACCTCGACCCCTCCGATGCAGAGACCCACTCCAGTCTGATTCTCTCCGGTTCCAACCCGCATCTGTCAAGTAGCCTGTGAACGATCTTCACTCTTCTCTCGGCATGGAGGTTACCCGTATCGTAGTGGCAGTCCCCGGGATGGCATCCCGCAATGAGCACCCCATCCGCCCCTCGTATCATCGTCTCAATAAGGATTACGGGGTCGATGCTGCTACTGCACATCACCCTGACAACACCGATGTTGGTGGGATACTGAATCCTGGAGACGCCCGCCAAGTCGGCGCCCGCGTACGAGCACCAGTTACACAGGAAGCCCACGATGTGAGGATTGAAGTCGGTCAAGGAACCGCCTCCATCATCTCGATTATGGCAGTCACCTGGGAGAGTATCTGGTCACGCGTGAAGTGTCTGAGAGTTATCGCCCTCTCAGGACAACCGCTCGCACAGCTCCCACAACCCTTGCAGAGCGCCTCAGTGACGACGGCTTTCCCCTTCTCATCGTCCACTTTTATGGCACCATACGGGCATATCGCCTCGCACGTCTCACATCCGACGCAGACCTCTTCATCCACCTGGGCGATGGATCCTCCTGCGGCTAGGCTATCTTTCGAGAGGACGACCATCGCTTTGGATGCGGCGGCTTGGGCCTGAGCCATGTTCTCGTCCGTGAACTTCGGTCCTTGAGCAAGACCGCACAGAAGCATTCCGTCGGTCGAGAATTCCACAGGTCTGAGCTTCATGTGAGCTTCCAGGAAGAACCCGTCCCCGCTCAACGGGACCTTAAGGATCTCCGACAACGCCTTGTTGTCAGGATTCGCCCTTGTGGCCGCATTGAGCACGATGTACTCAGGCTCAAGAAGGACTTCTTCCATGATGTATCTGTCCTTCACAACAACCCTCAGCTTCCCGTTCTCCTCCGCGACCTCGGGAGGGTTCTCGTCGTCGTACCTGAGGAATATGACTCCCTTCTTGGACGCTTCTCGGTAGTACCTCTCCCTGAATCCGTACGTACGAATGTCCTTGAACAGTATATACACTGGTGTCTCGGGATACTTCTCCTTCACCCACAGCGCGTTCTTGATGGAAGTGGAACAGCATATGCG
>JAGLRN010000084.1 GCA_023136265.1 Thermoplasmata archaeon
CGATCCTGCGTGAGCCAGTTCCTTCACGAATCTCGTGCTTTTGAGCGAACCGATATAGGTGACAACTGGCTGGACATTCGATGGTCTGACATAGCCGTCGACCTCGATGTTCTTCGCATTCATCACGAGAGCGATGTCTGAGATGCCTTTGGAGATGAAGTACTCCTTGTACTTCTCACCGACCGTTATCATCCTGTCAGCTCTCCTCATCATTCTGCCCTCCATCCTCTCGAATCTCCGAATGAGAAACGAAGGGACCTCTCCTCTCAGCATGTAAGTGAACACTTCGTGGGCGTCGTATACCAGCTTCACCGGTAGCCTGTCCTTGAGCCAGACTCCGATCGGAAGAGTGTCCAGGTCATGACAGTGGACCACATCGAACGTCTCGTTCTTGCTGAGTTCAAGAGCCACCAATCTCGCTCTTCTCCACCAGAACCGCATCCTGAAGATGTCATATGGAACGAGTCTCATGAGCCCGGTGTTGCGTATCCTCACGACCATGACTCCGTCGAGGACCTCGCGAGACGGATGCTCGCCCGACCGGTCCCACGCAACGACCGTGACGCTATGGCCATATCTCTTGAGGGTCTGAGCCTCGTGGTAGACCCTGGGATCGTGAACGAAAGGGTTTGACAGGAACATCAGTATGTTCATCCAATCGGTGATGCTCGTCCCAGACAAAAAGGTGTCGCCACGGGCTCTCCGTCTACTCTGGATTCAGATGCCAGAGAAAAGCATATGTAATGGAGCACCTCTCCGTCCAACACATCTGCGATATCTCCGCCGCACGAGGGCGAAATCGCCGTGGTACGGGTGGATGCACCGGAGCAGCGAGGGAGGAATGAACGTGGACGTCTGCGTGATTGGTCTCGGATACATAGGTCTCCCAACAGCCGCCATGTTTGCTAGACATGGCTACAGCGTCTTGGGTGTGGATGTGAAGGAGGAAGTCCTTGAGAAGATCCTAGCAGACGGAGGACCCGCCGAGGAGCCTGCTCTGGCCTCCCTCGTGAAAGGGGCTCTATCTGACGGCTCCCTTTGTTTGGGTGGCAAACCCGAGCCCGCTGATGTGTTCATCCTGTGCCTTCCGACACCGTTGAGGGAGGACAAGAAGGCAGACCTGTCCTTCGTTGAGAACGGTATGGAGTCCATTCTTCCGTTCATTAAGAAGGGGGACATGGTCATCTTGGAATCGACCGTCCCGCCGGGAACCACGGAAGGACTGATTGCCGAGATGGTGCGGGGCAAAGGGTTTGACCCGTGTGGAGACCTCGACTTGGTGTTCGCCCCGGAGAGGGTCATGCCCAGCAACATCTTGGAGGAGCTGGAGAATCTGGACCGAGTGATGGGCGGTCTAACGCCAGGAGCAGCAGAGAGGGCAAGGGACCTGTACGCGGCGTTCGTCAAGGGACGAATAGTCCTCACGGATGCGACAACCGCTGAGTTCGTGAAGCTCGTGGAGAACTCCTACAGGGACGTGAACATCGCCTTCGCGAACGAGCTCGCCGTACTCGCGATGGGGTTCGGCATCGACATATGGGAGGCCGTAACCATTGCCAACCGACATCCCAGGGTGAACATACTGTACCCAGGTCCCGGCGTGGGCGGTCACTGCATAGCTGTCGATCCATATTTCATCATAGAGAAGTCCGGCGGAAGCGCGAGGCTGATGGCTGAAGCCCGTAGAGTGAACGATTCGATGCCGGAGAACGTGGTGGCGGAAGCCGAAAGGCTACTTGGCGACCTCAAGGGCAGGAAGGTAGCGGTTCTTGGGATCGCATACAAGGGCAATGTTGGCGATTTCCGGCAGAGCCCGTCTCTCTCGATCATCGAGCGGCTGGAAGAGCGTGGGGCCGTTTGGAAGGCGCACGACCCTCATGTGACCTCATCTCCAGTGCCACTTGTCTCCATTGAGGAGGCTCTGGAGGGAGTAGATCTCATCATTGTCGCAACGGACCACAATGTCTTTCTTGAACTGGACCCCGACGAGCTGGGTGAGAAGGTGGCCGCCAGGAAGATCCTGGACACCAGACACATCCTCAAGAGGAACGAATGGGAGTCGGCAGGTTGGGAGTTCCAGTACCTTGGGGACGGAAAGCGCGCGTGATGGGGCTGCCGACGACATCAAGGAGATGGTCAACAGTCTCCCAGATGTTGTGTTCAAGGAAGGGTGCACGTCACGTCCGCGGACTGACTGGACCCTGCAGGGAACTCGGTTCCTAGCTGGGCTTCTCCCGCAGTATGCTCACTATCTCTTCCGAGGACTTCCCGTCGCCGTAAGGGGAAGGTCCCGCCAGAGCCTCTCTCTTCTCCAGGTATCTGCCAACTGCCGACAGCACATCTCCTGAGCCCGTGCCTACGACCTCGGCATACCCCGCCTCAACTGCCTCGGGTCTCTCTGTCGAGATCCTGAGGACGAAGACCTTCTTCCTGATGTTGGGGGAAGTGGCCTCCTCTTGGATGCCTCCTGAATCGGTCAGTATGAACTCGCACTCCCTCATGAGGAGCAGGAAGTCGAGATAGCCCACGGGCGGGAGGAGCTGGACATTCTTCGACTCTGAGAGCTTCTCGTACAAATGGAACTCCTTCAACATCTTGACCGCTCTGGGATGTACGGGATAGACTACCGGGACCGGGCATTCCGTGAAGATCTCGACGAGGTGTGAGAGAACCTCGGGGTCGTCCACGTTCTCCTTCCTGTGTGCGGTCGCCAGTGAGAACTCGTCGAATCTGACACGGTCGAGGACTTCCGATTTCTCTTCCGCCGTTCTCATGAACGTCATGCACGCATCTATGACAGTGTTTCCCGTTACCCAGATTCGTCCCCAGACGTTCTCCCTCTCAAGGTTCTCCTTCGCGGTCTCGGTGGGGGCGAAGAGCAGGCTGGACAGGTGGTCCGTGAGCCTCCTGTTGTGCTCCTCGGGCATTCTCAGGTCGTGGCTCCTTAGACCCGCCTCGACATGGCCGACGTCGATGCCCATCTTCGCGGCCGCCAGGGCACCCGCCAGAACAGTGTTCGTGTCCCCCTCGACGAGAACGACGCTGGGAGCGGTCTCCTCGAAGGTTCCCTCGAGTTTCCGCAGGGCCTCGGCTGTCTGCTCGGCCTGACTGCCCGACCCTACGTCGAGCGTGTGAGTGGGAGCCGGAAGGCCAAGGTCATCGAAGAAGACGGCTGATAGCTCCATGTCGTAGTGTTGAGCTGTGTGAACGATGTCGAACTCCATGTCCCTCTTCTGCAGTTCGAGCACGATGGGCCCCATCTTGATGATCTCGGGCCTGGTTCCCACGACTACTGATATCATTACCATCGGCTTAGACGAGAACACAGATAAAAGCTCTTCTGCGAGGGAATCAACGCCGAGTTCTCTGCCGATCCTGTCTCCGTTCTGTCTCTAAGCTCTCTGCACTTTGAAGTACTCCACGGTCCTTCGGAGACCCTCCGCATGGTCAACGCGGGGCGCGAATCCCAGCTTTCTCTTGGCCCGCGAGATGTCCGCGAGAGAGTGCCTCACATCCCCTGGTCTCTCCGCAACGAGCTCGGGCTCCACCTCCGTCCCGAGCACTTGACGCAGCGTTTCGAGAAGCTCGAGTATGCTCAAGGACCGCCCCGAGGCGATGTTGGTCGTTTCCCCTCGAACACCCTCGACGGATGCGGCCAGGAGAAAGCCATCGACCACGTCATCGATGAAGATGAAGTCCCTCGTCTGCCCGCCGTCCCCGAAGATGCGGGGCCGCTCGCCGTCGAGCATGGCGGTTATGAATCGTGGGATGACCGACGCGTACGGCGACGATTCATCTTGTCTCGGGCCGTAGACATTGAAGCATCTGAGAACGACGGTCGGAAGATCGTACACCTTGTTGAACAGCCTGCAGTACTGCTCTCCTACGATCTTGGACGCCGCGTACGGTGAGTCCGCGTCCGTCCGCATGTCCTCTCGTTTCGGCATCTCGGGACTGGAGCCGTAGACGGCCGCCGAGGAGGGGAACACGATCCTCTCCACCTCCGCCTTCTTGCCTTCCCACAGAACCCTGAGCGTTCCTCCGATGTTGGTCTTGGCGGTCTCGAGGGGGTCCTCCACGCTCCTCTCGACAGAGACCTGTGCGGCGCAGTGAAAGACGACGTCAACGTCCCTGAGCGCTTCTCGGAGGGCGTCCTCGTCCCTCACATCACCCTCGACGAAGTCCATCTTCCCCTCGAATCCAGAGAGATTGCTCCTTCGTCCCGCGCTCAGGTCATCGTATACGATGACGCTGTTGTCCTGGCAGAGTCTTTCGACAATGTGCGATCCGATGAAGCCCGCGCCTCCGGTCACGAGAACACGCTTTCCCGCGATCATCTTGACGCAGAAGTCGTCGTTTCGTATAAATGGATATCGGGCGCGTTATCAGCTACCAGATAACTTTAAGAGAGGAAAGCCGTGTGCGGAATCGAATGAGAGTCCTGATGCTGCTCTCGAATCCCTACAGGCCTGACTATCGAGTCGAGCGGGAGGCGAAGGCTCTGTGCGGAGAAGGTCACCGGGTCACCATTCTGGCTTGGGACAGGGAGGGCGGTCGCGAGGCCCGCGAGATCATGGACGGCGTCACCGTTCTGAGATTCGGACCGCGGGCGGGCTACAACAAACCCCTTGAGATGTTCGCCAAACTGCCGTTCTTCTGGCTGAGGGCTCTGCGGAAGTCGAGGAAGGTGGAGCTCGACGTCGTGCACGCGCACGACCTGGACACCCTGATTCTGGGACGCGTCCTCTCAAGGCTTCGATCGGTGGACCTGGTCTACGACGCGCACGAGCTTTACTGGGCCATGATCGAGAACAGCGTGCCGGGCTGGCTGAGGAGGCTCGTCGAGAGAATCGAGAGGAGACGTGTATCGAAGGCGAATGTCGTTCTGACGGTCACACCGGCACTGGCAAAGACGCTTGGCAACTACGGAGCGAGACAAGTGGAGCTTGTCATGAACTGTGAGGCGGTCCGCGAGCCAGACGCGGAGAGAGTGAGGGAAATCAGGCGGGAGATGTTGGGTGAGGCGAAGAAGTTCGTGCTCTACGCGGGAATGCTGGAGCCGTCAAGGAACCTCGAGCTCCTCATCGATATCTTCGGGAGGCTGGAGGGCAGCGACATCAAACTCGTCGTCGGCGGGACCGGAAGCCTGGCCTCCAAGATATCGCGGCTCGCAGAGGAGACCCCGAATGTGGACTTCGTGGGATGGATACCCTCCTCGGAGATGTTCGACTATGTCTCGGCGTCGGACCTGATTATCCTGGTGCATGACCCGCGGAACACCAACATCCGCCTGGGGATCTCCGCGAGACTGTTCAATGCCATGGCGGCCGGAAAGCCCGTGGTCGTGAGCGAGGGGACCGGGAACGCAGACATTGTGAGGGCAGAGGGCGTCGGAGACGTCGTCCCATTCGATGATGCGAATCAGATAAGGAGTTCTGCTCTCGCCCTGCTTCGTGATGGCGAGAGGTTGGACGGGATCGCTGAGAACGGAAGAAGAGCTACAGGAGAGAGGTACAACTGGGAAATCATGAAAAGAAGGCTTATTAGGGCATACGGGGATTTGGGGGCTGATTGAGATGTTTTCCAAGATACTAGTTCTGGCGCCGCACACGGATGACGGAGAGCTCGGGTGTGGCGGCACGATCGCCAGGCTCATAGAGGAGAAGGCGGAGGTGTGGTATGTTGCGTTCTCGGTCGTGAAAGTCGAGCGCGAGGGGTTCCCCGAGGACGCGCTGAAGCTGGAGCTCGACAAAGCGATGAAGGTCCTTGGAGTTCCGGACGAGAACGTCCTCACATACGGTTACGAGGTCAGACAGTTCTCCTATCACAGGCAGGAGATTCTCGACGACCTCGTGAAACTGAGGAGGGACATCTCTCCGGACATCGTGTTCATGCCCTCGCTCGCGGACCTGCACCAGGACCACAAGACCATGGCGGAGGAGGCGAGGCGCGCGTACAAGAAGGATACGATCCTGGCGTACGAGGAGCCCTGGAACAACATAAGTTTCAACACTGTTTGCTTCGTCCCGCTCGATGAGCAGCACGTTCAGAAGAAGCTGGATGCGCTCGCGTGCTACGGGACGCAGCAGTACCGGACCTATCTCAATCCGGAGTTCATCCGAGGGCTCGCGAGGACCCGGGGGACTCAGATTGAGAAGGACTACGCCGAAGCCTTCGAGGTCGTCCGATGGGTAATGGACTGAAGGACATCACGGTCATCGTGACCGCAGCTGGGGCGCCTGGTGCCCCTCCGATCATGAAGAGCCTGAGGCTGAACGGTGAGAGGAAGATCGAGATCGTCGGCACCGACATGAACCCGGATGCGGTGGGACTCTTCATGGCAGAAAGGGGACACGTGGTCCCCGGCGGAACGGACCCGGAGTTCGTCCCCACGATGCTCGACCTGGCTGAGAAGGAGCGGGCGGACGTGATACTCCCTCTCGCGACGTACGAGCTCATGCCCTTCTCCGAGAACGTTCAAAGGTTCGAGGAGATCGGGGTCAGGGTTCCAGTCTCCAGTCCGGAGGCGCTGACGATCGCCAACGACAAGGGGCTGCTCTGCGACTTCGTGCGGGAGCGGGGCCTTCCAGCGCCCGAATCCGTGATGGTCAGCTCCTTCAAGGAATTCGAGCTGGCGGTTGAGAAACTGGGCCATCCCGAAGTGCCCGTGTGCTTCAAGCCGAGGATCGGTAAGGGAAGCAGGGGTTTCAGGATTCTTGACCCGAGCGCGGACAGGTACGACCTTCTCATGAATCACAAGCCGACTCATACGGTCACCACACTGGACGAGGTCTCGCCGGTGCTGAGCGGGGCGGACCCGTTCCCTCAGCTGGTCGTGATGGAGTATCTGCCCGGGATCGAGTACAGCGTGGACCTTCTGCTCAGTGGCGGTGAAGCCCTGGCGGTCCTGCCGAGGCCGAGGGAGGTCACCAAGCTCGGGATCTCCTTCATGGGGAGGATAGAGAAGAACCCGGAGCTCGAGGAACTGGCCTCCGAGATTGCCAGGGAGATAGGTCTCGAGTACAACATCAACATGCAGTTCAAGCGCTCCGGGGATGGCGTTCCGAAGATCATCGAGATAAACCCGAGAGTGAGCGGAACGATCGTCATGTGCACGGGAGCGGGGGTCAACCTGCCCTACCTCGGGGTCAAGCTCGCCCTCGGGGAAGAGATACCGCCGATCGAGCCGAAGTACGGGACGAGGATGATCCGGTATTGGGGAGAGATCTTCGTTGACAAGGACGGACATCCATATTCACTCTAGTTTCTCCGACGGTCTCGCAACACCGCGTCAGATTGTGGAGTTCGCGGTTTCCAGGGAGTTCGACAGGATATGCATCACGGACCACGTCAGGGTCGACACTGCGTGGCTGGACGAGTTCTTCGGGGAGATCGAGGCTCTCAAGAAGGAGTTCGCAGACAGAATCGAGGTCCTGGCGGGCGTAGAGGCGAAGGTCCTGGACTTGAGCGGGAGGATAGATGCGGACGTCGGACGGGTCTCGCGGGCGGACCTGGTCCTTGCGGCATTCCACAGGATCCCTCGGGCCAAGGGGTTCATGGCTCGTCGCGACATCGGGAGGAACAAGGCTGAGGCCCTGGAGAACTGGTCCACGTCGATGAAGGCCGTTCTCTCCAATCCCGCGGTGAAGGTCATCGCACACCCTGGGAACATCCTCAAGATGAACGGGGTCAAGATTCCCAGATATCTGAAGGAAGAGATAGCGTCTCTCGCGGGTCCCAGCGGAAAGGTGTTCGAGCACAATCTCAAGTACGGAGTTCCGGACAGCGGGTTCCTGTCATTGCTTGTCTCCGAGGGTGTTCAGGTCCTTCCGGGAAGCGACGCCCACAGCATCGCGGAACTCGATGAGCTCTGGAGGGATTGGCCCGCCAACGCGTCCTCCGACCACATATGACCTGGGACCACGGCCACAAGCTCGGATGCGAGCATTCTCAATAAATATATACGCCGCGCATTTAGGGGCGGCATCCATGTTGATCAGCATAATCGTGACGGCCAGGAACGAGGAGAGGAACATGGTCCACCTTCTCGACAGCCTGGTCAATCAGGAACCGCCAATAGAGATCGTGATCATCGACGCGAAGAGCACCGATTCCACCGCGGAGATAGTGAAGGAGTACATGTCGCGATACGACTTCATCAAGCTCGTGGTCAGAGGCGGGACGAGGGGGCTGAGCAGGAACTTCGGCGTTGAGAGGTGCAGCGGTGAAGCGGTCGCGTTCATAGATGCCGACTGCATCGTGAATCCGTTCTGGATAAGCAGGGTGAGAGCCTCGCTACAGGATTGGGACGTCGTGGCCGGGAAGACCATCAACATCGGCTACCAGCCCTTCGAGGACCTTGAGCGGGTCGAGCTGATGTACAAGGGGTTCGACATCACCTTCCCGAGCAATAACTTGGCGTACAGGAAGTCGCTCTTCGACAGGATCGGCGGATTCGATGACCGGTTCATCACCGCCGAGGACATCGATCTCAACCTCAGGGCGGTGGAGGCGGGAGCGACGATTCATTACGAGAAGGAAGCGATAATGTATCACAGGGCCCGCCCGACGTTCTACAAGTTCTACGAGCAGGCATTCTGGAACGGGGTGGGGAGGAAGCAGCTCACACTCAAGCACGGAAGGCTGTGGAGGAACTACCGGCCCTTCGAGATGTTCAGGCGGGAGATCAGTTTCTGGTCTCTCACGAGACTCGTGTTTGCACTTCTCGGCTATGTCGGGTACAAGTTCTTCCGTAGGAGGAAGGAACCGGAACAGGCGTAGTGAACGTGTTCTAGGTCGTGCCCCGGCCTCGTTCTGCCGGTTAACCATGAATATGGTTAACTTCTCCCGCGCAAAGCCCTGATAGTGGCATTGAGACTCTCTCTGGCCCTGACGTAGTAGTCGAGGGTCATTCTTCTCGCCTTCTCTCTTGCCTCGGGATCGTCCTCCCTCCCCACATAAGCGTACTTCTGAACGCTCCTGCCGTTGGTGCTCTCGTACCACCAGAAGTAGATGTACCTGTTTCCCTTGATGGTCTTCACAATCTGACCGCAACCAATCTGCATGGAACCACAGTCATACTAGTCCCGCAGGAGGTTAAAAGGTTAACCATGAATATGGTTAACTTTCTTCACACGATTTCCGGCAACTCCATCGTGGCTGCTAGCTCCAGCTCTGACCAAGTTAACCATAGGTATGGTTAACTCAAGAGACACCCGCTTGCCGAGGCAGGTCTTCAACAGGGTTAACCATGAACATGGTTAACTTTCTTCACACCACGCCTGAAGGCTCCTTGGTGATTACCTCCATACTCCTGGCAAGGTTAACCATAAACATGGTTAACTTCGACAAGGAGTTCCTCGTGCCCGCCGGAGTCCCCTGTAGCCGAAGGCGGCAGCGAATGAGACTTTAAATATCTAGGAACGATTCTTCGCCCCGGTGGTTCCAGTCAAGCTCACGGTCGTCATACCAACCATGAACGAGGCCGACTCGATCGGCAAGGTTATCGATGACGTCCAGAAGCATCTCTCCAAGACCGAGTACGAGATCCTCGTCGTCGACACGGACTCAACCGACGGAACCGTAGAGATCGCTGAGGAAAGAGGAGCCAGGGTCGTGAACGAGCCGCGGAGGGGCTACGGCAGGGCGTACAAGACCGGTTTCGAGAGGGCGAAGGGAGACTGCGTCGCGACGCTGGACGCGGACTGCACCTACCCCGCCGGGCGAATACCGGACTTCGTCAGAATCCTCGACTCGGGCGAGGCCGATTTCATCATCGGAGACAGACTATCGAACCTGTCCCCCGAGGCCATGACCCTCATGCACAGGATAGGCAATCGCATATTGAACGTCACGATGCGGCTTCTGTTCCGCGTCAAGGTGAAGGACTCCCAATCCGGGATGTGGGTGTTCAAGAGGGAGCTTCTGGACTCCCTCAACGTCGTCAGCGACGGCATGCCCTTCTCGGAGGAGATAAAGATCGAAGCGATGACGAAAGGGTTCCGCGTGAAGCAGATCCCCATAGACTACCAACCGAGGACCGGGGAGAAGAAACTGCAGAGCTGGCGTGACGGTTGGAGGAATTTCAAGTTCCTCCTCTCGAAGAAGTTCGGCAGGGCGCGCTAGTCCTCGAATATCCTCTTTATCATCCACTCCGGGTCGAATCTGACCAGGTCGCCGTACTCCTGCCCCGTCCCGACGTATATGATCGGCTTCCCTATCGCCTTCGCTATGGAGAGTGCGGCCCCGCCCTTCGCGTCCGCATCTATCTTGCACAGAATCGCAGCATCTATTCCGACGGCCTCGTGAAACGCCTGCGCCTGGTCAATCGCATCGTTGCCAGCCAGCGCGTCTCCCACGAAGATGACGAGGTCTGGATCCGTGACCCTTCTGATCTTCTTCATCTCGTCCATGAGGTTGATGTTGGTCTGCATCCTTCCCGCCGTGTCTATCAGGACGACGTCCTTCCTCTTCGCCCGCGCATGCTCCACCGCATCGAAAGCCACGGCCGCTGGATCGCCGCCAGAATCGTGTCTGATGAGCCTTACGTCAAGGTTCTGAGCATGCTTCTCGAGCTGCTCTATCGCCCCTGCGCGGAACGTGTCAGCCGCGGCCATGACGCAGCTCATCCCCTTCCCCTTGAGGAGGTGGGCTACCCTCGCGATTGCGGTCGTCTTCCCCGTGCCATTGACCCCGACGAACATGATGATAACGGGTTTCTCGTGGTCCTCGATGAACCTCTCGAAGTCGAGCTCCTCCGTCACCAGGACATCCTTCAGCGCCTCCCTGAGAGCGGTCTCGATCCCCTCCGAGAAGCTGACCGTCCTCGAGACCTTCTTCCCGATCAGGTCTTCCCTCAGGCTCTCCTTGATATCCTCTATCACCGGAACGGCCACGTCCGCTTCCATGAGGCCGATCTCAAGGTCCCACAGCACGCTCTCCAGCTTCTTCTCCCTGATCTTTCTGCCCTTCTCCTCGGATATGATTTCTCCCGCCTCTTCGGCGGTCTTCTCCCGCCAGCCCTTCAGACGGTCCCTCAAAAACTTGAACATGCTCATTCCTGAGAACGGTATTCATCATATTCGCTCTGGACTTTCTCCGTGAGCCGGGCGACCTGACCGTCGAGCTCGGCCATCCTCTTCGCCAACTCCTTCTCGTTGTCGGTCATCTGCTTGATCCTCTTGTCCAGCTTTGCTTTCGCGCCCTCCGCGGTATCCATGATCATCACGTCGGAGCCCAGACCCACGACGACGTCCTCCCTGTTCTCGACCGCCGCGAAGACGAAGCAGTCGGCGCCGACGGGAACGAGTAGTCTCTCCCCCGTCCTCGTCTTGTTGAACCGCGAGATCGTCTCCTTCGCCCGCAAATGCTCCTCCAGGGCCATCCTGAGGAGTTCGCCTTGCTTGGCCAGGCCATCGAGCTGCGCTCTGGCCAGGTCCAGTGTCGCCACCGCACTCCTGAGATCCTCCTCCGTCATTCCTTCGCACCACCTTTGATTATGAACTCCACAAGATGGTCTTGGACCTGGTCCTCCTCCAGCTCTTCAACTGCCGTTATCCTGATGTTCCTCCGCTTCACTCTATGCTTGCTTCCCAAGTCTGAATACAGGCGTTTCACGGCATCCACCTGGTCCTTTGCCGCGACCTCCTTCTTGAAGGGCGACCAGGCGTCTCCCATAAGGAAGGTCCCCGATATCCTGTAGGGTTTCATGGCGAATCCCTTTCCCTTATTCCCTCCGATGTTAAATGCCTTCCGCCAAAAAGCCTAGTACGACATTGCCGATACGACCGGTGTGGCCCACTTCTTCCTTCCCGGGAAGGACTTCCCTTCCATTTCCGTGACGGGCGGGAGGTGCTCATTGGGTTGCCTCCACTGCCGGGGCCACTTCCTCAAGGGAATGATCCCAGCGGAGAAGCCCAGTCGTCTCTGGCAGGTCGCGTGCGAGCTGCAGAAGAAAGGCGCAACAGGCTTCCTCCTCAGCGGCGGCTGTGATGAGAAGGGAAGGGTCCCTATGGTGGATTTCGCGGGAACGCTGAAGCGGATCAAGCGCGAGACCGATCTCCTGGTAAACGTCCACCCGGGCCTCGTGAGCAGCAAAGAGGCGGACATCCTCTCCTCTGCACAGGTGGACTCGGTCTCAGTGGACGTGGTCGGCTCGGAAGAGACGCTCAGGGAGGTGTACAATCTGGATTGCACGATAGGCGATGTCGAGCGCTCCCTCCGCCTCTTGCGGGAAGCCTCCGTTCCGCTGACGCCTCACATATGCGTCGGGGTCCACGGCGGGCGCCTGGTGGGCGAGTGGAGAGCCTTGGACATGGTCTCGGAAAGCGACCCGAGGGCACTCGTCATCACCTCCCTGCTCCCCGTCCCCGGAACGCCCTTCGAGGCGGTCAGGGCGGAGGACAGCGACATCGTCGATTTCTACCGCCAATCAAGGAGAGCGCTTCCCAAGATCCCCATAGTCCTAGGCTGCATGAGGCCAAGGAACAGCGCCTGGCTGGACGATACACTCCTGAAGGAGGGAATCGACGGCATAGCGGTCCCCCTTCCAGCAACGCTGAGGAGAAATCGTGAGAACGCCGTCAAGAGAATCTGCTGTTCTCTCATTGGCTCAGGAAGTCTATGATGCTCTCCGCCTTCTTCTTGCTTATGCCCTTGAT
>JAGLRN010000085.1 GCA_023136265.1 Thermoplasmata archaeon
CTCTGGGAGGACTGGGGGATCCCTTGGCATTATCTCCTGCTCCAGCTGATCGCCTTGGTCATGTTCTATTTCGCTGTCGCAAAGAAGTGAGGGGCCATGAGGGAAGCCCTGGATCTCGAGAACCGGAAGCGCATCTATGACTATGTATCGAGATATCCTGGGACATACCTGCGAGAGATCCAAAAGAACCTGGAGATGGAGATGGGCGTGCTGGAGTACCACCTGAACTACCTAGAGAGGAAAGGGCTACTGTCGAGCGAGATGGACGGGAGGCTGAGGCGCTTCTACGTCAGCGAGGAGGTCAGCTTTCTTGATAGGCGACTCCTGGGACTGATGAGGCAGAGGATCCCGCGGAAGATAGCCATCAGAGCCCTCCTCGAGTCCCAGGTTTCCTTTGACGACCTCAGGAGCGAGTTCGGGATATCGAAGTCCACGCTCTCCTTCCACCTAAGCAAGATGAGGAGCCTGGGGATCCTGCAGGAGAGGAAGGAGCGGAGGAAGACGTTCTACTCGATAGGGGACGAGGATGAGGTTGCCAGGATACTGATAACGTATAAATCGTCATTCCTCGATGACCTCGTCGACAGGTTCGCCGAGGTGTGGATGGAGTTGCGGGTATGAGCTACGAGGAAGAGAGGGAACGGATGGTTGCAAAGCTCACCCGAGGAGCGTACATCCATTCACCGAAGGTCATCGAAGCGATGCGGAAGATACCCCGGCATTACTTCGTGGACATCGGCAAGATGGCATACGCGGATTCTCCCATGTCGATAGGCGAGGGGCAGACCATATCCGCTCCGCACATGGTCGGCATCATGCTCGAGGCTCTCGACCTGCAGGACGGGCAGAAGTTGCTCGAAGTGGGAGGCGGGTCTGGGTATCACGCGGCCCTGGTCGGCGAGATAATCGGCGAGAAAGGAATGGTCTACTCCGTTGAGAGGATCGAGAAACTGGCCCTGAAGGCGAGGTCCGCCTTGGAGAGGGTCGGGTTGTCCGAGAGGGTAAGAATCATCGTGGCGGATGGCTCTCTCGGGTATCCTGAGCACGCGCCGTACGACCGCATATTCGTGACGTGCGCCGCGCCGGCGATCCCTGATCCTCTCGTGGACCAGCTGGAGGAGGGAGGGAAGCTCCTCATTCCCGTCGGCGGGACATACCTCCAGGACCTCGTCCTTGGCACAAAGAAGCGTGGCAGGATCAAGAAGAAGTCGCACGGCGGCTGCGTCTTCGTTCCTTTGGTTGGCAGGCACGGATTCTGAAGGAATAGTTAAATAGACACGGGTGGAATCATTGATTGGATGATCACGCTCGTCGGTGTGGGCCATGTTTTTGACATTAAGGACCAGGTCAGGCGCGTGATTGCGGAGAGACTGCCCTCGGTCGTGTGCGTTGAGCTCGATAGGGCCAGGTTCCACACTTTGATGAGTGGTGCAACCGGTCGGCCGGGCGGGCCCCTCCCGTACAACGCTCTCGCCTTCTTCCAGAGATGGATCGCCCGCAAGTACGGCACGGACGTGGGTCAAGAGATGGTCGCTGCGGTCAGCACCGCCCGCGAGATCGGCGCGGATGTCGCCTTCATAGACATGGAGGCAACCGATGTCTTCCACAGGTTCTGGAAGGGGATGAGCTTCAAGGAAAGGGTCAAGATGTTCGTTGCGCTGATATCCAGCCTCTTCGTGCGCAAGAAGACCATCGACAGGGAGATCAGGAGGTTCGAAGACGACAACGAGACCTACCTCGAGGCCTTTGGGGAGGAGTTCCCCTCGATCAAGAGGATACTCATCGATGACAGGAACACCCACATGGCCAGGGCCATCGAGAAGATCAGCGAGACCCACGTGAACATCGTGGCTGTCATCGGAGACGGTCACATCGAGGGAGTGAGAGACTTGCTGGGGGACAGGGAAGTGGACGTCGTGAGGCTGAGGGAGCTTAGGTCAGAGCCATCCACGAACAGCGTGACCTTCTCGTTTTCGATAGAGGATGATTCGTAAATCTCTTATCGAATGAGGATGATGATGCTTGGGGATCGCATCAACGTCGAACTAGTGAGATACACGCCTGACCCTGTAGAGGCTGCGGGCCGGGCGGCTGGCATATGTTGGGACAAGGAGGAGAAAGAGGAATACGGTGCCTTCATCAGGAGGGTGGTGAAGAAGGGGCACGAGAGCGTCATCGAGCACGTCTCCTTCACATTCCGGATCGAGGGAGTGAGCAGAGCGCTGACGCATCAGCTCGTGAGGCATCGGATCGCGTCCTACTCGCAGAGAAGCCAGAGGTACGTCGACGAAGGCGAGTTCGAGTACGTGATGCCTCCGAACGTGGAGCGCGACGAGGAGGCAAGGAAGCTCTTCGTGGACTTCATGGAGAAGTCGAAGGAGCTGTACGACAGGCTGCGAGGGATGGGGATTCGAAAGCAGGATGCCCGCTTCGTTCTGCCCAACGCCTGCGAGTCCAAGATCGTCGTCACGATGAATGCGAGATCGCTCCGCAACTTCTTCCATCTGCGGATGGCTCGGGGTGCCCAGTGGGAGATACGTAAGCTCGCCGCGAAGATGTTCGACCTGGTCCACGATGTTGCGCCCGAGCTCTTTGAGGATTTGAAGGAAGCGGCTGATTTGGCTCGCAAGGATTAAGAGCCGCAGATGTCATTTGGAACCAATGGAGAAGAGCGCGACGGAGGACTTCTTGATCCGGATGTTCAGGGAGTACTACAAGGGAACCAGGCTCTACCTTCCGAACGAGTTCACCCATCGCGAGTTCGGTTTCATGTTCTTCAAGGGCGGCTATGTCCAGAGACACCTTGGCTTCAAGACGAGAAACGAGGTCAAGAGGTTCCTCCTCGACAGGGCGCCCTCCCATGTCTACTACTCCTCCGCCTACTACGAGAGGCCTGGAGCTGGGACGATGGACGAGAAGGGCTGGCTGGGCGCCGATCTCATCTTCGACCTGGACGCGGACCACATACCGCGCGTGAAGGGGTTGCCCTTCGAGAGACAGCTTCACGAGATCAAGTTGGAGCTGATGTCCCTGGTCGATGATTTCCTCCTTGATGACTTCGGCTTTGCGGAGGACGACCTTCTGATCACGTTCTCAGGAGGGAGGGGGTATCATGTCCATGTCAGATCGCCAAGCGTAAGGTCGCTGACCGGCCCGGAGAGGAGGGAGATCGTAGATTTCATACAGGGGACGGGGTTGGAGGCGGAATCCGCATTCCGCAAGAAAGCCATTGACAGGACCCATTTCGGGTCGATTTTCACGCTCGAGATGCCGAAACATGATGACGGCGGATGGTCCTCGAGGGTGCACAAGGGGCTGATGGACTTCGTTGGGCGATTGGAGCAGATGCCCAAGGAGGAGGCGCTGGAGAAGCTCGGGGAGTTCGAGGGCATAGGTGAGAAGACGGCGGGCGAGATCTACTCTTCACTCTTCGAGGGAGAGGCTGGTGTGAGGGGCGTTGACCGGCTCCGCGAGGGGAGATTCGACTTCTTCCCGAAGGATTCCTACAGGAACCATCTCGTCAAGGTCGCGGTCAAGCACACACTGGGGACCTACCGCAGGCAGGTAGACGAGCCTGTCACGGCGGACATAAGGCGTTTGATCAGACTGCCGACGAGCCTCCACGGAAAGAGCGGGATGAGGGTCGTCATCCTTCAGCGGGGCGAGGTGGACGACTTCGTTCCGCTCAGAGATGCGTTCCCAGGGGCATTTGGCAGCGACCCGGTGGAAGTCGTGCTCGAACAGGACGTCTCCATCACCCTGAAGGAGGAAAAGATTAATTTACACGAGGGCATAACTGATGTTCCAGAGTTTGCAGCCGTGTTCTTGATGTGTCGTGGTCTTGCAAAGCTGTCCCAGAAAGAGGAGCGCAAATGAAGAGATTCGTGGATAGGCTGGAAGGCGGCTACAGGGTCGCCAGGATACGAAAGACAAGGAGAATCGTCTATGCCATACTAGCGCTGATCACGATATTCTTCGTTGCTGCGGTGACAGTTGCGAACGGGGCGAGTCTGAAACCGTTCTATTTGCCATTGGACATCATCCTTGGCGTTGCTCTGGTGATGAGTCTCGTCTGGCTTTCGCTGTCCTTCGTGTTCAGGGATCTGAGGATAAGATATGCGACGAGGAGCAGCCAGAAGTTTCTGATGGCCGGCAATTCGATCAAGAGGGGGCTCATCCTCATAGTCGTTGCCACCATCGTGGGAGTGCTGTTCGTCCTGCCCTTCTTCCACTCCGCCACGGAGGCCCAGCTCTCGAGCGACACGACGTTGACGGTGATTGGTGGGACCGAGAGGGAGGTCAACTTCTGGAACACGGACAGTCTGGGATTGACAACAACGAGGCAGGTCACGATCTATGTCGTGGGAGATACCGTGGAGGCGTGCTTCATGGAAGGGGACTACGACAGCGGCTCTGGGTGCCCTCCCCCAGGGTGGCATCCCGTCCAGAATCTGGGTGACGCGACGTTCGTGCTGAGAGAGGACGGGTTCCACATGCATTCGTTGGTGCTTAACGGCACCACCGGCTCCTCGCAGGTTCAGATCCAAGCGGAAAGCGCGATTTCCGAGACCTTACTCGGGGTCGTGCCATTGACCATGTTCATCATAGCCATGATGAACGTCGTATGGGTCGCCCTCTTGAATCCCGTCAAGAAGAAGTTCGCGGAGGTTTCGATCTACAGCCGGGAGTATGTGGAGAAGGTGAAAGGCGATGAGAGATTCTACGGCGCAAGGCGCGCCGGGACCGCTCCTAAGGCGGTGACCGTTTCGGAGAGAGTTCCCTCAGCCAAGGTCGAGGCAGAGTTCCCGCCCGTGAAAGAGATCGAGAAGCCTCCGCCACCACCACCCGAGGAAGAGATTCCGCCTCCGCCAGAGCTCGTGACCGTCCCGTACCTCTTTGAGCAGGCGAAGGCCCGGGTGTCTGCCCGTGAGTTCGAACAGGCGGTCGGGTTCTACGACGACATACTGGAACGGGAACCAGACAATGTTGCCGCCCTCATCGGCAAGGGAACGGTTCTCACGTCGCTGGACAGGGAAGATGAGACGATAGAGTGCATGAACAGAGTCCTCGAAGTGGATCCCAAGAGCAAAGCAGCCCTTCTCTGGATGGCAAAGGTCTTCGACACGAAAGAGAACTGGGACGAGGCCCTCAAATGGTATGACCGGTACTTGGGGATCTACCACGGAGACGAGAAGCATTGGATAAAACACGGCGACGTGCTCGTGAACCTCGGAAGAGGAGACATCGCCATAGAGAGCTACAGGAACGCACTGAAGATCAACCCGCATAACCTGCACGCGGCCCGGAAACTGGAAAAGCTGAAGATCTCCGTCAAGGACCTCATGACGCAGGCCCTGAGCAGGTCGGCCCTGGGGGACTACCTGGGTGCGTTGGAGGTTTTCGACCGGGTTCTGAGGATCGAGCCGGGGAACACGAGAGCGCTTCTCGGAAAGGGTGTGGCGTACAGGCGGCTCAACAAGATCAATAGCGCCTTGGAGTGTCTCAATGCGGTCCTTGAGACGGATCCGGAGAATCAGGCGGCCCTGCTTAACAAGGGCGGTCTGCTCGAGGGGCAGGAGAGGTGGGAGGAGGCGCTGTACTGCTACAACATGCTCGTGAAGATGAACCCGAAGGACGAAGAGGCGTGGGTGAAGAAAGGGGACGTCCATCTGAACCTCGAGATGAGGGCCGAGGCTTTCGAGAGCTACGGTGAGGCAATGGCCCTCGACCCAGAGAACCAGGACGTTGCGCAGCGGCGAATGGCGCTCGAGGGCGAGCTCGGGGAGGGGGTCGAGGAGAAGGCGGCGGTCGAGAGGCTCTCCAGGATCAAGGGCGTGACGAAGAGAAGGGCGGCCCTGCTGTATGATGCTGGCTTCAGGACCGTGGAGGACCTGAGCGGGGCGAGCACGAACAAGTTGAAGGCGATCAAGGGGATCAGCAGGAAGACCGCCAGGATGATACTGGAGTCGGTGAGGGCCGAGGCCGAGGAGTTCGACAAGAGGCTCAACGAGATACCAGGCGTGGGTCCGTCACTCGCCAAGGCGATACTGGACGCAGGATACTCCTCGATCGATCAGGTCATGTCCGCGTCGCCCAAGGAGCTCAGCAATATCAAGGGCATAAGCAAGAAGAAGG
>JAGLRN010000086.1 GCA_023136265.1 Thermoplasmata archaeon
TGACCCTGCCATTCACTCGGCCGTTCGTCCTCCCGTTGGTCAGGCCATTTGGTCCAGCATTTGTGTATCCATTATGAGAAAGAGCGCTTAGGACGTGGTCTTCCCGTCCAGTCCTGCGAGGGTTGCTTGTTTCTTTCTTGTGTTTTCGTGAAGATAGCATATTCCGGAACTCGGGACCCTTCTTCGCCATGACTCCCCCGTCTGGTCTGCGGTTATTAATCCTTATTCGTCATATTATCATATCGGATAACGAAAGTTATCCCATGATTGGAAAAGACCAAGAGAACCTATTGCATAGACACGTAACACACGGGTGGAATACGCAACAACGTCAGACCCCGACAACGGAAAAGGTACTCGGTGCGACCTGACCCACGGGTCTCTAGAGGCCCTACAGATTCATGATGCGCTAAGAGTCCGCAGCCGAGGGCTAAGCTTTCTTGACTATGATGTTCACCGTCTTCACGAACGCAAGAAAGGCGAGGCTTCCGACTAGGTAGACCTCACGACCGACCCATATGAACCTGCCCGGGTCTGGGGGAAAAGTGTAGAACATCGCGTGCTGCACGAAAACAAAGCTGGCGATGAGACCCAGATTGAGTAGAACGAGGTTCCACGCAACTTTCCTTAGCAAGTGGTCTTTGCGAATACTCTTCGTGGAGAAATGGTATGCCGTCTGAGACCCCCCCGTGGCCTTATTGGATATATTGCCCTCACAGGGTTTAAAGATTTCTGTGCACGATGAAATGAGCAGGTCACCCCCTGGGTCTCGATCATGGCCGCCTCGGACTTGTCTGGCCCAAGCTGAGCTACAAGAACTGCTCACTGGGTCGCTCGTTCTTCTCGATGTGCTCCTTGCTAAGCATGTCTCCCCAACGGCAATGCACGTTGTGCTCACCTTCCATGAGGGTAGGTGCAGGCTCACCCGGCGAGAGGATAACAAATTCACAAACGTAATATATCAAGAACCAGTTCAAATGCTCATGAAGAAGGGACTGACCAAGAACGAGCGGATGGTTCTGTACGGACTTGTCAAGTATCCGACGCTCAACGACCGCGAGCTCTCGGAGAAGACAGAAGTCAAGCATTCCACGATCACTGCCATCAGGAGGAGACTGCGCCAGGAGGGTTACTTCAAGACGGTCAGGATCCCCTCCGTGAACCGGCTGGGCTACGAGTTCTCTGTCGTGGGATACGGAAGGTACAACCCGTCCGCGAGCGAGAATCTCAAGAAGAGCTTCGTCAAGACGATGACGAAGGAGAACAAGGGGCTCTATTATTTCCTGACATCCCCGGACTTCTACGTCTTCCTCGCGGCGGCGAGGGACTACACGTCCTTCCGGAGATGGAACGAGACTGTCGAGTATGAGTTCTCCGACACCGAGCTGTTCGGCGATATGAAAAGGAAGACCGCGGTCTTTCCATTCGGGACGTCGAGGCATCTGAGGTTCTTCCATTTCTCGAGATCGCTAAGCCTCCTCTTCGGTCTCAACGAAAAGGTTGATGTTGAGTCCATCTTCCGGAGAGTCGACTCCAGGAGACTGACGAAGAAGGAGAGAGCGGTTCTGGAGGGATTGGTGAAACATCCGGAACTCACGGATGTGGCCCTCTCCGAGGAGATCAACGCCTCGCGGCAGGTCATCTCGAGCATGAAGAAGAGGTTCGAGAAAACTGGCCTCGTTAGAACGGCTAGAATCGTGGATTTCAAGAAGCTCGGGTATGAGATCCTTGCGTTTGTACATGTCAGGCTCAGTCCCAGGTTCCCGCTGAAATCGAGATTGGACGGGCTTCAGAAGACTGTTCAACTGCTTCCCAATTTCCTCATGATCGCTGGAAACCTTGAGACTGTCCTGCTCTCACCATCGGTAAACTACGATGCGTATTTCAAGGCCAGGAAGGAGGTGTTGTCGTTCTATTTCACCAAGGACTATATGCTCGGGGAGCCCATGGTGGAGCTCATCGCTTTGAGCGAAGCAGAGACTCCGGTGAACTGCGATTTCTCCAGCCTTGTTGGTGAGGCCACGGGCAAGCCTCCCAAGTGAGAGGTGCCTGACAGGAGGCAGCCCGCACCGCCAGACCGCAGACGTCAGAGCTCAATCTCTTTCGTGGTCACGTTCCTTGGTCTGTCCTCCGCGCGGACTTCGAGGAGACAGCCTTCGGTGTCGAGGTCCTTCTGAGCCTTGTAGTGCCATAGTGTCCTATTGTACTTCTCACGGACCGCGTCATCTTCCTCCAGGACCTCTCCGTTCCTCTTTATGATGATTCTGGATAATCTGCTGTCCGAATCCGAGGAAAGCCTCGGACAGGCGGGCATTGGTGGGCGGCTCACTCCAGCTTCTCCCCGCACTTCCCGCAGAAATCGAAGTACTCAGGGATTCCCTTGGAGCCGCACTTCGTGCATTCCTGCGTGTAGGGTCCCCACACGAACTCGGAGGACTTGCCCTCGGCCGCCAGCTCCCTCAGCTTTCGGTACCCGGTCTCGCGCTTCTCAACGAACGCCTTCATGCCCTCCCACGTCTCGTACGAGGCAAAGTGCACGGACAGCCAATCGCGCGCGTGGCCGATCGTATTGTGCCACGCTAGGTCCTTCCAGAAGTTGACCTGCTGCTTCGTGTACCTCATGCACTCGGGGAACTTGTCCACGAGCTTCTCCACCCACTCGGCCACCGCTTCGTCCAGCTTGGAAAGGTCCACCTTGTAGTCGCCCGACTTGAGCGCCGCCTTCATCTCCTTCGGGTCGTCGAAGGATGCGAATTTCCCGCTCGAGTCCTTGATCGATGGCACGACGCGGTTCACCAGTCCCCATTCCATCGCCTTCTTGGCGGGGATCCTCTCGCAGAGGTACAGTATCTCGCGCGCCCGCCGGTCGCCGACGATTATCGGCAGGAACTGGGTCGCCCCGCCCGCAGCGACGCTTCCGACACGGGTGCCGACCTGCAGTATCTCGGCGTGCTCTACCGCGATGGACAGATCACAGCTCATGTGGAACTCGTTCCCGCCGCCAGCGACGACGCCGTTCACGCGTGCGATCGTGGGCTTCCCGCAGTTGCGCAGCATATCGTGCGCGTGGTTGTAGTCGCCCATCCACTTCCAGAAATCACGAGGCCGAGCGGTGTAGTTGTCCGCATACTCCTTCACGTCCCCACCAGTGCAGAAAGCCCTGTCGCCCGCACCGGTCATGACGATGACGGCTATCGAGTCGTCCCACGAGGCGTCCTTGAAGGCGGCCGCCATCTCGCGCAGCGCGAGGATGCTGTAGGCGTTGTACACCTGCGGCCTGTTGATTGTCACGGTCGCGACCCAGTCCTTCTTCTCGTACATTATGTCCTTGAAATCGAATTCCTTCGGATCTTTTGGCTCAAAACTCATGTCACTCCCCTTTAGCGGGTAATCTCGGATGCGTATATATGGGTTTCTGGAAACCCAAGTTTCTTATCTCCCGAGTTCTTCACCACGTCTGGCAATGAGGACGTACATCTTGCTTTGCGGTCGGCATAACTGGGCGCTCGTGAACAGCCTCTGGGCCTCCATAGAGGACCACGGCTTCCTGCCCGAGAGGCTCATCCTCCTGTGCCACGCTCGGCTCAAGGAGGACGCGGAGGACTGCTGCGGTCCCGCTCAAGAGCTCCTTCGCAGCTACGGCGTGGAGCCCGAGGTGTCGGTGTATGTCGTCCCAGAGACGGACTTCATCACGCGCGTCGCGGAGAAGGTCGCGAACATCATCGCGGAGGAGAAGGGCAAGGGGAACGAGGTCGCCCTGGACATCACGCCCGCTAGGAAGGCACTGGCGATGCCCGCCTACACATCTGCGCTCAAGCACGGGGCCGATCACGTGTTCTATCTCTTCCTGCGCGACCTGAGGCACGCGAACCGCCCGTATCCCATGATACCGTACTTCCTGCACGACTGGAAGGACTTCGTGAGGGAGGGCGATGGCTGAGTTCGTACTGCCCAAGGACTACCTCATCCTTCTGCTGAACAAGGCGTTCAGGTACGGCAGGAAGGTCCTCCGCATCAAGGAGCCCTTCTACGGACTCGATCTGTTCTCGGTGGACGAGAAGATGCGCATCTCCAAGATCGTGACCGGGCACGAGTTCCGAGAGGAGCGAGACAAGGTCGTCCATGGGCTGGGTCGCCTGGACTGGGAGGCGCCCGAGTGGTTCGACTTCAAGGACTGCTTCCTCAGCTCTGGCGCCCTGAGACCGCGGGAGTGGGACGACTTCGTGGAACAGATACACCACATCAGGGCGAGGATGACGGGACCGTCGAGACCCAGGAAGCCCGTGTACATCGGAATCGACACGAACGTCGCGTATTCGCGCATATTCTCCCGCCACTTCCCGTATGTGGGCCACGAGGAGATCAACCCCGATTGCCTGGAGTTCGTCGTCAGCGAGCTCGTGCGGAAGGAGGTGGACAGGAGGATAGGCTACCGCTACAAGCCCGATGAGGTCGAGGCCCTTTCGAGCAGGGCAAGGGCGCACGGCCTCGTCCGAAGGTTGGGTCGCACGAACAAGCTGTCCACTCGGAAGGCGAAGCTGGCACAGAACGAGATAGACTTCCTCACGAAGGGTCTCGGCGCGCTCGAGGTTTCCGGAAATGAACTCCAGCATGACAAGGAGCGGGTGGACAGGGACATCGCTGCGTCGTACGCCGACTTCCAGGAGAGCCATTCGGCAGAGGTCGTCCTCGTCACGTTCGACCAGAACATGGTGGACCATGCGAAGAACGCCCGCCTGTCCACGGCGGTCATGCGCTTCCCGGTCAACAAGGCGCTCGGCGCGATGGACAACCCGTGGAGCCTGCACTGCCTGATCCACGACTTGGCGGTCACCTTCGGCGTCGTGCAGCTGAGCCCGCTGGACATCCACGTATGGGGAGAGTGGCAGGGGAAGCAGACGGAGGATTACGAGCTCGAGCGGGTGAAGATAGACATCGGGGAATCCATCCCCTTCCTCGAGCGTTTCACGAAGCAGGCAGAGAGGTGCGGGAAGATTATCGACGCCATGTCGGTGGACTAGTCCCGCTAGACAAAACAGTTATAGACGACTCCGACGATTCATACGGCAAGGGCGTATTGTGATGATCAGGTCTTGTTTCGTCGTACTGATATCCGTTCTTCTTCTCCCGCTCGCGTCGCTGGCGGGTGGCGACTATGGTCATAGCGACGCGACAAAAGGGGACGACCCGCCCGTGCCACTCGATGCCCCCTTCTCACCCGACGTGATGGTGAGCGATGACGTGATCTCCACGAGCCAGGTTGAGCCCCATGCGGTCGTCGACGACCTTGGGTACATTCACGTCGGCTGGATAGACAGGCGGAGCGGACTTTAGCGGGTGAGGTATTCCCGCTCGACGGACGGCGGGCTCAGCTTCGAGCCGAGCACCGAGATGCCCGACGCCGTATTCCCTGAGACAGGGGACCCGGTCCTCGCGTTCGCGAACGGCGCTCTCTACTACGCTTGGATATCCTTCGACAGGGTCCTCAACGAGGGTGACGTGGCAATGAGAGTGTCTCATGATCATGGTCTCACATGGGGGCCGCGCATAAACGTGAGCGACAGTCCTTCGACCGTGTTCACAGACAAGCCCTGGATAACCGCCAAGGACGACACCATATACGCGGTCTATGCCGACATGCCCGGGGCTAACGAGATCCGCCTTAGGAAGTCAACGGACCAGGGGACCACTTGGCAGCCCAGCGTGAGGATCAATACTGACACGTTCGGATGGGGGAACGGAGCCTGTATCGACATCGGACCCAATGACGAGATCTACGTCAGCTGGTGGGACGCGACTTTCTTTGACTCGGGCATATTCTTCTCCAAGTCCACGGACGGTGGACTGACGTTCTCCTCGAACAAGCAGATAGCAAGCACTGACTGGTGGGGTGGCAATCCCGTAAGGGCGGCAGCGATAACGAGCCTCGCTGCCGGACCCGACGGGCAGATATTCATCACCTACACGAACCTCACGGAGGCGGACTGGAACATCGAGTTCATACGCTCCCTCGACAACGGAACAACGTTCTCGTATCCCGTGGTCCTGAACGACGACGGCACGACCGAGGTGCAGCTCATGTCCTGGGTGGACGTGGGGCCTCTCGGCACCGTGCATGTGGCGTATTACGACAACCGCACGGGACAGATGGAGATCAGATACACGAATTCGACTGACAACGGGACCTCCTTCATGCCGAGCCTGAAGGTGAGCGACGTAACGTTCACCCCGGAATGGTTCATCGGCGACTACATCCCGCTCGTCGCGGACATGTGGACCGACATTCACGTCATCTGGTGCGACCGCCGGAACGGAGACACCGACATTTACTACTCACGCATGGAGGGACCTGGAATCCCGGGACCACCGCCCGCTCCCGTTCCCTTCGTTTCGGCGAGACTAGAGGGCATATCACACGAGAATGTCAATGTCACTTGGACGCTCTCGCCTGATGACGGCTCCGGTCAGGATTCCGTCACGAACTACTCAATAATGTACTCCGTCGTCTACAACGGCAGTGGGCAGGGCTACACGTGGCTTGCCAACGTGTCCGCTGGGACAGACCACTACGTGGCGGACGGGATGGGGCACGGCGATCCGCTCAACTACTTCTTCATCATAAGGGCGAACGACGTCTGGGGGCAGTCCAACGACAGCCTCCAGCAGGCGGGCAAGTTCAATCGCATGCTGGAACCGGGCTGGAACCTCATCTCCCCGCCGCTCGTGCAGGAGGACCCGTCGATCATGGTCGCACTGCAGACCGTATCATTCGGATGCGTGAGACAATACGACGAGAGCGTGTGGGACAAGTGGAGAGAGTTCTGTCCGTGGAAGCACTACGAATTGGGCCAGATTCCGAGTCTCGGCACTGCGGAAGTGCTGTGGATCAACATCACGCAGACGAGTAATTGGACAATAGCGGGTGGGGTTCCAAGACAAACCGCTCTATCGCTGAGCGACGGCTGGAATCTCGTCGGCGTTCCCGTCTTCTCTGGATACGATGTTGGCCGATTGAAGATGGAAACGGGAGCGACCCGCGTGGAGGAATTCTCGAGCGTCGACTCCCCGCACCGCCTGAAGGTGATGCAGGACTTCGAGCCCCTGCAAGCAGGCTACGGATACTGGGTCCACATGACTGTCAATCAGCTATGGACCGTGCAAAACCTGTGATTACTCGGTCGGAGCCGCCCGCTTCTTGCGCCGAGCTTCCATCTCCCTGAGCTCCCGCCCTACCCACACGCGCCTGCCGTTGGCGACGATTATGCTCTTCTCGTTCGAGACGAGAGTGAGCTTGCCCTCCTGCGTGTCGAAGTTCAGCAGCTTGATCATGTCCCCCCTCTCGACCTTGCCGATCATGTCCTTCTCCAACCTCAGGCGGGCGCGGAACTTCCCCTGCTTGAGGAATGCGGTGCACAGCGGTCCCTTCTTCGTCTTCTGGACCCCGCTCAGCTTCATTAGCCTACCCTCGACTATCACGCTCTTCATCATCGGCCTCAGGTCCCTGATCTCCAGTTCCTTCCTTACGGGCATCTCAATCCCTCGTGGGTCAATCGAATGTGCATCCACATATTTGAAGGTAGACCTCTCAGGATGTCCTACTTCTGCATGACGAAGAAGGCGGAGCCGTACCATTTACCGTGCTTGTGGTAGAGGTCGACCTCGCTCTGCTGCTTGTCCAGAACAGCCAGGGACTTCGGATCATCTCCGTACTTGTGCTTGAAGGCTCGGATACGCTCTTCCAGCGGCTTGTAGTACAAGTGCCACCAAGCATCATCCGGCAGGGGGAAATGCCCGACGAGGTGATAACCGCATCCCGGAACCACGTCAACGCCCTCCTTGACCGTGCAGATCCCAGGATACATCTTCTCCCAGTGAAGCCGGATCTCATCTGGCGGGTCGGGCCTCAGCCAGCACATCTCGTGAACGACCAGGAACCCGTTCGGCCTGATGAGCCTCCTCCATTCCCTCAGACCCTTCTCGAAGCCTATCACGAAGATGGAACCCTCCGTCCAGATGAGGTCGAAGCTCCTGTCGGGGAAGTCGATGTCCCGCAGGGACGTGTTCATCGATTTGACCCTGTCCGAAAGACCGAGTTCTCCCGCCTTTCTGTCGAACTCGTCCAGGGTCGCCTGATTGATGTCTATCCCCGTCACAGTCCCATTGCTCAGCTTGGCGAGCTCGAGTGTCGGTTCCCCCTTACCGCAGCCGATGTCCAGGATGTCGTGTCTGTTCATCTTGGGCAGCATTCCGAACGCCCTTCGCGTGTATTCGAGCCGCCCGGCCTCGTCGAGAAGGTCTCTGTGAAGTTCAGAGAGGATGTCGCCCACCACGGGATTCACCAGCTCGTGACAGCGTCCTCCAGCCTCTCGTGGACGGTCATCTCGATGTCCCTGTTCTTCGCGTGCTCCTGCACGCTCTCCCACAGCTCCTCCGCGAGCGGGGCGAGCTCCTTCGCGTCCACGGGGACGAGGCCGCAGAGCTTCGGGAAGGCCTCGGCGAACTTGGCGGGCAGGTCCAGGAAAGCGTTGTGTGAGTCGTACAGGTCCCACGTTGTCGTGAAGAACTTCCTGTTCACGGCGGCGACGTACCAGGCCGAGACCTCGGCGAACCGTATGCAGGGCATCCTGAGCTTTGCCTCGTCGGCGACAAGGCTCATGTTCCTTACCTTGGAGAGCTGCTCAAACGCGAAGACGAGCGCGTGTCCCGCCACCGCCCGCCAATAGTCATCGTCCGCGTTTGTGATGAGCGCCTTGTATCCCTGATACAGGTTCTCGGGATCGTGCAGGATGTGCGCCATCGCGTACTCGTTGGCCATCAGGACGAACCAGGCCCGAGGCTCCGCAAGCTCTTGGCGGATCTCCTCGTCCGTGTGGAACTCCGCAGACACGGCGATGCCCTTGTACAAGAAGTGCTCGTCCACGGGCTTCTTCCCGCCGACGATGACGGCCATCTCGAGGTCGGAGTGCTCCAGGTCCTTGCCCTTGGCGGTTGAGCCGACGACCGCGGCAGCACGGACGGTGTACTTCTTCTTCAATAGCGTAAGCAGGTCCTCTGCGATCCGTAATCTCTCCGCGTGCTGCACGAAAGCTGTGAGAAGTTCACCGTAGAAATCCTTTGCGGTCACACGGACTCGGGTAGGCGGATGTCCGACCTGCCCTTGGGCTGCAGGAAGTACTCCTTCTTCCCCTGCTTCACCATCTCCTTGAGCTTGAGGAACCCGTCGAGCATGCCCTCCGGCCGCACAGGACAGCCTGGTATGTACACCGCCACCGGCACAATCCTGTCCACGCCCTGGACGATGTTGTACGAGTCGTAGAACGGCCCGCCGGAAATCGCGCACTCGCCCATCGCCACGACCCATTTCGGGGCGGGCATCTGGTCGTAGAGCCTCTTGATGGTCGGAACCAGCTTGTGGCTCACAGGCCCGTTGACGAGGAGTATGTCCACCTGCCTGGGCGTCGAGCGGTATATCATCCCGAACCTCTCGACGTCGTATCTCGGTCCGGAAGCGGCGGCCATCTCGAGGGAGCAGCACATTATGCCCCAGTGCAGGGGCCAGGGGCTGTTCCTCAGGCCCCAGTTGAAGATCCTTCCCGTCAGGAGGTTCACGATCTTCTTCACCCGCGTGAGCTCGGCCGCCTTCGTGAGCGAGCTTGAGAACCACTCCATGAACTCGGAGGAATCCCATCCCCAGACCATGGGCCCGTCTTCCGTCATGCGCTCACCTTCTCCTGCTTCATGAGCGCGTAGAAGGCTGCCCCTCCGAGGAGGAGCGCGAACGTGAGCACGAACGCCATGGACCAGAACAGGGCCTCGGCGCCCCGGTATTCGGCGAGGTTGAACGCCCACAGGAGAAGGACCACGGCGATGACGTCGAAGGCCACGAAGACTATGGCGAAGATGTAGTACTGGAAGTTGAAGCGCACATGTGCGGAGCCGATTGGCTCCTCCCCGCACTCGTACGTGTCCTCGGTGTAGGGAAGCGTCCTCCCGGGACGGAACCACCTGTTCACGAGGTAGGCCACGGGTCCGGCGATTATCGCGACTATCCCGAACAGGGCGACGACCAGGTAGTCCTCGGGAAGCATCTGCCCCTGATAACCCCGTTCGCAATAAAAGGATTTCTACAACTCGATGGATTCCTATGACCTTCGCCAATCTTCAAGGGGCATCCAAAGATCATCGGACTCTCTTGCAGGGTTTCGGTTATGGGGGTAACCGAAGATTCTGGAACTCGTTCAGCGAATCCCCCGTGAGTCTACACGTCACGCCTCACGCGCCATCCAAGAGTCGGGAGCGGACAAACCTCGAACCATCGTTGTGAAAACGAGACGGCTCCATTTGCCCCCGAAATCCCAATTCCATGGGTCTTAAATACGGCTATCCTATTTGCCTTTCAATCTCTGGGAGCAACCCGACCAACAAGCATCGCCCTTCGGTGAGGTTATGAACGAGGAGGAGGTAACCGAGCAACTCAAGCGAGACTTTCCCAAGGGCGTTTCGGATTTTTCCTTCCCGCGCAAGGGCATGCTGAGGTTTTCCGCGGATCGCGACCGCCTGAAGGACGTCTGCACCCGCCTGAAGGACATCGGGTTCGAGCAGATCTCCCTCATCTCGGCGCTGGACTGGCGGGAGCATTTCGAGTGCGTCTATCACATCACGTCCTATTCCTTCGGCATCGTGGCGGAGGTCCACACGGAGATCCCGCTCGACGACCCGAAGGTCGACTCCGTCACACCCGTGTGGCCGGGCGCGAACTTCCACGAGAGGGAAGCGTACGACATGATGGGTATCGTCTTCGAGGGCCACCCCGACCTGAGGAGGATACTGCTCCCCGATGATTTCACGTTCTATCCGTTAAGAAAGAACTTCAGGGAAGGAGAATGACGAAACTCTGGATAAACATGGGACCACAGCATCCGATGACGCACGGACTGTGGAATCTGAGGATCCTCGTCGACGGCGAGACGATCGTCGATGCCGAGCCCGTCCTCGGCTACCTGCACAGGGGGGTAGAGAAGCTGTGCGAGCGCAGGACCTACAACCAGATTATCCCGCTCGCGGACAGGCTGTGCTACGTGTCCTCGCTCTGCTTCGCGCACGCTTACTGCCTCACGGTGGAGGAGATGATGGACCTCGAGATCCCAGAGCGGGCGAAGTACCTGCGCGTCATAGCGCTGGAGCTGCAACGGGTCACGTCCCACATGACGTGGCTCATGGCGATAGGCCCGGACGTCGGCCTGATCACGCTGCTCCTGTACTGCCTGCGGGAGAGGGAGTACTTCCTCGACCTGCTCCAGCTCCAGACGGGAGCGAGGATGAACCAGAACTACCCCAGGATCGGTGGCGTCTCCCAGGACATTCCCTCCAACTTCGAGCACAAGGCGATTAAGATCATCGACAAGTTCAAGGTGAGGGTCAAGGACTACCACAAGGTAACCAACGAGAGCAGCGCCTTCCTGAAGAGGATGCAGGGCGTGGGCACCCTCTCGGTGGAGGACGCGATAGCGTACGGCGTGACGGGACCGAACATCCGGGGGAGCGGGGCCAAGCTGGACATGCGGGAACACGACCCGTACGAGGTCTACGACGAGCTGGACTGGGAGATCCAGGTCCGCGACGAAGGTGACAGTCTCGCGCGCTTTCATGTGCGAATGGGGGAGATGCAGGAGAGCTGCAAGATCATCCTACAGGCGCTGAAGAAGATGCCCGATGGTCCGATAAACGTGAAGGCGCCTCTACGCCCAGAGGGACAGACCTTCCGGCGAACGGAGGACTCTCGCGGTGAGGTGTCCTACTACGTCGTGGGCAACGGCGGCGAATCGCCCTACCGCCTGAAGGTAAGAAGCCCAATCTTCTGCACGATGAACGTCCTGCCGAAGTTACTCACCGGAGTGAACGTCGCCGATGTGCTGGCGATAATGGGGAGCATAGATGTCTGCATAGGAGAGACTGACAAATGAGCGGGCTCTTCGACCTCGGAGGATGGAGCCGGGAGATCTCGGCCTTTGTCAGCGACATTCTGGCCTGGCTCGCGGACCTGTTTGGCGGCTGGATTCCATGGTTCCGTGACGTGGCGAACTGGTTCAGGACCGACGTCGTCATCGAGTTCTGGGGCTTCGTCATCGCGGTCATGATCATGCTTGTGTTCGCCGTCATCAACCTCCTCGTCGTCCTCTGGATGGAGAGGAAGCTCTACGGAAGGCTGCAGGACAGGAGGGGGGTGATGGTCCCGCATCCGTGGAAAAAGATACACAAGGGCACGGGCTTCCTGCAGAACATGGCGGACGGCATCAAGCTCGTCATGAAGGAGAGCATAACCCCCCGGAACGCGGACAAGTCCATGTTCCACGCCGCCCCCGCCATCATATTCATCTCATCCGTGATGGCCTACGCAGCCATCCCGCTTAGCACGACCTTCGTGCTGGCGGACCTCGAACTCGGGCTCATCTTCATCGTGGCGATGTTCGCACTGTCCCCTCTCGCCGTCCTGATCGCGGGCTGGGCGAGCGGCAACAAGTACACCCTCATCGGGGGCATGAGAGGGGCCGCGCAGATGCTCGCATACGAGATTCCGCTGCTCCTGTGCATCGCGGGCGTGGCGATAATGGCGGGCTCCCTCAACCCCATGGAGGTCGTTGCGGCTCAGCAGAGGACATCCGTCCTGGGGATCGAGAACTGGTACTTCATCCCGCAGTTCATAGGCTTCATCGTGTTCATGGTCGCCATCCTGGCGGAGCTGGAGAAGCTGCCCTTCGACATCCCCGAAGCGGAGTCGGAGCTCGTGGAGGGCTGGCTCACCGAGATCACGGACATCAGGTTCGGCCTCATCTTCATGTCCAAGTGGATGAAGGGCTGGGCGGCCGCCGCCCTCGTCGTGCTCCTCTTCTTCGGCGGGTGGTCTGGACCGTTCTTCCCGCAGGAGGTCTGGTTCATGATCAAGACATACATCGTCTTCGCGTTCTTCGTATGGATAGCCTGGATCCTGCCCAGAATCAGGATAGACCAGATACTCAAGATAGGCTGGTACGAGCTCGTCCCCCTGAGCTTCGCGACCATCCTTATCGCGGTGGCGTTGAAGTTCCTGTCACACTTCGGGATGGGGTGGTTCTGATGGCCGACAAGTCGGGTCTGATGAACTACTTCCTGAAACCTCTGTACGTCTCGATGAAGCAGACGTTCAAGTCGCTGCTCAAGCCCGAGACCATTCTAATCCCGTTCGAGTCCGCCGAGGAGAGGGCCGCCCTGCGCGAGGGCTTCCGAGGACAGCACTCGATAGACTGGGGAAGGTGCATCGGCTGCGGGCTCTGCTCGCGCGTCTGCCCGAACGAATGCATCACCATGGAGAAGATAGAGGTCGAGAGCACCAAGTCGCTGAGGTCGACGCAGGACGAGAAGAAGGGCGTGATATCCCGCCCGGCCGTGGACATCGGGCTCTGCCTGTACTGCGGCTTCTGCGCCGAGTACTGCCCGACCGACGCCTGGGAGTACACGACCATCGTCGAGCTGGCCGAGCTCAAGCGGGAGGGCCTCGTACTGTCGGCAGAGGCGCTTCGCAAGGACACGGAGGGCGAGAAGGTCCCCGTCGCGAACAAGATCGAGGAGAACCCGCAGCTGGACGCGGAGACCTGCATCGGCTGCAAGCGTTGCGAGCGCAACTGCCCAACGCGGTGCATCGAGATGGTCCCCGGACCGAAGATGCGCAAGGACAAGCCCATACCGAACCCCAAGTTCGACTACTCCGTCTGCGTGGGCTGCAAGACGTGCGTCGATATCTGCCCGTCGGACTCGCTCCGGATGGAGGTGCGCTAGATGGAATGGGATCTCGTCTGGTTCCTCGCGCTGGCGATCATCGAGATCGTCGGCAGCCTGGCTGTCGTGCTGTCGCGGAAGCTGGTCCACAGCGCCTTCTGGCTAGCGGTGACGCTTATCACGATGAGCGGCATCTACATACTGCTCAAGTCGGAGTTCGTCGCTCTCATTCAGTTATTGGTCTACGCGGGCGCCGTCCCTATACTGTTCCTGTTCGGGATTGTGCTCACTAAAAGGGGGGAGGAGGAGTGAGAAAGGTCTTCCTTGCCCTGATACCAGCATTCCTTCTCACGGTCGTCATGGTGGTCCTGGTCGCCTCGGTCTCTTGGACGGATGCGATGGAGGACGCGGGCAAGGAGGGGAGCGACCAGGTCCCGCTGAAGGACGTGGCCAACTACACGTTCGAGGACTACGGCTTTGCCCTGGTCGTCCTGGGACTGCTCCTGGCATCGGCCATCATCGCGGGCACGTTCCTGGCCGAGGAGGAGATGGATTGATACCGCTGGAGTACGAGCTGGCACTGGCGGGCATCCTCTTCGGCATAGGGGTATTCGGCATCATCTACCGCAAGAACGCGATCATCGTCCTGATGTCCGTGGAGATCATCCTCAATGCCGCGATAATGAACCTGGTGGCGTTCTCCTCCTACGCGATCAACCCGATCACAGGGGACCCGGGAGGTCAGGTCTTCGCGGTTCTCGCCATCGCGATCGCCGCGGGAGAAGTGTGCATAGGACTGGGGATCTACATCGTGTACTTCCGATCGAGGAAGGACATCAATCTTGAAGAGGCGACGAGGTTGAGGTAAGATGTTCGAGTATGCCCTGCTGATAGTTGCCGCGCCTCTCGTCGCCTTTCTCCTGATAATCATATTCGGACGCTGGACGTGGCAGGGCGGTGCTGCGATAGCGATCGCGGCCCTCGCGACCTCATTCATCGTCTCGGTGATTCTCTTCGCCCAGGTCCTCGGTTTGGGTGCCTTAGGAGAACCCGTCTCTGAAGAGGTATTTCAGTACAACTGGGTGGGGCCGGTCGAGTTCGGTCTGCTGATCGACAACATCTCGTCGTTGATGATGGTTCTCGTCTCGTTCCTCTGCCTCGTCATCGGCATCTACTCACTGGGCTACATGGCGGAGGACAAGTCCAAGACGCGGTACTACGCCGAGTTCGTGCTCTTCACCGCGGGCATGTTGGGCACCGTGAGCGCCAACAACTTCCTCCAGTTCCTGATATTCTGGGAGACGATGGGGCTGTGCTCGTATCTCCTGATCGGGTTCTGGTACGAGAAGTCCGAGGCCGCGAGCGCGGCGAAGAAGGCCTTCATGGTCACGAGGGTCGGCGATATGCTGTTACTGATCGGCATCATGGCCATATTCGCGAGCCTTGGCACGTTCAACATCCTGGAGATCCAGGCCCGCGGGATTCCAGCAGGTGCCCTCGTGCACGTTGTCCCGCTGCTTCTCTTCGCGGGGGCGGTCGGCAAGAGCGCTCAGTTCCCGCTGCACATTTGGCTGCCCGACGCTATGGAGGGTCCGACCACGGTCAGCGCCCTCATACACGCCGCCACGATGGTGAAGGCCGGCGTCTTCCTTGTTGCCAGGAGCTTCCCGCTCGTGGCGGCCTCTGACATAGCTTCAATCACTGTCATCTGCATAGGAGGATTCACCGCCATTTTCGCGGCATCCATGGCCCTCGTGGCGTTCGACATCAAACGAGTCCTCGCCTACTCGACGATCAGCCAGATAGGCTACATGATCTTAGGTCTGGGAGCTGCAGCTCTCCTGTTCGAGGCGGGCCACGCCTCGCACGGGTTCACCGCTTCCATGTATCACCTGATGAACCACGCCTTCTTCAAGGCACTGCTGTTCCTCGCAGCCGGGTCGGTCATCCACGCGGTCGGGAGCAACGACATGCGCGTCATGGGCGGGCTACATTCCAAGATGAAGATTACGTCGATAACGATGCTCTTCGGAGCGTTAGCTCTATCCGGCATCCCGCCGTTCAGCGGCTTCTGGAGCAAGGACGCGATCCTGCACGAGGTCTTCGTCGCGGGCGAGACGTACGGCGCGATCTTCACGTTCATCTGGGTCGCGGGTGTCATAACCGCCTTCCTGACGGCGTTCTACGCGTTCCGATTATGGTTCATGACGTTCGCCGGAAAGACACGTGGGGACATACACCCGCACGAGTCGCCGCGCGTGATGACGTACCCGCTCATAGCCCTGGCGATATTCGCCCTCATCTCGGGAATGCTCGCGCTCGTGATCGGAGGCTTCGGTCATCTGATCACTTACGGAGGCACGGTCCATGAGGGCACGATGGAGCTCCTGACGGAGATATTCACCAGCCCGCTGACGTACATCACGCTCTTCGCGGCGGTGGCGGGCATAGGGCTCGCTTACGTCGTCTACTACAAGCAGAGGGTCTCCTCCGAGGTCTTCGTCTCCACGTCCGCCGGGCGGGGGATGCAGAAGCTCCTGCAGAACAGGTACTACCTGGACGCCGCGTACCGCGGCTTCGCGCTTCACGTCGG
>JAGLRN010000087.1 GCA_023136265.1 Thermoplasmata archaeon
GTGTCGGGGTCGATGTCGAGGGAGAGTGAGCGGGATGGTGGTTGCAGGTCGGCTTTGGTGGCGTACTTGAGATCATCTAACGAATGGAAAAAATAGCTGATATGAGGGCTATCGCCGTTGTCGAGAGCTATAGAAGGGTAAAAACCAACATTACCTGTGGAGTCCACCGTCTCGATACTCCATGTGCTTCCGTCCCATCTCGCGTACTTGAGGTCAATGTTCGGAGCATAGTCCTGATAGCTTATGTGTGGATTGCCATTACTGTCGAGAGCTATGGAGGTACATCTGCCAACATCACCAGCGGAGTCGACTGTTTCTATGCTCCATGTGCTTCCCGTCCACTTTGAATATTTCAGATCGTGATTGGTATAGTCAAAATAGCTTATGTGAGGATTATCGTTGGCGTCGAGAGCTATGGAACTGTCCCAGCCAACATAACCAATAGAGTCTACAGTCTCGATACTCCACGCACTTCCCGTCCACTTTGCGTATTTGAGGTCCCAATCGGGAGAAAGAACATAGTAGCTCATGTGCGGATTGTCGTCGCTGTCTACTGCAATGGAAATGAACCAACTAATATGACCAATGGTGTCGACTGTCTCGATACTCCACGCACTTCCCGTCCACTTTGCGTATTTGAGATCGCCATTGACATACTCCCGATATGCTATGTGCGGATGCCCCCTGCCGTCGAGGGCCATGGAAGTAGGCCCTCCAACATCACCCGCTGAGTCCACGGTTTCTATGCTCCACCCACTTCCCGTCCACTTCGCATATTTGAGGTCGGTGTTGTTGAAGTCATAATAGCTTATGTGAGGACTATCGTTGGCGTCGAGAGCTATGGACGTGTACTGGCCGACGAAACCAGCGGAGTCCACTGTTTCTACGCTCCATGCACTCACGTTCCACCTTGCGTATTTGAGTGCGCCGTTTGTTTCATCACAATAGCTTATGTGTGGGTTGTCGCTGCTGTCAATGGCTATGGAAGTGTACGTACCAACAAAGCCATCAGAATCCACAACTTCAATCCTCCAATCATCCGCCAATGCGGGCAGTCCCTCATCACCACTCTCCGAGTCACTCGAAGGAACAGGAACCGCCAATACCGACGTGAGGAGAAAGATCACAAAGAAAAAAGGAAGGACTCTCAAGCAATCACCTCATAGAGCCTGTCCAACGGATTCAAGTTCCCTCCTCCAGAGAATCATTGTGTTTTGGAGTATTTCATTGTTTTGCTGGCGGGACAGAGAGGGTCGTCCAAAGGGGGCTTGCCCTCCTCCTAGTGCGTTAGGCTTGACTCCGAAACTGAGAACCTTAGGATTGCTCAGAAACAGCGCATAAACCTTTTTTAACGAAGACAACTTCTCCGCGACCGTGAAGCTGGTCTACTGTCCGTCCTGTGATGAGGTTTTCGTGAGAAGCAGGATCGAAGGAAGACGATGTCCCGCTTGCGGTGGCGGCGTCGAGAAAGTCGACACTGGTCTCTCGTGGCAGTATGTCACTTCCTGGATAGTCCTCCTTCTGGGTGCCGCCATGATATTGCTGTTGGAGATGGAGGACATGATAATGAAAATCCTGCTTTTCGTGTTGTTCGCGATAGTGGCGTTCGCGCTTTCCAGCTGGGGCGTGGAGGACCAGAAGAAGAAGGCTCTGTCGAAAGCAAGAGAGGAGAGGAAGGAATGAGAATCGTACTTGGCCAGGTCCAACCCGAGTTGGGGAACAAGGGGCACAACGTAGAGAAGATAGAGAGAGTCGTCGCGGAGAACGAGTGCGACCTCGCGGTCTTCGGTGAGCTCTTCCTGACAGGCTATATGTGCAGGGGCGATTTCCCGAGGCTCGCGGAGGACCTGTCGGGCCCTTCCATGTCCAAGATCAAGCGCATTTCGGAGGAACACGGCTCTCACATCATACTCGGGATGCCGGAGATGGACGAGAAGACGAGGGGGATATACAACTCCTCCGTGCTCGTCACCCCCGACGGGGATGCCCGTTCCTACAGGAAGCTGCACCTGGCGAACTTCGGACCGTTCGAGGAGAGCCTCCACTTCGGCCGAGGCTCTGGGCTGGAGGTCTTCGAGACAGACATCGGGCGCATCGGACTGATCATCTGCTTCGACATATTCTTCCCGGAGCTCTCGAAGTTCTACGCCCTCGCCGGTGCGGACATGATCGTGGCCTGCTCCGCTTCACCCTCCACGAGCAAGTTCTTCTTCCAGACGATCATCCCGGCCAGGGCGATAGAGAACGCCCTGTTCTTCGTCTACTCCAACCTCGTGGGCACGGAGAAGAGCATGGTCTTCTTCGGCGGGAGCGCGGTCGTGGGTCCCCGAGGGGACGAGAAGGTGAAGGCCGAGGAGTACGGGGAGGACGTCGCTCGGTGCGACATCGACCTGAAGGAGCTGGAGAAGGCGAGACAGCACAGGCCTGTCGTGAGGGACACGCGCTTCGACGTGCTGGGCAGGATTCCGGAGTTCCAGGGGAAATCCAGGTGACGCAATCTTTTTATACGGACCCGAGTCTATCACGTTCGCTCTTTTAGGAGCCGATGATTGATGAAGTTCGCAAGAACTGAAGGAGGTCAAAGTATGGCTAAGCCCATATACGTGAGATTCGAGATGCCCAAGGAGCTCGTCGACGCGACATATCAGGTCGTAGAGCTTTCGAGGGACAGTGGAAAGGTCAGGAAGGGAACCAATGAGGTGACCAAGCTCGTCGAGCGGGGAGAAGCCTCGTTCGTCGTCATGGCAGAGGACGTTCAGCCGGAGGAGATACTGGCACACATACCACTCCTCTGCGAGGAGAAGGGCATCCCCTACGCCTACGTACCGAGCAAGGGAGAGCTCGGGGTTGCGGCCGGCCTGGGAAAGGCGACCGCCTCTGCGGCGGTGATCGACGCCGGAAAGGGAAAGCCCATGATGGACGACCTGGCCAAGAAACTGAGGAAGCTGAGGGAGTAGATCAATGGTAGAGGGTAGCATTCCCGCTGAGGTGGTCGAGGTCGTCGGACGGACGGGCATGACCGGCGAGGCGATCCAGGTGAAGGTAAGGGTCCTCGAGGGCCGAGACAAGGGAAGGATCATCACCAGGAACGTCAAAGGCGCGGTACGCATGGGCGACGTTCTGATGCTGCGAGAGACCTCGAGAGAAGCGAGGAAGCTATCCATCAAGTGAGTGTGTTTGAGTGGTACAGGCCAGGACCTGCACGTTTTGCGGGGAGAGAATAGAACCCGGGACGGGGAAGATGTTCATCAAGAAGGACGGGACCTTCTTCTACTTCTGCTCGGGCAAGTGCCAGAAGAACTCCCTCAAGCTCAAGAGGGTTCCGAGGAGGACCCGCTGGACTAGGCGGTACCCCCGAAAAACGGTGAAGGCCGAGAAGAGAGAGGCTCCCGCGGGTGAGGCGGATGAGGAATGACAGGGCGTTCGTTCTCGTCAAACCCGACGGTGTGCAGAGAGGGCTCATAGGGACGGTCGTCTCGCGATTCGAATCGCGCGGGCTCAAGATCGTGGCCATGAGGATGCTGAGGCTTGACAGGGAGATCGTGGAGAGGTACTACGCGGAGCACGTGGAGAAGGACTTCTTCGAGGACCTGGTGGGCTTCATAACCTCCGGACCGGTCATCGCCATGATCGTCCAGGGGCCCGACGTCGTCTCCGTTGTCAGGAGAATGGTGGGAACCACCGATTCCAAGGAGGCGTCTCCGGGCACGATCAGGGGGGACTTCGGCATATCCAAACAGATGAACATAATACACGCCTCGGACTCGCCCGAGAGCGCGGAGAGGGAGATATCGATTCTCTTTTCGGACGACGAGATCCAAGACTTCGAGAGAATAGACGGGCCTTGGACGGCCTAGGTGTCCGTCGTGCAGCGTCTCGCGTCCACTGGCGACCAGTGGTTGTGAGCCAGCGTCCTGTGTCGTTCAACGAATATTAGATATATCCTCGTCCCGTTCGAGGTGAGGATGATCAGGCAGCCCATAGTCAGCGTTCTGGGTCATGTCGACCACGGGAAGACAGCGTTGCTAGATTCTATCAGAGGGTCGAATGTTGCTGCCAGGGAACCCGGTGCCATAACTCAGCACATCGGAGCCACCGAGGTCCCGTTGGACACGATAATGGAGGTCTGCGGGGACCTCATGAATGGTAAGGATCTGAAGGTTCCTGGTCTCCTCTTCATAGACACGCCGGGACACCACTCGTTCGTGACGCTGAGGGCAAGAGGGGGTGCGCTCGCCGACCTCGCCATACTCGTTATCGACATTAACGAGGGTATAATGCCCCAGACGGTCGAGTCGCTCTCGATACTGAAGAGGTTCAAGACGCCCTTCCTGGTCGCTGCCAACAAGATAGACCTGGTTGCAGGCTGGAGAAAGAGGACGGATATATCATTTCGAGAGATGATATCGGACCAGCCCGAGTCCTATGTGGAATACTTCGATCAGAAGTTCTATAATCTGGTCGGCCAGCTGTATCAAGAGGGGTTCGACTCGGAGATGTATGACAAGATCGAGGACTTCACGACTGTTGTGGCGGTCGTTCCGACGAGCGGGAAGTTCGCGGTCGGTGTTCAGGAGGTCCTTCTCATGCTCGTCGGCCTCGCACAGAGGTTCCTGACGCCGAAGCTCAAGACGGTCAGCGGTCCCGCCAAGGGGACGATCCTGGAGGTCAAGGAGGAGAGGGGTCTGGGCCCCACGATTGACGCCATAATCTACGACGGCGTGATCCGAAAGGGGGACACGATCGTGCTGGGAGGACCAGAGGAACCGCTCATAACGAGAGCGAGGACCATTTTGAAGCCAAAACCGCTTGATGAGATAAGGGACCCGAGAGAGAGGTTCGACTCTATGGACGAGGTCTACGCCGCGGCGGGAATCAAGATCTCAGGAAGCGGGCTGGAATCTGCGATTGCGGGGTCTCCGCTCCGAGTCTCTGGGGAGGACATCGAGGAGGCCAAGAAGGAAGTAATCCAGGAAACCGCAATCGAGGTCGAGACAGAGGATACGGGAATACTCGTCAAGGCGGATGCCATCGGTTCTCTGGAGGCCATTTCGTTCGAGTTAAGACATGCAAAGATCCCCGTGAAGACCGCCGAGGTCGGAGATGTCTCCAAGAGAGACGTCGTGTCTGCTGCCACTGTGGGCGACCCGCTGAAGAGGGTCATTTTCGCGTTCAACGTGGACGTCCTTCCAGACGCCAAGGAAGAGCTTGTCAGGACCGAGGTGAAGCTGCTGGAGGGGAACATCATCTACGGGATCCTGGAAGCCTACCAGGCTTGGGCGGAGGAAATGCAGCTGGAGCTTGAGCGGCAACGACTCAGGACCATCACTCATCCTGGGAAGATCCTTCTGCTCCAGGACCACGTCTTCCGTGCGAGCAAGCCAGCGATCGTCGGAGTGCGGGTACTCGCAGGAAGAATCCGGCAGGGAGTCGGCCTGCTCAGGGAGGATGGCAGGGTCATAGGCAAGATCAAGAGCCTCAGGAGCGGGGATGACAGTCTCAAGGAAGCTATCGCCGGTAGCGAGATCGCGATGGCGGTGGCCGGTGTCACCGTGGGGAGACAGATGAGTCCGGGAGATGTTCTGTACGTGGACATCCCTGAGTCATCGGCCAGGCAGCTTGATTCCATCGAGCTCAATCCAGATGAGAAGGAGATCCTCGAGCGGGTCAAGGGCATCAAAAGGGAACAGGACCCTTTCTGGGGGATGTGATGACCGGATTGCACTGCAGAGATTGCGACAAGTGGTACGGTGCGGAGGATGACGAATTCGGACCGTGCATGATAAAGCACATGCGCGGGGACAAGAAGTACGTCACGCACGGCAGTCACGAATGCGACGAAGGCTATGAGATGAACGAATGAGAATCAGGAGGATGACCCTTGGGGACCTCCCGTTCGCTGTATCTCTGACCGACGTGGAGAACTGGGCCTATGTCGAGGAGGATTTCGATAGACTGCTGGGCTACGAGCCCGAAGGATGCTTCATCGCCCAGATCGAGAAGCAGCCAGTTGGCCTGACGACTGCGACCTCCTACGGACCTGTGGCTTGGATTGGGAACGTGATCGTCGATGAAGAGTTCAGAGGAACGGGTGTTGGTGCGCAGCTCGTTCGGACTGCAGTGGACTACCTTGCAAGCGTGGGCGTGAAGACCGTTCATCTGACGTCCTACATGAACACGATTCGGTTCTATGAGAGACTTGGCTTCAGACAGGAGTTCCCCGTTTCCACGATGTCGATCGCGACTGCGGGCTTCGATTCCCCTGATGTGGACGTAGCGAAGGAGACGGATCTCGAGCAGATTGCAGCGTTGGACGCTGCCTATTTCGGCGGGGACAGGTCCAGGATCATCCGGCGGATGTGGAGGGACTTCCCCCGGCTGTTGCTCATGACCGATGCCCCTGCTGGTTATGTCATAGCCACGTGCACAGAGAAGTGCTGCGAGATAGGCCCGCTCATAGTTGAATCGGGTAACCCAGATGCCGCAGAGCAGCTCTTGAGAGGGATACTCGGCAGTGTCCTGGCGGACAGAGCCAGGATGTTCGTGCCTCACGCAAACCCACGCGCAACGGAGCTGGCCAGATCACTGGGATTCGAGGAGGATTTCAGAACGATGCGGATGGTTCACGGCGAAGTCAACAAGGCGGAAAGGACAGATGGCATCTACGCGCTTGGCGCCTTGGAGAAGGGATAGATCTCTCACGCCAGATGCGGGCCAGTCCCGCCTCCAATCTCAGTTGTGATAATGGGGGAATAACCTTTAATAGACAACGTCAGACTGGATGGGAGCAGAAGGGATCACATGACTGGAGACAGGATCAAAACATACATCCGTGGATTGGACGAGCAGATGCAGGGCGGCGTTCCGAGAGGATCCGTTGTCCTGATCGCGGGAAAGCCTGGAACGATGAAATCCTCCGTCGCATTCAACATCCTGTACCGGAACGCGAAGGAGAACCGGGGAGGCGCGTACGTCACCCTTGAGCAGAGCAGGGAGAGCATGCTCGACAACATGGCTGGCATGGGGATGGATGTCAAGGGCCTTGAGAAGCAGATGTCAGTCCTGGACCTAGCCATGATAAGAAAGAAGCTGAAGCAGCTCTCGAAGCAGTCCTGGATGGAGGTCTTCAAGATGTACGTCGGCAACCTGAAGAAGAGCATGGATCTCGACCTGCTAGTTGTGGACTCCTTGCCGGTCCTTCAGGTGATGGCGAAGTTCGAGGATCCCAGGGACGACCTCTTCAGGTTCTTCGAGTGGCTGAGGGACCTGGAAATCACCACATTCCTGATCGCTGAGATGAAGCAGGATTCGGGCATGTTCTCGGACAACGGAGAGGATTTCCTCTCCGACGGCATAGTCCATCTCGATCTCAGGAGGGAGGACAGGATCGTCAACCTGTTCATGAGCGTTGTCAAGATGAGAAAGACGGGCCACAAGAGAGGCTACTTCCCCTTGATTTTCGTCGATGGCGGATTCGAGATAGTCACGAACTAGATTCTAGGACCGATGATCTGCCACAGGATTAGGGCCAAGATCAGGAGCGCAAGCGCGTATGACACTTTTCTGGCGTAGGCCTCCCTCTTCTCTGCGGCCATGTCGGGTTTCGTCCGTTCCATCACCGCTTCCAGGCCATCCCTGAAGATATACCCTCCGTCGAGCGGGACGGCGGGGAGGACGTTGGTCAAGCCGAGCATCAGGTTCAACCAGAAGATCCAGTAAACGATATTCGCCAACACCCAGAATGCATCGGTGGGAAGGAACGACCAGAACCCCTCGACCTCGTAGAACTGAGTGAACCAATCAGGGAAGGGAGAGAGCCGGAGCAGGGGAAGGCCGATGTAGGCGAAGAGCGATCCTCCGAAGTGTGTCGGGTCGCGCATGTCAGCAAACGGATTGAAGAAATCCGGTCCGTTCTTCAATTCCAGCATCCGCGAAGTGCCCATGACCGTGTACACGAAGACCGTCTTGACGCCGAGATAGCTCTTGTTATGGTCTTCCGGGCGTTCTGTGAAATCGAAGCGGTCCGCCAGAGTGATCGTGATGTCACTGGTCTCGCCTTCGTGGAAGATCCCGATCGTGACGGTCTGCCCGGCGGATGTGTTCTCAATAGCTTCGGAGAAGGACTGGTAATCCTCGACCGCACTCCCGTTGAAGGAGTAGATGATCATGCCTGGCACGAGAGTGCCGTTGGCGGGGGAGTCCATCACGACACCATACACGCCGACCCCGTCGTGGACCGGAGTGATGCTGGTCATCATGGAAGACGTGAAAATGAAGGAGAACAGCAAGGCAGCGAGGAGGTTTGCGGCGGGTCCTGCGGCGAACAACCTAGACCTGCTCCTCCTATCGACTTTCGACAGCCCTTCCTCGTCGGGTTCAACGAACGCACCGATGGGGATGATGAAGAACAGAATCCCGAGACTCACGACCTTCAGCTTGGCGACATACGTGAGTATCCCGTGGGAGAACTCGTGGACCACCATCGCCACGGCCAAGGCGAGGATTCCGTACCCGAGCGGTATGAACGGGTTCAGCCCGGGGATTCCTATCACTGCCTCGACCGGGGGCGCCCTTCCTGGGGGGATGCTTGGCACGAGCACCGCGGCCCATAGCAGGAACCCGGTGATCACGAACATCCCCACGACACAGAGCACTATGGCGAAATCCCCGTACGCCTTCCAGAACCTCTTGGCACTGGCTATCTTCTCAAGGGCCTTCCGTCCCCTCGATGTCTTCCACATCAGGAAAATGCCGTACAGGGAAAGATGGGGGCCCTCCAAGACCTTCAGCTTGTAGAGCACGTAGATGACAAAGCCGTAGGCGAGGAAGATCAGTAATATCAACGGATATAGCAGCGCCTCATCCATCTGGCGAGGGTTATGGCGCCTATGTTATAACCTTTTTCGGTGGACGTCCAAGGAGGCTATCAGTCCCGGGACCAGACCTCTTCAGAGATAGAATCGTAGACGCTCCCGATGCCCTCCTCCTCTTCCTCCTCCTCGCTTGCTGCGAGTGCCTTGATGTGCTCCTTCTTGATGATCCAGTAGTGGATCCGCCAGAGCTTTCCCCTCTTCAGGTTGATCTCCTCCCTTCTGGTCGTGAGGAGCCCTTCCTCCTCGAGCATGTAGAAGACGTCCCTGTCCTCGGGCCTCAAGAGATTGTCAATCACCTCGTCGTTGAAACCGAAGAACGACATCAGGTAGTCCGCCAGCTTGCTGATTTCGTCTTCGGGTATGCCCCTCTTGCCTAGCGTCTTTCGGAGGGCTTCTGTCAATTCGGAGATGCTGATGACAGTCAATATCCTCTTGAGTTCTTCGTCCAACCCTTCTAAAGTATTTTGCTGTCTGACTATCAGGTTTTATAATCGAGTCTCGTTTGAGTCGACATGTACTCCATGGTGTACGCTACAGCATCAGATGAGAAGGAAGGCTTGCGGATCGGAAGGGCTGTCATGGAGAAGAAGCTGGCGGCCTGTGCGAACATGTTCCCCATCAGGTCTATCTATTGGTGGAAGGGCAGAATAGAGGAGGACAGTGAGCAGGCTCTGATTTTCAAGACCAGGTCCGAACTCGTACCCGCGCTTATCAAGGAGATCCAGAAGGAGAGCAGCTACGACACGGCCTGCGCGGTCTCGTACGCGATGTCAGAGGGCAACGAGAAGTACCTCGAGTGGATAGAGGACAGCACTAGGACTTGATGAGCAGTGCGCCATAGCCCACGACCTCTGGCATCGGGCGGACGTCGCCCGATGTAGCGTACTTGAGAAGCTCAGCCGTCTTCCCCTGGACGGCAGTGAGCATCGCCATCACTGGCCCGTAGCCGCACATGGAAACGCTGTTCTTGACCCTGACCTTGTTCATTCCTTGAGGATCGAGTCCGAGGATCTTCTGGATCACATCGTTGTCCTTCGTCCGAGCGACGCTCTGGGGCACGTAGTGTGAGAAGTCCGTCGAGGCTATCACGACCACGTCCTTACCTGCGATGGCTTCGCCAAGAATCTCGCCCAGCTCCCTGGCGGACCGATACTCCTGGTCCATCATCGATATCGGAAGGAACTCGAAGTCCTTGGATATGTGCTGGAGAAAGGGCAGTTGCACCTCCACTGAGTGCTCGTATCTGTGCGCCAGTATGTCGTCGTTGATTCCCTTCTTTGTTAATTCCCTCGCCAACTCCTTGTCGACCGCGGCCTCGCCCAGTGGGGTCTGGAAGTCCTGCGTTGTCAGGGCTATCGGGCTGCCCATCCCGCCATGGTTGGGACCGATGATCACGAATGTCTTGGGAAACCCGTCATGCGCCAGAGCGTGGTACGCGTGAGCGGCAACTGGGCCAGAGAACACGTAACCCGCGTGGGGGACAACGAGTCCGCGTATGCTCCTCTCTCCGTCCGTAAGCTCAGGGAGCTTCCCCGGTCCCAAGGGGTTGGTATAGCAGGACTCTATCTCCCCGATAAGCGCCTCCTCGGTGCTGGAATAGAACTGACCAGCAACAGCTGGATACCTCAACTTACCACCTACAGGGTTGCTTCGAAATCCTCGACTGCGAGCTCGAACCCAGAAAGGTCCTTGAGGGTCCCTCTCTCTTTGAGAACCTGCCTCGTCAGCAGCCAGTAGATCATTGCGAGCGCTCGTCTGCCCTTGTTGTTGGTGGGTATGATGAAGTCCACGAACTTCGTCTCGTTGTTGGCGTCGCATAGCCCAATTATCGGTATTCCTACGTTGAGGGCCTCCTTGAGCGCCTGCTGGTCCGCAGCGGGGTCTGTGACGACAATTATGTCTGGCTCCGTGAACATGGGTAGGTCCGGATTGGTCAGCGTCCCAGGAACGAACCGTCCAGCGAAAATCTTCGCTCCTATCGTGCGGGCGAATACCTTGGCCGGTTTCTGACCGTACTGTCTTGCCGCGACGACCAGTATCTGCTCGGGCTCGTATCTTGCCAGGAACTTTCCTGCACCTCTGATTCTATCGTCCGTTTTCTGTATGTCCAGGACGTAGAGGCCGTCGGTCCTGATCTTGTAGATGAAGGGCTTCATGTCAGCGCTCTTCTGCTGTGTCCCGATGTGGACTCCTGACGTCAGATACTGATCCTCTGGAATCAGTAGTGCTTCTTCTGGATTCTCTGAGCCTTCCATGCGAATGCACCTAGGATTTCAATTCTTCTTCAATACGTATCAGCTCATTAAGCTTTGCTATTCTCTCCCCGCCAACGGCGCCAGTCTTGATGGCGAAGCAACGGAATGCCACAGCGAGGTGGGCAATCGCGTTGTCCGTCGTTTCCCCACTCCTGTGGGAGACGATTGCCCTGTATCCCGCATCCTTTGCCAAGGAGAGTGCGTCTATGGCGTCTGTGAGTGTTCCGATCTGATTCGGCTTTATTATCGTCGCATTGGCGGCGCCCAGGTCGATTCCCTTCTGCAGCCTTGTCTTGCTGGTGACAAAGAGGTCGTCTCCGACGATCAGGCATTTCTTGCCGCACAGCTCCGTCAGTCTGGCAAACCCCTCGAAGTCCTCCTCATGGAGAGGATCCTCGACATATGCCAGCCTGTACTCATCGATGAGGTCCGCAACGAACTCTATCTGATCTTCCGCGGAAAGCGTTCCTTCTTGATAGTGATATTCCCCATTCGAGTAGAATTCCGTCGCGGCGATATCGAGGCCAGGGGAGCAGCGGACTCCGGTCTCACGGGTCACCTGTTTGCACGACTCGCTCAGGATGTCCATTGCCTCCTCGTTCCCGATTCTCGCCACCCAAGCGCCTTCATCGCCCTTTCCGATCGCATCATCGGGCAAACGCTCCATCAGCTCGCTCTTCACAAGTCCATGGAGCCTTGCATTTGCAGCGATGGCCTCGAGAACGGAAGGTCCAGAGGCGAGCGACAGGAACTCCTGGATGTCCGTCCCTCCGACGGCATGGGCACCCCCGCCCAGGACGTTTCCCAGTGGACGTGGCATGGAGACATCCTTTGAGCCCGCCAGATACTCGTAGAGGGGCAGTCCCCGGGCGCCTGCCGCGGCCTTTGCGACCGCGAGGGAAGTGGCTATGGCTATGCTTCCGCCGATCTTAGAGAAGTCGTCGGTTCCATCGAGCTCGTGCAGCCTCCCGTCCACAGCTTCCTGCTCCGCCGGGTCCATTCCCTCCAGTGCCGGGGCCACTTTCGACCTGAAGTTTCCAAGGTCCGCGTCGATTCCCTTGGCTGAGAAGCCCACGGCCTCGGCCGCCCCAGTGCTGGCGCCAGCGGGCGCTGATGCCCGTCCAAAACCTCCATCCGCGCGAACGTCCACCTCGACCGTGAGGTTCCCGCGACTGTCCAGGATTCTCCTGACCTCAAGGTTGGTAATCGCCATAGGTCAGCTCCTAAACACTGTGATGGGAAGAATCCCACGTTCGAACTCCAGCTCAGCAAGTGCAAAGGCGTCGGACCCATCTCGGCCTGCAAGAAGGGAGGGCGCTCCCATGGATATCTGAAGCGCCCTGGCACCGAGAATTCTGGCTGTCTCATATCTCGTATGGTTCATTGTACCACCCAAGGGAGTCTCACTCGATATGAAATCACACTCTTAATCTTTTTGGCCACGATATATTAATATGCCCCCATACCATTCAAGGCTCGGTGATGATTTGGTAGAGGCCTACTGCGTGAAGTGCAGAAAGAAGATTGAGATGAAGGATCCCAAGAAGATCACGATGAAGAATGGAAAGCCAGCCACAAAAGGCACATGCCCCAAATGCGGGACCAAGGTCTTCAGGATAGGTGCCTCATAGGCCCGACTTCGCAATCTCGATTCTTTTTCAAAAAGGGATAGATAGAGCGTGCTTCCTCGATTGAGCCAGATTTCCTCTTCAAGGTAAGGTGTGTTTGAAATGACGAAAGCTCCGGATATCAGGACGACCCCTCCAGGCCCGAAGGCGAAGGAGATAGTGGAAAGGGATTCCAAGTTCGTCGCCACGACGACGAAGACATCTCCCATAGTCGCAAAAAGGGCCAGAGGCTCCATGGTGGAGGATGTGGATGGCAACGTCTATGTGGACTTCACATGCGGAATCGGTGTCACGAACGTTGGCCATTGCCATCCAGAGGTTGTGGATGCGATCAAGAAGCAGTCATCAGAGCTGATCCACTTCGCCGGCACGGACTTCTACTACGAGATTCAGGTGGATCTCGCGGAGAAGCTCTGCAAGATCACACCTGGGGATTCTCCCAAGAAGGTGTTCTACACCAATAGCGGGACCGAGGGAACGGAGGCGTCCATCAAGATAGTGAAATGGAACACTCAGAAGCCCCTGATAATCGGATTCATCCGCGCGTTCCACGGAAGGACCATGGGCTCCTTGGCGATCACAGCCAGCAAGCCCGTCCATAGAGCGAGGTTCGCCCCGATGATGCCCGGAGTCGTTCACATACCCTTTTCCTATTGCTACAGGTGTGCGTACAAGATGGAGTTCCCGGATTGTGGCCTCCACTGTGCCAAGATCCTCGAGGAGCTGTACTTCGAGGCTCATGTGCCGCCAGAAGACGTTGCGGCGATATTCATTGAGCCAGTGCAGGGCGAGGGAGGATACGTCGTCCCACCGAAGGGTTGGATTGACGAGATTGCGAGCATAGCGAGAAGGCACGAGATACTGCTCGTGGACGATGAGGTCCAAGCGGGGTTCGGGAGAACGGGGAAGATGTTCGGCATCGAACACTCCAATACCGTTCCGGACATTCTCTATACGGCGAAGGGGATCGCATCTGGGATGCCTATGGGAGCTGTCATCTTGGACGCGAAGCTCGACTTCGGCGTGCAGGGTGCGCACTCGAACACATTCGGAGGGAACCTCGTCGCTTGTGCCTCGGCTCTGAAGACGATAGAGCTGATAGAGAGGGAAGGCATGCTGGACAACACGAATCGCATGGGTAAGGTGCTCAAGGACCGGCTGGACGAAATGGCCGAGACATACCCCATCATGGGCGACAACAGAGGCCTGGGCCTGATGTGGGCAACGGAGTATGTCAAGGACAGAAGGACGAAGGAGTTCGCGGTGAAGGAGCGGAACGAGATTGTCAAGCTCGCCTACGAGAGGGGGCTGATCCTGTTGCCTGCGGGCAAGTCGGCGATCCGATACATCCCGGCCCTCAACATCACAGAGGAGGAGCTCAATCCCGGTCTTGATGTGCTCGAGAGCTGTATCAAGGACGTGTCCTAGTCACACCGAGCCGTTCGATTCTATGCCCTTGAGAGCGGTTTGCTCAGGTGTCTCCTCGCGCAAACCGGTGGTTCGTAGAGGCCCAGCTCCAACTGCCGCTTGACTTTCACGACCTTCGCCGAGCCTTCCTCGGCCTTTGTGTGACACTTCCTGCAGCGGTAACCAGACTCCTTGCCGAGGGACTTCATCGACTTCCCGCACTTGGGACACGCTGGATTGCTGGTTTTCCGGAGCCTCTCCTCGAGCCTCAGAATATCGATCTTCTCCAGATTGATTGTCCTCGGCGAATCTCTGACGCTGCCGAAGACTCGGACCTCATCCCCGAGGCAGAGCCTCCTGCCGACGTCTCTGAACTGCTTGGAGGGCTCATACACGGTACATTCGACCCTCCCCGTGCCATCACCGACCTCGAAGACAACGTGACCCCCGACGAGATCCACGGGTTCCCTTGTGACTCTTCCCGCAACGATGACGGACTCGTACTCCCCGACATCGCGGATGCGCTTTCTGATCAGGTGGTCGTCCGTTCCTTGATTGGTTAGGAAGAGATGCCATCTGTCGATGCCCTCTGAGTCTATCATCTTCACGGCTTCCAGCAGCTCCT
>JAGLRN010000088.1 GCA_023136265.1 Thermoplasmata archaeon
ACCGACGTTCCGGAAATCTCGCCCGCGAAGAGACTCCTTCCGCCTCCGCGGCCCATCCTGACACAGATGGCGCCATTACCTCGAGTCTTCCATGGTATGTTTGGGTTCAGTCGCACCAACCTAGGGTATCCTATCAAGTCGAAGTCGTCGAATTCCCTGATGATCTCGGACACGAGATACGTCGTGCACATCCCGGACAGGGAGTCCGTGTCGTCGACGCCGATGTAGATGTCAGCACCTCAGGAAGTAAAGCCCAGCGGTAGAAATAAGCCTTTAGTAGAAAACCGAAAGCTCTATCTACTGATACCTCATATTAAGGGAAGAATCCTATGCCAGTCAAGCATTTTGAATTGCTAGCCATCGAGGGGAAGAGATTCTCCAAGATGGGAGAGAAGCCGAGAAACGTCAGGATAGACCACAACAGCTCCGTGACCTCCATCACGGAGAGAGGCAAGAACGAGGCGGTGATCGACTTCCGATTCATGGCGAACTACCAGGGTCTCGGCGTGATATCCATCGAGGGGAGCCTTGTATTCGAGGGCGATGCGAAGGAAATCGTGAACCAGTGGAGGAGCCAGAGAAAGATGCCTGACAAGGTGGCGACAGAAGTGCATCAGGCGATCATGAACAACTGCATCCCCGAAGCAGTGATAATCGCGAGGGACATTAGACTGCCCCCGCCGGTTCCGCTCCCCCCGATAAAATTCGGTGGAAAACCGAAGGATAGCACTGGCGTCGAGGTTGCGTGACGCTACTTGATGTGGTCCAGCGAGAAGGACCCGATGTTCACTCCGTGCTTGCTGTACGTGTACTTTATCCATGCCCTTGACTGAACGTCACCGATACCCTTGACGCTCAGGAGGGACTTGAGCTGCTCGACCTTGAAGTCCAGCATGCCCTCCATCATGCTTCCTATCATCTGGATCTCCTGGTCGGTGTGCATGCCCTTCTCGATTATGTACACTGCGACGGACTTGTCCCTCTTCCTCCTGCCCGCGAACGCCTGGAGGAATTTGAATATCGATGTCGAATCCAGGTATGCGATGAGGGTTGACACGGATCTGAAAACGAGCCTGTAGTACTTGTGGTTCTTGAGGTACTCCTTGGCGATCTTGTCCACTGCGCTCAGTATGGCCTTGTAGTCCGTCGGGTCGTCCAAGTAGGTGGTGTACGGGTCCTCGTCCACCTCGCCCATGCTCTTGGAGTAGGAATCCACGTACTTCACCAAACCCAGCTTCTCGTACTCCTCGTAGCCAGAGACGACGAAGCCCATCTCCTCTCTTATGTCGGAGGGCATCTTCTCCGTGGTCACCCATATCGTCGGGATGCCCTTTCTCAGAGCCTCGGCCATGAACGCGTTGGCAACGACCTCCTTTCCCACAAACGGCGGCCCGTAGACGAGGATGTTGGAACCGAATGGGATTCCGCCCAGAAGCAGGTCATCGAGTCTTGGACTGCCCGTCTTGACCTTCTCGATCTTGAACTCGAGCATCCTCTCCTCTTCGCGGGCATCGATCTCTTCCTCTATCAGACCCTGTTCGCGCAGGCGGAGCTCTTCCATCTTGACCTTCAGATACTTCTCCTTGGCCCTGACTTCGTCCTCCTTTCTCGCGATCTCCGTCTTGAGGGATTCGAGACGCTGCTTCATCTCATGTTCCTCGATGTTGACGGAGGACGCCTTCGCCTCCTCGACCTTCCTTCTCTCCGCTGACAGCCTCTTCTCGCGGTAAAGAAGGTCTTCCTCTCTCCTGAGGAGCTCCTCTTCCTTGTACGACAGGGGCTCCCTAATCTTCTGGAGCTCGTCCTTATTCTCCCTGAGCTCTGTCTTGAGTCTGTCAATCTCTTCCTCTCTCAGGAGGACTGACCTCTCCTTTGTCTGAAGCTCCTTCTCCTTTTTCAATAGAACATCTTCGATCTCGGTCTCGGAGAGCTGCCGCAAATCCTGGCTGTCCTTCCTCAGCTTCTCCTCGATCCTGTGTGTCTGGATCTCTTCCTCGAGACGGATGATCTTCTTCCTCAGCTCGTCTTCCTTCCCAAGGAACTCCTTCTCCTTCTCACTCAGTTCGGCCTGAAGCCTTGATTCCAGTTCATGCTCCGTCGCCTCACCACCGGGAACCAGCTCTCCATCCCTGACCGCCTGCTCGTACGCTTCGAACTGGTCCTCCTTCGCCTTGATCTCGGCCTCCCTCTCCACGAGCATCAGTTCCTTCTCCTTGAGAGCCTTCTTGTCCGCGGGCATCTCATCCAGTTTTCCCTCCAGTTGGGACCTCAGGTTCACCATCAACTTGCCCGTCTTTTCGAGCTCAATCTCCAGTTTCTTCCTCTCCGCGGCCTCCTCGGCCAGCTTCTTCTTGGCGACGGGACCTCCGCTATGGACCATCTGCTTCTTCATATACTTGACAACGGCGGACGTTCCCTTCTTCAGGTGACTGATGTCCTCCTCGAGCTGCTTTCTCTTGCGGACCTCGGTCTGGAGGTTCTTGCTGAGCTCGGCGGTCTCCTCGATGAGCTTCATCGGATCGAACTTGCCCGTGCGGACAGCCTCCAGTTCCTTCTCTATGACCTTCTTGAGCTCCTGGAGCTCGATGTTCATGCCCTCGACTTCGTCTTCCTTGTGCTTGATATCATCCTCTCGGTCTTGAAGGACCTGCTGTCTCTCAAGGAGCTCTCTGCTCTCAACGACCCCCTCTATCGGGGGCTCTCCAGACTCGCCGAGCCATTTCTCGAGCGCATCCTCCTCTCCAGTCAGCCACTTGCGCAGGGCCGACATGGTGGAATCGTCACCGTCGCCGGCTGCTTCGGTCGGCATGGGCTTCGTCTGCTCGGGCGGACTGCCACCGAGCCAGACACCCAGAGCATCGTCCGAGTCCCCGGATAGCCAATCGGTCAGGGCCCCTGAATCCTTCTTTTCTTCGGTTGAGTCGGTGGATTCGGAGATGTTGCTCATAATCATTTCCGCCAGCTTCCCCCCGATGCCATTGATGGCAGAGAGGTCCTCCAGTGTGGCGGATTTCAGGTCCTCCAGAGAGGAGTAGCCGTTGTCAAATAGGATTTCGGCTTTCGATTCACCGACTCCCTTTATGTTTGAAAAAACCTTGACCGTTTCCTCTCTGGACGGACCTTCGGGTGCACTTGGATCGGCAACCGAAGAATCGGGACTAGGCGCGGGATTCTCGGGACCAGGATTTCTGGTCTTCTCTGCTAGGTCCTTGGATTCTGTTCCGCAAATGGTACACTGACCCTGCGGGTTCACAGGACCACCGCACACGGTGCAGACACCCGCTTCTGCAGCATCCTTCTTCGCACTAGCCTTCTTCTTCTCTTCGCTCGCCAATCTTGCACCTCTAGAGGCGTTGTGGCGGCTACTGGCACGCCACTTGTTGTCGACAGATTCTATATTGGACCGACACTATAAATAACTTTCACAGAGGTTCTCCCAGCGTGGACGCCAACATATAAATACGGAGAATATCATGGCAAAAACCGGAAGTCATCCTGGGTTCCCAGCCTTCAGCGAAAGGGTGGATGGGATAGTAATGGACAAGAAGATTCATCTGAAGATCGACAAGAATGACTCGTCAATCACGCTGAAGGACGTCCTTGACAAGATACAGGAGATCCAGGAAGAGAATCCGGAACTCGAGGTCTTTTTTGACGGTGATGAGTACGCCGTGTGCAGCCGACCGAGAAGGGAGGAGGTCGGCTAGTCGAATTTCCCGAGGCTCAGTCTTCCCTTGTCCAGTATGACCTTTCCATCTACCTCGACCGTCGGACGAAGGATTGTTCCTGCGAAGTCGAAGGTGCTGTCGTTCTCCCCTCCAAGAGAGAGGTTGTCGCCGATGCCTACCGAGGCGGTTCCCAGAACAGTCTGGTCGTCGAAGTAGCCTATCACCTGGGCCTTTGGATTGATCCCGATGCTGAAGCGAGCTATCCTATCCTTCTCACCCTTTCCAGGCTCCAGAAGGCTACTGAACGCATCCACGTTATGCTTCGCGCCGTAGGATTTCAATCTTCCCTCGACGAATGTCCACTCCAGGTCCTCTATCATCCTTCCCAGGGAGGCCTGTGGACAGTCGAAGAGTACCTTCCCCTCGGCGCTGTTCTCCAGCGGTGCTACCGACACATAGCCGGTCGGAAGGGTCGTGAAGGGCCTGCCGCTCGCGACGTCCCGATCATCGATAACACCGTCCTCGATGTGGACTCTGCGTCCGGCCATCTGGAAACGGAGATCCGTCCCGCTCTCTGAACTTATTCTGACCTCGTTCGCCTGTGCGAGGATCTTGGCAATCCTCCCACCCAGCTCAGCCATCCTGTCGTAGTCGACATCGATGGCCTCGTTCACAGCCTGCCTCCAGTTCCCGATCGAGAAGCCGTACACGGAAGCCCTCTCTGGCGTGATCAGGCCCAGCGTCACGAAGGCTCCCCTGATGCTGCTGTCGATGACCTTCTTCTCTATCGGCCTGTAGGCCTCCCTTATGGCCGCCATCTTGCTCGTGTCAACGTTGTAGAACATCTCAGGGTTCTCTGGGCCCGCCAGAGCGATGCTCACCGTGACCTCGTCTAGGGCCTTGAGCTGGTGCCTCGGTGTCTTCCTCAAGAACTCGTGGGGGATCTCGGTAAGTGTCCGTTCGTACAGCTCGTCTGTGTCCAGAGTGATAAGGGGGACAGCTCCGAGCTTCCTGCATTCCAGCGCCATCTCACTGGCCAATTCAATCGTATGGTGCCAAGTGTCGATCCAGACCATGTCGTCCTCTTTCACCGTGAGGGAGTTTCTCACGATTCTCTTGGCGATACTAGACACGTCTCCTTCATGCAAGGGAACCACCTCTGTGAGGAAAGCGATACCCAGGCCTAATCGCCCGGATACATTTCACCCTCCAATCCTCGTCATGCATATCGTGAAGGAGATATAAAAAGCATTTGACTCAGAGACCCAGCTGCTCGTTGTCGTGACTGAAAATCGGGTACCCGCCCAGCTCCCTGAGCTTGTCTATGGAGGCGAGCGCATCCGCGGAGTTGAACAGGACGCCGACGATGTTCCGCCTCTCGTAGTTCTCCCTCAGAGGCGCGATGTCCCCGCAGTAGACGTATCTCTTCTCCCCCTCGACCAAGACCGACTGATGGCCGGGCGTGTGCCCCGGTGTCGGTATCAGCGTCACGTCCTCGGTGAGCTGATGAGTGCCGCTCACGGTCCTGAACCTGGACGTGTCGAAGAGACTCTTGACGTACGCCCCTTTCTGGAACCTGTGAGGGTTCTTCGCGTAGGCGTGCTCCATCTCTTGGACGACGAACCTGGCTCCCTTGAAGAGATGGTTGTTACCGCAGTGGTCCACGTGAAGATGCGTATTGACGACGGTCGTGATGTCCTCGGGCGAGAGCCCGACCTTCCTCAGGCTCTTCTCGATTGTCATGGACCTATCGGGCTTGAAGTACTTCACGATCTTCTCGGGCAGCTCACCAATCCCCGTGTCCACGAGTATGCGGAGGTCCTTGGACTCGACGAGAAGCGGCTTGAGGGCGGCCATGTACTTCTTGCCGTAGTAGGAGGTCTTCCCGTACACGAGCAGTCCGAGGTCGATCTCGAAACGGCCGTCGGAAAGCAGTTCAACTCTCTTTGCGGTCGTGAGATCACCTAGTACTTGTCGTATCTCAGGTCCAGGGTCGGGGCGGTCACGCCTGTTCCCTCCTCGACCACTCCTATGACCTTGGCGGGAGTGCTTCTGCCTATGGACTCCACTGTCGAATCGGCGTCGTCGCTCCCGCAAACGAGGGCGTACCCGAGTCCCATGTTGTACGTCTGGTACATCTCCTCGTCCTCTATCCCACCCAGTTGCTGAAGGAAGCCGAAGACCGGCTGCGGCTCCATCGGATCTGTAACTGTGTATTGAACACTGTCCTTCATGCGAATGAGATTCCTCAGACCGCCTCCGGTGATGTTCGCCATCCCTTTGATGCTGAACTCCTTGACAGCGTCCAGTATCTCGCGAACGTATATCTTCGTGGGTTCCAGGAGCTCCTCCCCGATCGTTCGGTCTAGTTCATGGGGAGTGTCGCTCAGGCCGATTCCTGCTCCGGAGACCAGTTTCCTCGCAAGAGTGAGGCCGTTCGAGTGTATCCCGGAGCTGGCGAGGCCCACTATCGAGTCCCCGACCGTTATGTTCGAACCAGAGACCATCTTGTCTTTCTTGACGTACCCGAGGCAGGTTCCCGCGAGATCGAATCCCCTCACGACCTCTGGGAGCGTGGCAAACTCGCCGCCTACCAGAGAGAGGTTCGCGAGCTTCGCGCCCTCGTTCAGGCCGACCCCGATCTGCCTTGCCACTTCCTTGTCGTACCTCTCAACGGCGAAGTAGTCGACGAATGCAAGCGGCTCGGCCCCGACGCATATCATGTCGTTCGCGCTCATCGCGATGCAGTCTATGCCCACAGTGTCCCATTTCTCGAGAGCGGATGCCACGATCATCTTCGTCCCGGTGCTGTCCGTGCACAGTGAAAGGTAGTAGTCGCCGAAGTCGATGAGGCCAGTGAAGGATCCGGGGATGTCACGTGACGCGCCGAGTCCCTCCCTCCTGTAGGTGAGCTGAGAGACCAGCGACCGGATGGATTCGCCCTCGGCATCGATGTCGACGCCCGCCTCCTTGTACGTCTTGACCATCCGGCAATGGTAAGGTCAGAGAGGTGAATAAGGCTTTGGTTCGAGCCCCGAATCTAAAGCTTTAATATGGGCAGGGAATTGACACTTGGGGGAGCGGGAACCCTAGGATTGTGCATTGATGGAAGAGAAAATCGCGGTTGTTGGTGCTGGTTCCACCAAGTTCAGACCGGACACGTCAGAACAGAACTGGAAGGAACTGATGTTTGAGGCAGCGTCCAAAGCATACACGGACGCGGGACTGAACCCAAGGAAGGACATAGACAGCTTCGTCACTTGCGCGGAGGACTACTGGGAAGGCTTCAGCATATTCGACGAGTTCGTGCCCGACCAGCTCGGGGCGGCGATGAGGCCCACGTGCACCGTATGCGGGGACGGTCTGCACGGGCTTGCGATAGCGTGCATGCAGATAATGTCGGGCATGGTGGACGTCGTGGCCGTTGAAGCGCACAGCAAGATCTCGGACCTGAAGACGTACAACGACGTTGTCCTCTTCGCGTTCGACCCCATATACAACAGACCCCTTGCCGGGCATCCATACTACGTTGCGGGAATGGAGATGAACGCGTTCCTGAACGGCTCCGGCAACACGGAAGAGCAGTGCGCCGGGGTCGCCAGCAAGAACATGACGAATGCGTTGAAGAACCCGCTGGCTGCATATGGAAAGCATGTCGGCGTGGGCGATGTGATGGGCTCCGAGCCCATGTTCAGCCCCGCGAAGAAGCTAGACATTGCCGAGCTCGTAGACGGTTCCATCGTCCTTGTCCTTGCGCGGGCGGAGAAGGCGAAGGACATCACTGACAATCCCGTCTGGATAACGGGCTTCGGATGGAACTCCGGCACGCCCTGGCTGGAAGGGAGAGCCTGGGGTCGGGCTTCGTATGCGGAAGAGGCCGCCAAGATGGCCTACAAGATGGCGGGCATCGCCGAACCGAGGAGCGAGATCGGCTTCGCTGAGGTCGATGACAAATTCTCGTACAAGGAGCTCATGCACCTCGAGGCGGTCGGTCTGGCGGGAAAAGGCCAGGCGGGAAATGACCTGGAGAACGGCAGGTTCCACGCTGACGGAGACCTTCCGATTAACGCCTCAGGAGGCTCGCTCGGATGCGGGAACCTGATCGAGGCTTCCGGACTGCACCGAGCTCTGGAGGTCGTCCTTCAGCTCAGAGGGCAGGCGGATGGAAGGCAGCTGAACGATGTTGAGAGAGGGCTGGCCCAGTCCTGGAGAGGTGTGCCCACCGCCTCCGGGGCGGTAGCGGTATTCGAGAGGTGATGAGATGAGAAAAGTTTGCGTTCTCGGCGGCGGGATGACGATTTTCAGGAGAAGGCTTCAGGAAACGGGAAAGGAGATGAGCTATGAGGCCACCAAGATGGCCCTGGAAGAGGCGGGGCTGGAGCTGAAGGATGTGGACAGCGTTGTGATGGGCTCGGCGCCCGACGCGTTCGATGGCATACACATGAAGGGCGAGAACCTGCTCGACGGGGCTGGCGGGGCTGGGAAGCCCTACCTCAGGGTCTTCGTCGGCGGCGGTACTGCGGTCTTCACGCCCATTGCGGGCTGGTGGCACATTGCGTCCGGGATGGCGGATGTCTGCCTGGTGGTGGCGGAGGAGAAGATGTCGAGTGTCTTCCCGCATCCGCAGTCGGCTTTCGGGCACATATGGGACCCGATACTCGACCGCCCGCTACAGCCCAACCTCGTGTGGATATTCGCCATGGAGATGAACAGGTACATGACCGTGCACGGCATCAAGAAGGAGGACATCGCCAGGGTCGCGGTCAAGAACAAGAGGAACGCGCTGGACCACCCGTGCGCTCAATTGGCAGCAAACCTGACGATCGACGACGTGCTCAACTCGGAGATGATGGCGTGGCCCGTTCAGAGACTGGACATCAGCCCGCCGAGCGACGGCGCGTCCGCGATGATCCTCGCATCGGAGGAGGTCGCGAAGAAGCTCACGGACGACCTGGTCTACCTCGACGGCGCGGGATGGTGCATCGACAGCACGATGTGGACGGACAGGGACCTCTACTTCCCGGAGTACGTGGCGGGAGCCGCCAAGATGGCGTACAAGATGGCCAAGATCGAGAACCCGCGAAAGGAGATCGACGTGGCCGAGCCCTACGACCCGTTCGA
>JAGLRN010000089.1 GCA_023136265.1 Thermoplasmata archaeon
CTCCCGCCGGGATTCGAACCCGGGTGTCGGGCTCGAAAGGCCCGAATGATTGACCGGACTACACTACGGGAGCAACGAATGCTCAACATGACCCGTTTATATATCGTTTTCTGGCGGGCCGCTCAAAACTCGCCAGTCATCTCCCTCGCCAGGAGGTGATAGTCCTTTGACTCCATCGCGGACGGGTTGACGGGGACAAGGAGTATGCCTTCGTTGAGAGTGACGTATTCGTTGACCTTCTGCATGAATCTCAGAGTGGCGTCGAAGCTGTTTTGAGTTATGAGATACTCGACCCCTTCGAGCAGCACCGGACTTCCCTTCCTCTCGTTCAGGAACCTAGATATGCTCGAGAGGATTCCAACGAGATTGGTCGGAGAAAGGTACGCAAACGATTCCTCCCCACCTCTCGCCTTCGTGAGCCAGATGAGCTCGGCCCCCTGAGTGGGAATCCTCTTCTCAAGCGTGCCCGGATGCATCCTCGTGATCCCTAGCCCCTTTCCGCACTCCTGCACCAGGGACGAGAAGACCTCCAGGCTTCTCTCGGGTCTTGCCTCGCGGATAATGTACTTCCCGCCCTTTCTCAGCTCCCCGATCTCACCGTGTTCTTCGGTCTCCGGTTCCTCGAAGGACAAGGAGTCGATCTCCCCGGACTTGCTCTCCACCTTCTGGTGCAAGGTAGCCTTCCTGCTATTCGCCATTATCCTGAACTCCGACATCGTGTAACCTTTCGTCGTGAGCTTCATGACGTCGTTCCACGCCTCGTTCATGCCGTCCTCATATCCTTTCAGATATGCCTTCTTAGAACTCTTCTTCGCCATTATCGAATGGGTAAGCATTTGGCGAATAATGAATCTTGTGGGGATTACCCGAAGTAGCCGAGGTCCTCCTTCTTCTCCACTTCCTCCTCCACGTCCTTCAGTTTGGAGGCGATCTGGTCTATGTGCTTCGCTCTCTCCTCCAGGCTGCCGAAATCCAGCTCGACACCGAGGGCCTTCTGCAGCACCTCCAGAACCGATTGTGCGCTCTTCGGGTCCACGAAGTACCCGGACGTCTCGCCCATGAGACATACACACTCCAGTCCGTGAAGCTTCCCGAGGCCCAGCAGAAGACCGCTAGCTCCGACTATCCCCGCACCTGGCTCCCCCTTGGGAAAGACGACCCCGAGCTTCTTCATCTCCTTCACGAGCGAACTGTCTGTGGCGGCGCCGATGACCCTTGGCGTGGCGATCATCCTCCCGACACCATAGCCGCCGAGCGTGTATATCCTCTTCACTTTCATGTCCGTGATCGTGTTCATGATGAAATCGGAGAGCTCATACTGCCCCTCGGGCGTCAGCCCTTGGAAGTCACCCACGAGTATTATGAGGTCCTCCTGACCCCCTTTTGGCTTGACGAAGTAGAACTGGTTGCCGACCAGCCGGATAATCCCACCATCATCGACGACGACCTGAGGGGGGAAGTGCTTCGAGTATATGTCCGCGAACTTCTTGGCCTTCAGCTCGCCCAGCAAGTGTTCCGCTGCGAGCTTCCCCACGTTCCCCACGCCGGGCAGACCTTCGATGAAAATCGGATTCTTCAGCTTCGGCTGTTCCAGATATTCAATCGTTATGTCTTCCATTCTCACACCTTTGCAGCTTGAGTTGTCTTCTGTATCTGCCATATCTGTCCTCTGGAGAGAACCTAGGCGGCAAGGCCATGCCGGTCGAGGACCCGCACTTGGGACACTCTTCCCCAAGAGTGTAGATATCGCATTCCTTGCATTTTCTGATGAGCGTGTGCATACTTACGCCTTTCTACTGAACTTGGCTTCCCCGCCAATCGAGATAAAGTGATCTATGACCTTCTCCACGATTCCGTCCATCTCTTCCTCCGCGGTCTTGTAGTCCGGGGCTGTCACGACGAGCCTGTATCTCGGAGCGCCCATGTACTGAATCGACACCTCCACCTTCTTGTTCTTCTCGGCCATTGTCAGAGCCTCGCGTATGTGGACAATGCCATCAGGAAGAGGACAACTGATTTCAAAGAAACCGTCTATGTCAACGAAGGGCGGCTGGATGTTCTCCTTGGCAACGTCAACGAACGTCTTCACCCAGTCTCCCGTGAGGCCCTCCTCTTTCATCGTCTTCTCGTCGAAAACTGCTTCCTCGAAGGCTCCGTAGAGAGTGCCGAACTTCTCGATGAGGTCGCCCACGTGCTCCTGCTCGAACTCCTTCAGGTCCTTCCCGCTGCGCTCCGCCACGAGCTCGAGCAACTTGTACGCCTTCTGCTCATTCTTCCACTGCTGGATCTTCTCCCGCTTCTGATGCTCGTTCACCTGCTTCAGAGAGAGGTCTATGTGACCCTTGGACGGGTCGACTCTGAGAACCCTGCAGACAATCTTCTGACCCTCACGGACATAATCCCTGATGTACTTGATCCAGCCGGTGGCCACCTCGGCGATGTGTATGAAGCCTTCCTTCTCCCCGTACTCGTCCAAGGAAACGAACGCACCGAAGTTCTTCACATTCTTCACGGTGCAGACGACGAGTTCTGCTTCCTCGGGAAACTCAGGCAACCCAGCCATCACTCCACGACCTTCACTACTTCTCCCTTAATCTCCCCCTTCCCTCCCTTGGGTCGCACGATCGTCGCCCCGCAAACGAGGCAAGCGACCTTCGTGGATGCGTGATCGAACACGATCTGCTCGTTCCCGCAGTCTGGACAGCGGACCTGAAGGAACTTGCTTTTCGGACCAGGCAAATCGACCATCTTAACCCTCCAGCTCGAACTTCTTGGCCCTGAAACACTTACGATGGTGAGCCTTGCCGCAATCCTTGCAGCGATAGCGCAAATAGACGCGCTTGGTCGGCTTCTCCCTTCCTTCATACTTGGCCCTCGGGAATCCTCCATAGCCCGCCATAACCCTTCTGAACCTCCGCTGACCCTTCTTGAACTCGCCCCTGGGCCTTGTCTTCACTCTCTCTACCTCCAGGCTGGTGTGCTTGTTGCACGAAGGGCAGAATCCTCTTATCCTGCGGGGCATTTTCATCCTTCAGACCTCGTGAAACCTGCTATACAACAAACTCGTATTTAGGGTTTGGGCTGTTCGCGACTGTCTGGACTGGCTCACCGTGGCGGGCGCTCGGGCGACGCGGAGTTGAATAGCAAGAATTATATATTGGCAGAATAATAATTGCCATGGTGACTCGCATATGCAGGGCGAGATGAGGCTGAGTCGAATGGACAACGAGGTAATCGAAAGGCTCATCTTCACCGGGATGTCCAAGAATCTGGCCAAGACCCTTGTCTTCCTATCCAAGAGGGATGAAACGACCTCCGTCCAAATCGAGAAGGCTACCGGACTGAGGCAGCCCGAGGTCTCTCTCGCGATGCAGGAGCTCCGTCGGAGGAGATGGGTCACCAAACGGGACATCAAGAAGGAGGGCAAGGGAAGGCCCGTACACGCTTATCGCATCTCGAAGTCCTTCAGCAGGATCATTACCACAATCAGGAATCAGGAGGACAAGAAGATCGAGAAGATAGTGAAGAACATGAACGAGCTTCACTCGCTGACGAAGTAGCTATCGAACTTCTTTTAGACCCGCATCGGTACCGACAAGCACAAGGTTGGTGAGATTCACGAAGAGGCCATTCTCCACGACGCCCGGGATGTTGTTCAGCCTGCTCTCCAACCTCTTCGCAGACGTTATCTCCTTGAACCTGCAGTCGAGTATGTAATTCCCGTTGTCGGACACGAAGGGGATCTTCCTGCTCTTTCTCAGCTCGACCTCCGCGCCCGACTTCTCTAGCCTCTTCAGGACGGTGCCCCAACCGAACGGAAGCACCTCCACGGGAACAGGGGACTTCGAGCCTAGCTTGGAGACCTGCTTCGCATCGTCGACGACGATTATCAGTCTCCGCGAGACGCTCGCCACAATCTTCTCACGAACGAGAGCGCCGCCCATCCCCTTGATCAGGTTCAGTTTGGGATCGACCTCATCCGCCCCGTCTATCGAGATGTCCACATTCGGATGTTCGTGGAGGCTGGACAGCGGTATCTTGCACTGGCGGGCCAGATTCTCCGACTTTATCGATGTCGGTATGCCTATCACCCTGAGACCCCCGCCCACCATTCTCCCCAGCTTCTTGATCGTATAGTGAACGGTGCTGCCAGTGCCCAGACCGACGACCATTCCGTCCTTCACATAATCGCAGGCAGCTTCCCCCGCCAGACGCTTCAGTCTCCTCATTTCAAACCCCTCATTTCCTCAATCATCCTGCATAGCTCGTCGATAACGAAGTCGTTGAAGTCCTTGCCCTTCTCCGCCGTCGACCCAGATGAATCCCCGCTCACGCCCTCCTTCCAGTACTCCTCAGGATGCCTCAGGACCATGAAGGGCGGTATCTCGCTCTCGCCCTTGGGCCTCTCAGGCCGCACAAGGTCGGGACGGATCGCAAGCACACGGGATGTCTCAAGAAGCCCGGAATGACCGTCACCTTCTTCCACCTTGCCCGATCGGTACAGGATCTCATAGTCCGACACTACCATCACATGAGCATCTCTCTCGTCCACGACATCCTTCGCGGCCAGGCGAAGGGCGGCCATGTGCATGCCTCCCGCATGACCTGAGAGAAGGACGACGTTCCGGAATCCGTTCCTGGCAAGCTCGCTCATCACGTCGTATGCGAGAGCTCGCATGGTGTCGAAGCTTATGGACATCGTACCGGGGAAGTTCCTCGTACTGGAGCAGTTCCCATACCTTATCGGAGGGGCGATGAACGCTCCCGTCCTCTTTCCTACCTCGAACGCAACATGCTCCGGCTGGATGGAATCGGTGCAGAGCGGCAGATGTGGACCGTGCTCCTCGACCGCCCCGATCGGGACTATGACCACCGAGTCCTCCTTCACCTTCTCCGCGAATTCCCGTGTGGTCATCTCATCGAGAAGCATCGGTTCCCCCTAGGCTAATCGCTGAGACCCACAAAAAGCTTAGGGTGCGCTTGTTCCGGCCCACAAAAGTCATATCGGAGTAAGTGATGGCACGTGATGCCGAATGAAAGTCGCTTCACTATTCTCAGGCGGAAAGGATTCCACCCATGCCCTCTACTTGGCTCAGCAGATGGGTTGGAGCGTTGAGCGGCTCGTCACCATCTTCCCGCAAACGGATTCGATGATGTTCCACTTCCCGAATATCGAGCTCACGGAGCTTCACTCAGAGGCCCTCGGCATTCCCTTGGTCAAGCGGAACGCGGGATCGGACGACGAGCTCGACGTTCTCGAGGATGTGCTCGGAGACCTGGCGGTTGAGAGGCTCATCATGGGAGCCATCGCGTCCGACTACCAGCACACGCGGGTCAACGAGATCTGCCACAGGATTGGTCTGAGGACGTTCGCCCCGCTCTGGAGGAAATCCCAGGAGGCCGTCCTCCGGGATGAGGTCAATGCTGGCTTCGAGATCGTCATCGTCGGTGTCTCTGCCGAGGGTTTGACCGAGGACTGGCTCGGAAGGACCCTATCGGGGAATACTCTGGACGAGCTCATCGCTCTCAGCAAGAGGACGCGATTCAATGTCTCCGGTGAGGGCGGAGAGTATGAGACCCTCGTGGTGGACGGCCCCAACTTCCTGAGAAGGCTGAACGTCGAGGAGGCTACCCGTGAGTGGGACGGCATGAGGGGCATCTATAGGGTCCAGAGGGCTTCCCTCGTGGACAAGACCAATCTTATTTAGGTGGACGCCGATATCTAGACCAGGGCCACACACATGAAGCTAACGTATCTGATTCCTGTTGTACTGCTCCTTCTTTTCATCTCCTCGAGCTCACCCGCGATAACTCCTGAGGAGGAAATGAAGAGCGTCTCCCCTTTGCTCGAGCCAGCATCTACTGGACCCGTAGACCCGTCGGACGGGGTGACGGACTACCACACTTACGACGAGATGGTCACGGAACTCAATCAGGTCGTCGCCGACCACTCCCCCATAGTCTCTCTCATCTCGATCGGAAGCACGTACGAGGGAAGAGACATCTGGGCGATGAAGATATCCGACAATCCACAGGTCGAGGAGGACGAGCCAGAGGTCTACTTCAACTGCATGCATCACGCGAGGGAGTGGTTGACGTTGGAGTTCTGCCTCTACGTCATTGAGGTCCTGACGGACGGCTACGGAGTCAACATGACGATCACGGACATGGTCAACGGGAGACAGCTTTGGGTCATCCCCAACGTGAACCCGGACGGGCGGACGTACGATGGTGGAGACGATCCCACATCCTACATGAACTGGAGAAAGAACCGTTCCCCCAACGGAGACGGCACGTATGGGACCGACCTCAACAGGAACTACGGCTGGATGTGGGGCGGGGCGGGGTCCAGCGACGTGACATGGACACAGACCTACAGGGGGTCGGGACCCTTCTCCGAGCTCGAGACGAGCGCCATAAGGGACTTCGTCAAGCAGCATGACTTCGTCTTCGCGATATCATATCACACCTACTCCCAGCTGATTCTCTATCCGTGGGGCAACACTGTGAACATCACCGAAGACGACGATATCCTCTCCACGCTGGCCACGGAGATGTCGAACAGAGTCACGAACAAGGCAGGTTCCAGCTATCCTGGATACACACCACAGAAGGGCAGTGACCTCTATCTGACGACCGGATCCGATGATGACTGGCTGTACGGCGAGATGGGGATTCTCTCCTTCACGTTCGAACTCTATCCGCACTGGAACGATGCGGGTCCAGCAGTATCGCCCCCATACAACGGCTTCCATCCGAGGGAGGACAAGATACTCCCCGTCTGCGAGGACAACCTCGCCGCGGCGCTCTTCCTTCTCGAGATAGCGGACAATCCGTTCCAGGTCATGAACCACATGTCCCTGTCGGCCGAGGTCGAGAGAATGACCATTCCCAGGAACGAGACGGGCTCCTTCAACATCACCGTTCTCAACGACGGCAAGGACTCCAATCTATATTCTCTGACACACTCCTCCCTCCCGGGTTGGTCCATATCGCTCGACGAGGACTCACCCGCCCTCCTCCCCGGTCAGGACACGCGGGTCACGCTGACCGTTCAGGTTCCATCTTTCGCCGCATCGGGAGATCATCTCATCTGGGTCAACGGCACATCCACGATCTACCCTGGAGTGTCGGACTCCCTGAGACTTGTGGTCCATGTCCCGTATGCCCATGACATCGGTATGACCGCAGTAGGGTATTTCGAGCACCGGGAGACGTATCCCATGGGTAACTACACCTTCAACTCCGTCGCAGAGAACTTCGGAGAGTACCCTGAGTTCGCATTCCAAACGTCTATGGAGATAAGGAGGCTCGGAGCGCCTGTCCCACAAATCATGTTACAGGAAGGAGCCGAGATCTCAGATCCCTCGTGGACTGTGATTGACTACGACGGACCCGGATCGACGTACGAGTGGCACAGGGTCACAACGCAGTCGCACAACGGATCCTACAGCTGGTGGATGGGGAACGACGGTACCGGAAGATACCCCAACAGAGCGTACCAGATACTGAGGTCCCCGTCCTTCAGCCTCGAAGGCGCAACGAGCGCCACCCTGCACCTCTACCAGAAGCTTCATACGGAGGATGCCTACGACTTCGCCAGCATCGATGTGGGCTCCGGAGGGGAGTGGAAGGTCCTTGCCAGCTACAGCGGTCTCGTGTCCTCCGGATTCCAGAAGTTCAGCTTTGATATCTCAGACTTCACCGACAGAACGGACGTTCAGGTGAGGTTCAGGTTCTCATCGGACATGTTCCTCACGGAGACGGGATGGTTCATCGATGACATTGTCGTGATGGCCGATTACCCTCAGGAATCCTTAGTGTACGGGCCCGAACAGAAGACCATGGCAACGTTCTTGGAGCCGGGTCAGAGCGAGGCCGTGGACTGGAGATACAAGTTCATCGAGGGCGGAGCATTCAAGATCGTCGCCCAGACACTTCTCGTCGGAGACGAGAACCCTGACAACGACGAAGCATATGTCGTCGTCGAGATTGACCCATCGAGGTACCGCATTCCTCTGAGGGAAGGGTGGAACCTTGTATCCCTTCCTCTGATACCTCCCTCGAAGGACTTGACCGCCATTCTCTCATCCATATCGGGGAAATATGCGTCCGTGCGGTACTACCGCTCGAACTTCAGCGACGACCCGTGGATGGAGTACAGGACATGTAAAACGTATTCCGATCTGACGGAGGCGAACGAAACAATGGCCCTGTGGATCGAGGCCACGGAGGATGTGGACCTGGACATAGAAGGCGTCGTCGCTCCACCCACGACGATTCGCCTGTTCCAGGGCTGGAATTTCGTGGGATATCCGTCTCTGACGGACAGGAGGCCCTCCGATGCACTTGCCGGTC
>JAGLRN010000009.1 GCA_023136265.1 Thermoplasmata archaeon
GGAGGGCTATGTCGTCTTAGCACCTGGTGAAGACGATGTCACTGTCAGAGAGATCGTATGCTCCAACGGAAGGTCATTTGACAGGATCATGGCGTTGGTGGAGGCCGGAGCGGCAGAGAAATATGTTCTCACCTATCTTCAGACGTCGAGGCTAGCACGGAGGAGGTTCGAGAGAAGGGGCTACAAGTTCAATCGCACAACGTGGGGGCGGGTCATGGTCGCGCCCCTCGTACGAGGGCTCACCAACAAGAAGATCCGTGAACTCTACGACTTCGGCGGGGCCTTCTGCATGATGGCATTGGACACATTCTAGCAAGAGCACGCGAGGTCTGAGTCGACGTCTTGTCCTCCCTTCCCGATAAAACCCAGTCGATATTTTCTCCCCCTCCAGTCACGATACTATTATATCGAAGGTTCACGATATCCGCCTCATCAGAGGGATAGGATGAGCTTCATCAAAAAACCGTTCAAGAAATTCAGGGAAGGGGCAGTCAAGGAGACGGACCAGTACATCGATTTGGGCGATATGACCTTCGAGGACGTTCCGACGACACTCGGTACGGGCGTCAAGTCGATGGTGAAGGTGGCCGAGGTCTACAGGTATGAGGACATCAATGAGCTCACGGCCCACGTCTATAACGGTAACATACTCATTGTGGATTATAACTCGATAGCAAACGATGAACTGGCTCTCAAGAGGATAACGAACGAGCTGAAGTCCGTGGCCCGCGACACCGGTGGGGATGTGGCAGGCATCGGCAAGGGCATCCTGATAGCGACGCCCGGCGGAGTCAAGGTGGACCGCCACAAGCTCAGAGGGAGCTACTAGACAGGGGCCTTACAGAGAACCTTCCGTTTTCGAATCTGAGTTCATGGTAGTCCATCGAATGTTCTGTGTGCCTCAGCTTCGCGCATCTCAGCTTGAGCCCGACTGAGCCTTCCCGCAAGCAATGGAAGCCCACATGAAACAGTCCGTCGGCGATAGAATCCTCACTATTGGGATATCTTCCCTCTTCTCCTTGGTCGAATATGAACAAACTCGTGATTCCCAGGTTCCTGAGGAACGCGAAGAAATGGAACAGCTCTCTATGAGGATCGTCCAGCTCCGCTAAGGAGTAAAGGCCTGTTAGGGAGTCTATGACGAGGAGGTCCACTTTGCGGTACCTTTTCCTCTTCGTGATGAAGTCCTTGAGCACCCCTATCCAGTCTCCCGTCTCCTCTATATCCCCGTGCTCAGTTCTCAGCCTTCCCACGTCAACGATGAAATCCGAATCCTCGCTCAAGCCCAGGGATCGCATTGTCTCTTGCAGGCTCTCTTTCGTCTCCTCAAGCGAGATGTAGAGCACGTGAATGCCATTCTCGCTATTGCGCCTCAGCAGGTTGAGCGCGATGGACGTCTTCATAGCACCGGAGGGGCCTGAAAGGAGACATACGTGGCCCCGAGGGATGCCGCCCCCGATTAGGTCATCGAAATCATCTATGTACGTCCTGATCCTCGCAGCAGGCGCTTCCTCTCGTCCTTCAAGAGTCTCGAGCCTCCTCTGCAGCTTGGCGAGCTGCGCCTGTATCTCCTTGACCTCCTCTCTCAGGGTCTTTCCGGGCATCCTCCTCTCCCTTATGTGCCACGGTCCCCTCGCGAAAGAGCGAACCTCGACTGTCCATGTAATGGGTCTGTGGGAATTTATCCTTTTCCTATGCTGGCTACGTTACATTTTTCTAAAGAATGATAATCACCGCCAAGCTTTCCCCCGAAATGTTTATATAGACTCATTCACCAATATATACGAGCGGGGTATCAGATTGGCACTTACAACAAAGTTGGGTAGAGGCGTAGCTGGCACTCTAACCGTGGATTATCTTACCAAGGCCATCAGAAACAGCATCGATAGGGAGGGAATGAAGGACGAGGATGCTAGGGACATCGCGCACCGCGTGATGAACTTTTTTGGATACAGCGAGAGAATAATAGACAACATCCTGGAACCTGAGGACAGGGATGCTTTCTACATGCTCGAGGACTCAGGTCTTCTGACGACGGAGAGAGAGGAGACCACGCTCTACGACGGGAGGGAATGGAGGATACACTACTGGCTCTTCCGGAAGGAGAAGATCCTCGAACTTGTGAGGTCCGCCGAGGAGAGAGAGATCCTGCAGGAGGACAACCCCTCGATATACGATGACGTTCCGGAGAACATCTGGGGCACAAGAAAGGAGAACGAATAGGCGGGCATCTCAGGACAGGCATTCACGACAAGAAGAACCTCTGGATTATCCGCCCGTGTTTTCGAATGAGGTGCATACCGAGAGAGGCGGGCATCCACATCCTGCCGTCCCTGTACTAGTAGGCGGGAGGTCCTCCTGAAGCAGATCCTTCAGTTTCCTGCCTCTTGTCACCATGACCGCATTGATGTTGCGGTATTCGATCTCCATCAGTTTCCTGAGCGCCCCTTCGGTGTCAAACGGCATCGTTGAACGCAAGAGCGCGCTACCGCAGTGAATAGTTCCGGTGGTCCAGTTTCACCCACCTCCCGCACTTCCATTTATAGAACCCTTCAACAGCAGTCAATTGGATGCGTTTTCCCTATAGTTACCGCAAGCACCAGAAGGACATCATCCAGGCCATCGAGAGTACCCTCCAAGGAGGTCACGTTGTCCTGCAGTCAGGGACGGGATCTGGGAAGACCGTCTGCGCGCTGTATCCGGCGTTGAAGCTCGCGACATCGGATGACAAGAAGGTCCTGTATCTTGTGAGGACGAATTCCCAGCAGAGGCAGGTCATCATCGAGATGCGCCGCATCGGCGGCGTCTTCGGCATGGGCTTCCAGGGAAGGCATTCGACCTGCTTCGCCGTCAGGAACAATCCACGTCTGAGGGAGGGTAACCCCGAGGAACTGATGAGATATTGCAGTCACAAGAAGGCAAGGACTGTGAGGAGAGAGAGGGGCGGATGCAAGTACTACTCCAACCTGCTGAACGCAGACCTGAAGGAGATCGAGGATTGGGCCAAAAGGAGGATCCCGACGATGGAGCAGTTCTTTGGCAAGTGCAGGAGTCTGGGCATATGTCCCTACGAGACATCCAAACTCCTCATTCCCTCCGCTCACTTGGTCGCCTGCCCCTACGTCTACTTCTTCGATTATGGCATCAGATCGGCCTTTCTTGAGTGGATGGGAGTCGACACCAGGGACATCGTTCTGGTTGTTGACGAGGCCCATAACCTGCCGGAATATGCGAGGGACATGCGGTCCGCCCGCCTGACGCTCCATTCCCTCAGACTGGCCATGAGGGAGGCCGAGAAGTTCGGGGACGCCAAGATGCTTGGGACGACGACGGTGAAAGGGTTCTGCGACGTGCTGTACGACACGATTCTCCGCTTGGTGGCGGACTACGTGGAGGAGGACGACGGCCTGCTCCCGCCGAATCAGCTCGAAGAGGACCTTATGCACAAGCTCACTCTTACATCGATACAGCTGCAAGCCCTGTTCAACAATCTGATGAGCTACGGCGAAGTGATAAGACGGAAGAGGGAGGAGGAAGGCAAACTCCCCAGATCGTTCATCTTCTCCCTAGGTGCCTTTCTCAGTTTCTGGACATCCATGGACGCATCGTCCTACGTCAAGCTCGCCAATGCCGGTGACGCCTTGGGGATCGAGGGATACTGCCTGGACCCGTCGCACATCGGAGAGATGGTAACCGAATGCCATGCATCGGTGCACATGTCGGGGACGCTCGAACCGCTCGTCCAATACAGGGAGACTCTGGGCCTGCCCGAATCGACGACCTTGGCGACGTTCCCCAGCCCATTCCCCTCGGAGAACCGGCGGGTCCTCTATGTCGAGGATGTGACGACGAGGTACGAGGAGCTCCGCTCGAGCGAGGAGATCGTCCCTCGACTGAAGAGCCATATCCTGAACCTCGTGGAGAGCATCCCGCGCAACATCGTCATCTTCTTCCCCAGCCACGACAGGCTGGAGGAGTTCCTTGATGTGGGGGCGGCGGTCTCGAAACCCCTGTTTGTCGAGAGAAGAGGCTCGACGCATGACGAACTGATGGAGACCGTGGACGGCTTCAAGACAGGCTCTGGCGTACTGTTCGCGGTGATGGGTGGGAGGATCAGCGAGGGTCTGGACTTCCCGGACAAGGAGCTGGAGATGGCCGTGCTAGTCGGCATCCCGTACCCGAAACCCACCGCCAAGCAGAAGGCACTGCTCAGGTACTTCGATCTCAAGTTCGACAAGGGCTGGGACTATGCTGTGAAGGCCCCCGCGACGAGAAGGATCCTCCAGTGCATAGGAAGATTGATCAGGAAGAAGAGCGACATCGGCGTCGCGGTGATACTGGACAAAAGGGCAGAATCATTCCAAAGCAAGATAGAGAACCTCGTCCCGACCAATGATCCAGTAGAAGAAACGAAGAAGTTCTTTGCGGAGAGAGAACTACTCCGTGATGGCGCTGGTCACCATGAAGTGCTCGTCGGACCGCATTAGCGTGAAGTAGCCTCGGTCGTGGTTCGTCCTCCTCATCTTGACGCACCTTATCCTCAGCTGCACGTCGGTCTCCCCGACCTCATACTGCCTGAGGTATAGGATACCATCCGACAGGAAATCCTCTTGATAGGCGACAAGCCTGTCCGAGCCCATCGGTATCTCGGAGATGAGGAACGTTGTCGATCCCAGCTCGCGAAGGAATCCGAAGAAGTGGAAAAGGTCCCTTCTCGGGTTGGTCAGCTGTGCCAGAGAGTACAGGGCTGCGAGAGAATCAATGGCAACCATGTCGAAGTGGCTTTCTCTGACCCTCTGCTCGATGTACTTGGTGAGTATCTCGATCCAGTTCTTTGTCAGCTCCTCTTCCTTGTGCTCCATTCGGATCTTGGCCACATCCAGTACATACAGCTCCAGCTCGTCGATGTTCTTCATTCCCAGGTCCTCCATGGCGCCCTTCAGGGAGTCGTGTCCCTCCTCTAGGGCTATGAAGAGACCCTTGGATCCGTTGTGCTTCACGTTGTTGTAGAGGATGCTGAACGTGAGAGAGGTCTTCATCGTCCCTGGCGTACCGCACACGAGCACGACGTGGCCTTTCGGTACGCCACCTCCAAGCGCCTTGTCGAACCCATCGACGTATGTTGGAATCCTCTCTAGACTCATCTCTCAGTAATCTTCGTCCAGAGATATTTAACCGTGTTGTAGTGGTTATCAATTCTGCGAACCAGCTACACTCAGAATGGGAGGTCTTGGGGGCACTCATTACGGTTTTATGCCCCGATGATATTACCATCTTGATGGACATCCCTCTGATTCTCGCTCAGGCATTCTGGTTCTTGATTCCCGCTTACGTCGCCAATCCTACCGCCGTGCTGTTCGGTGGTGGCAAGCCCATGGATTCCGGTCTGAGGTTGAAGGATGGGAGGAGGCTCCTCGGTGACGGGAAAACATGGAGGGGATTCGCAGGCGGGATACTCTCCGGCATGCTCATCGGGGGGATTCAGCACGCGTCCGCATGGGCTGCGGGAGCATCGCAGTTCGTTTTCGGCTCCCCGCTCCAGGCCGCCCTTCTGATATCTCTCCTTACCTGTGGAGCCCTTCTGGGCGACATCCTGGGAAGCTTCATCAAGCGCAGAGCGGGGATCGAGAGAGGAGCCAAGACACCAGGTCTGGACCAGTATGATTTCCTCATCGGAGCGACGATTCTCCTGATCATTCTCGAGACGGGGTGGTTCTTGAGGACTTACGTCCTTGACGGCGCCATCATAGGTTTGATATTCATAGTCCTCATTACCCCTCCGATGCATCGAGCTGTCAACGTCCTAGGGTACAGACTCGGCAAGAAAGACGTCCCGTGGTGAGTATAATGGCTTTGTGTGAGGTTTGCGGTATCAGGGAGGCAAGGAATGAATGCATCAGCTGTCACAGATCGGTGTGCGGCGACTGCATCATAGCCATCGCAGGTGTCTGTGTGAAGTGTTCTAAGCCCGACGTGAGCGACTTGGTGAACGATCTGAAGAACACCAAAGCTCTGCAATTCGGCAAGTTCACCCTCGCTTCTGGCGAGGAGAGTGATTACTACATCGACATAAAGAAGGCGATTACGGAAACTAGGGTGCTGAAGAAGATCGCGGATAAGATTGCCCCGCACGCGGTAGGTGCGGACAGGATCGCAGGCGTCGAGCTCGGGGCCGTGCCAATCGCTGTGGCGGTAGCTATGAAAATCGACAGACCGTTCATCATCGTGAGAAAGAAGAGGAAAGAGCACGGCACGGGAAAGATATTCGAGGGAGAACTGGTCAATGGGGACAATATCCTGTTCGTCGAGGACGTGACCACGACAGGCAACAGCCTGAAGAAGGCCATTGTGGAGCTCAGGGCGGAAGGGGCCATCGTGGAGAAAGCAGTTGTGGTCGTTGACAGAGAGGAGGGCGGCCAGGAGAACCTAGGGGAAATCGGGGTCGAGCTCATACCCCTGGTCAGATCGACGGATTTGCTCGGCTAGAACAACCGCGATTGTTTTAAATACTGGGCTGAAAATGATTTCAATGATGAAAAGGGTTCTGGCTCTCTTTCTCATTCTGACTTTCCTACTTGCAGGTCTCTCACTGACCCAGGAGGGTAGAGCCCAGGGTACGAAATGGACGATAATGGTCTATATGGCGGCTGACAACAATCTGGAGGACATGAGCGTTCATGATTTCGAGGAGATGTCTCAGATAGGCTCCACAGAGAATGTGAAGATTGTTGTTCAGTACGATAGGAAGCCCGGTGAGCCTGATGCCAACCCGGATTGGACCACAACGAAGAGGTTTCTGGTTCAGGAGGGCGACGAACCTCTCCCTAGCTACCAGATAGAGGACATCGGGGAGGCCGCCATGGACGATCCCAACACGCTCGTGGACTTCGTGGACTGGGCGATGAGCGGCTTTCCAGCGGACCACTACTTCCTCGTCCTATGGGACCATGGACTAAGCTGGCAGGGTCTGGTCAAGGACGAATCGAACTCGTCCAATTACCTGACAACACCAGAACTCGGAGCAGCTCTCCAGCAGATTGTTGCGGACAACGGTGGGAGAAGGCTCGACATCGTGGGGTTCGATACGTGCAGAACCACGCTGGAGATAATGTACGAGATCAGGGACTATGTTGACTTCATCGTCGGCTCGGAAAAGGACGAGGACGCCCGCGGGTGGGCGTACGACGGCTTCCTCGGCCCTCTCGTTGCAGATCCATCCATGACACCCTTGGAGCTTTCAAGAGAGGTCGTGGACTCATTCATCGAGGAGTACGAGGGGCTGAGCTCATATTCCGCCATTCTCTCCAGCATCAATGCGACCAGGATCGACAGTCTGGTCGAATCGCTGGACGACCTCGTCTGGGATATGTACCATTTCATTCCATACTTCGGTGAAGAGATAAGGGCCGCTTGGAACGACACAGAGAAGTACGAGGTAGACGAAAGGGACCTTTTTGACCTGGCGGACGAGCTCATCAACCACGTCGACAACGTCAGGATTGAGCGAAAGGCCGAGGTGGTGAAATCCCACGTCCTCTTTGCGGTCGCGTACGAGAGACACTGGGACAATGAGCAGGACGCCAAGGGGGTCAGGCTCATCGACGCCCATGGGATATCCCTGTCATATCCCACCTCACAGGTGCTGACGTCGTACAACGACCTCGCTTTCAGCATTGACACGCTCTGGGACGAGTATCTGGACTATTACCTGGTGTCTGGGAAGAACGTCTCGTTCCTCGATGTCGTTGGAAGCAACCTGGACTTGAATGGTGACTCCCTCAATGACACAATGGCCGTCACGCTTACGAGCGACATTGATGGCTATGTGGAATATGAGATTCACAGATCCGACGAGTTCGTGAAGGAAGGCCGCGTGGACGTGACGACAGGGGAGCCCGAGACGATCGTCTACAGTCCGTTGGTCCCTGGCTATTACAACTACTACTTCTATCTCTTCAATGATACTGGGTATCTCAGGAACTACACAACAATCATGTCGAACGAGATGTCCAGGGATCCCGTCCTGTACGAGGAGGCTCTCTGCGTTGAGGGGATCATCGCTGTTTATGGAAGGGCGAGGGACGAGAAGGGCGGAAACCTGGCGGACGCAACCATAGTCATGAGGAACGTCGACACGTCTGAGACACTTGAGGCAACGACGAACGAGAGCGGATACGCCTTTGAGATAGTCTTCCCCAGATGGATGCAGGCCGGGGACACAGTGGAGATAAACGCCTCGTATGAGGGGAGGGTCGGAGGAGTCTCGTTCGTGGTTCCCAGAAGTCCTCTGGATATGTCATACGACGTTGTCGTAGACGTCGGAGCCGTTAGCGGGCAATTCGACCTGGCCCTCATCATTCTGATCTTGGCGATAGCCATCGTTGCGTCCGTGGTACTGACATCACGCCTGGTGAGACCGAAGGGTATGGAGACGGGGCCGGAAAGGTCAGATGTCCCGCGGCCGTCCAATGAGTGTGGGATATGTGGTGCGGAGATCAACCTGGGCACATTCTCGGTTCAGTGCTCGAGCTGCGGTTCCGTGTATCATTCCGCATGCGTGAAGGGCAGGAAAAGGTGCCCGTCGTGCAGGAAAGCACTCATCTGAAACACTTTCATCAACCCCTCCCTTCTGGGACTTTAAGTAGGCGGAGAGCAACTCCTCTATAGGGGTGAAACGTGAAGCAGGTTCTAATCACTCGGAAGGGGGACGAGGTTTCCATCAAGTTTGACTATGAGAGGAACCTAGTGAACGTCGCGAAGGGTCTGGAGAAGAGAAGGTTCGATTCGGAAACGAAGGAGTGGCTTGCTCCGCTTCATCACTACAAGTATGTGGTGAAGGAATTCGAAGCGGCGAACTGTCTGCTGAGGGTCGACCCGAGCATTGAGGAACTGCTGATAAACAAGGTGGACATCGAGAAGAAGTTGCCAGTCGTTCACATAAGGAGCAGCTCTGCTGAGTACCAGATCTCCTTTGAGTACGATGAGCAGATTGTGAGAACGATGAAAGCACTTCCCGAGAAGCGATTCGATTCCGTTCTGAAGATGTGGGCGGTGCCCATAAGGGATCGGGAGAAGACGCTCGAACAGATACTCTACAGGCTGGAATTCGTGGATTGTGAGGTGTCACTCGAAGGAGACCTGGCAGACCCAAACGATATTGGGAAACATACTTAAATCCACCTCTCTTTCCTTTGCTGAAGCTGGAGATGTGAGGAGGGAGTATGCCCGAAGAGGCTCAGAAGATATTCTCGGTGACCGAGGTCACAGACACTATCCGCAATCTACTGAGAGAAGAACCCTCTCTGATCGGGGTCGCTGTCAGAGGGGAGCTGAGCAACTACGGGAAGTCGGCGCAGGGTCATTGCTACTTCACGCTCAAGGATGAGAACTCCTCCCTGAAGTGCGTCCTGTTCAGAGGCGACGCGGAGCGTCTTGGCATCGACCTGGAGGACGGCCAGAAAATCGTTGCGCTCGGGGACATCGACGTCTACCGACCGTCCGGATCCTATCAACTGATAGTGAGGGAGATCAACATCGAGGGTGTCGGCGAACTGTACCTGAAGTTCCTTCAGCTCAAGAAGTTCTTGGAGACGGAGGGCCTTTTCGCCGAGGAACACAAGAAACCTCTCCCGGCATTTCCCGCCAAGATAGGCGTTGTCACATCCGCGAAAGGAGCGGCATTTCGCGACATCGTGAAGGTCCTCGGTAGGAGATTCCCGCTGGCGGACATCATCCTTGCGCCATCGCTTGTTCAGGGAAGCGGTGCCCCGGAATCCATCGTCTCCGCAATTGAAATCCTGAACAGGTACGACGGCATCGACGTCATGATAGTCGGCAGGGGCGGCGGAGCCTTCGAGGAACTCGCATGCTTTAACGACGAATCTGTGGCGCGCACCATTTTCGATTCCCATATCCCCGTGGTTTCTGCTGTCGGACACGAGACGGACTTCACAATCGCTGACTTCGTGGCGGACAGGAGAGCGGCCACGCCCAGTGCGGCCGCCGAACTCGTGGCTCCTGACATCACAGAACTGCAAACATCTGTCGATACGTACAGGGAAAGCCTGGTCTGGGGTCTCAAGAACATGCTCGAGTCGAGAAAGAGGGATATTAGGAGGTTGGAGTCGGGACTCTCGTCGGATGTGGTCCTCGACCAGATAAGGACGCACTCTCAGGGGCTCGATGACCGCTTCCTGCAGATGAGCCGGGCTCTGAAGTCATTCCTGAGCATTCGGAGGGAAGGTCTGAGGAAGCTGGGGGGTATGCTCGGGACCGCTGACCCGCTGGCAACACTAGACAGGGGGTATTCCATCGCGCTTAGGCTCCCGGACAAGAACGTGATCGAGACGATTGAGTCCATCAACTTGGGTGACGACGTTCTTGTCATGGTAAGGGATGGTGAGATTTACTGTGTCGTGAAGAACTTGAAGGAGGTGGAAAGACGACCGAGGAAATGACATTTGAGGACGCTCTGGAACGGTTGGAGAACATCGTGGACACGCTTTCCAAGGGGAAGCTCTCACTGGACGAGGGAATGGAGAGATTTGAGGAGGGAATCCGACTCTTTCGACTCTGCGATGAGAAGCTGAGAAGCGCGGAGCAGCGAGTCTCGGTTCTGACCCAGTCCCAAGAGGGCGTCGAGGAAAGACCGTATGATGAATGAGCGGGAGGCCTAGAGCAACCGAGCGTCACCGCTGAGAGAGCGCTCCAAGCGAGCGAAACTCCTCTCGTAGGAGTTCCATCTCCTTCTCGATGGTCTCTCCTTCTGCTGTGCTGCATTTGCCCCAGTACCGCGAGTGTCTGGGCCTCTCCCAGTCTATATGGACCTCCAGTATCCGCGGACCTCTCTCGTTCTCTCTGAATATCCTGAGGTGGAATCTGGGGTACCTCGTCTTGAATATGGGTCTGGTGGCGACGATCTCTTCCGTCGACTCCACTATCCAGTATCCCTTCTTTCGGAGTATGTTGAGCAGTTCTACGATCTCCACTTCGTCCATTTTCTCGCGCAAGGCGAATCAGCTCTTCTCGCTCATCTTTCTGCCCGCTTATCAAGTTATAGCTGGTCTTCGGTCATGAGCCTGGCGATTCTCTCCCGATCGTAGCCAAGAGGCTGAAGGAGCGTCTCGCCCATTCGACAGAGAAGCTCGACATACTTCGCCTTATCGTACGCCTCCCCTCCTTCCAACAAGTCAGCGATTCTCAGTCTCTCATCCGCAACTTTGCTCTCGCTGTCCAAAAGGACGAATCGAATCACCTCACCGGGGTGGACCTCCACGTCCTCCCCCTTCAGCTGGGTGAGCGCGGCGACCTGATTGTTGAAGACGCTATACTCCTCCAAGCTCCTCGAGATTCTCAGGGTGAGGATGAGGTCCTCAAGGTCTACGTCCCCCCTCCAGACCCGCCTAACCCATTTCCTTAGGACCTCCAGTGCCTCCGGGACGTTCTCCTTGAACTCCTTGACGTTCTCTGCCTTAGCAAACACATCCAGCATCTCCATCTGCGCCCTCTTTACCAGTTCACACGTGTCATGCCTTCTAGCCTCTATCCCACGAATCTTCATCTTGCCGTCCTCGAACATCCCGTAGTAGCGGTTCATGGCCCCGACATCGAACGTCTTGCAGGGCAGGAAAACGATCCATTTGTACACCCCCTCCCGCTCAACGGGGATTCCTATGTGTCCGGATACGTGCTCTATGAGCTTCTGCTCATCGCCCTTGCCCCTCAGCCAGAGGGAGTCGACTATGCCGTGAAGCACCTCGAAGCCATGCTGGTCGGCGATCTCCGCGGATTTGAGGAGGATCTCGCGACCGTAGGCGGTTATGGACTCATGGCATTCTATCTTCCCGTATCTCGCGTTGCGGTAGCCCGTGTAGCCGAACGAGCAGACGAGAAGCCATTTCAGAATGTCCGATTTCTCTTTCGCCCTCTCTTCCCCTCTCTCCTTTGCCAATCTCTTGAAAACCATCCGCCTCCTTATCACGGGGGACAGAACGCGGGGAATCAGCCCGATCTTCTTCTCACAAACATGGTACCCTATTTCGGGAACTCTGTGATTTGAGTCCGGGCAGCACTCGCACAGGACCGTTTCAGGCGATATGTTGAAGCGGGCCATTATGCTGGGGTACAGCGACGTGAAGTCTATCTCCAGGACATCCTCGTGAAGGCCTACCTTGGGCTCGAAGATGAAGCCGCCCTTATCGCATACGAGCAGCTCCTTGGCGGTCTTGAACTCCTCGGGCAGGTTCTTTTTCCACATCACTGGGTGCCCGTCTCTCAGGGCCTGATTGACCTGCATGGCGGATATGGCGGTTCCGGGGGACAGTTTGGCGATCTCCTGCGGAGGGATATTGGAGATCCTCGCGAGATCTATGAGGCCGTAGAGCCCGCTCTCCATGTGCAGGAAGGAGCTTCCCATGTCTATGTGTATTCTCCCCCTCAATGTGTACTTCGGCGGTCTGTACAGAATGCGACCGTAGCTGAAGTACGACTTGCCCTCTCGGTGCGGGTTGACGAGGTTCGCCTCCCGCCCGAGCTGGAACTCCTCGAGAACATCGTTCTCAGCGGCCCGCCTGTAGAGATAGGGAAAGAGGAAGGAATCGCCGTTCCTGGTGAGCACGACGTCCGGATCGACCACGCCCATCCTCTGAGCGAGCTCCAGAAGCATCTCCCGCTCGTCGCCTCCTCTTACGATCCTATTGCCCAGTTTGATGCTGTGGATGGAATCGCTGAACCTCTTGATCTTTGAGCGACCGTGCACCCTGACTCCCATCTCCACTTGACTGAGCCGAGGGACGTCGTAGTGGATTGCCCATTGCTCATCCAGAAGAATGAAGTCGCGCACGATCTCGAGGAAGGCCATGGGGAAGACTCCCTTCTCCAGAGTGTACCGCTGGCTCAGTCGGATGTCCACATTGTAGAGGCTGAAATCCCTGTAGCGACCGCGGAAATCGATCTCTCCCGCGAGATATTTGAGGTCCGAGTAGGTCGCAGGCGTGATGTTCAGGACATCGAAGAGCTCCTGGCTTCCAAGTCTCAGCTTCCTTCTTTCGAATGAAACATCTCTTACGGGAACGGAGCCGAGCCAGTCCTTGATTCTTTTGAGCTTCCTCTTCTCGCCGTGCACGTAGAAATTGGGAAAGTAATCTGCATCGACTATCTTGTCCACGCCACTCTCCGTCTTCAACCAACAGACCATGTGATTCTTGTCGTAGTCCGGGTAGACATCGAACAACCAACCTCTCATTTCTCTGTGCTCCGAACTCTCTCTTTGAGGGTCTCTATCTCCTTCTGCAGTTCGAGTATTATGGACATGAAGATGCTCTCCATGGGATCGATGCGGTTTGCATACGAGCAAGCGGACGAATGCGCCCGCGCCTTGTTCATGAGCTTATCGAACACCTGTTTGTCCTTTGGTCTCAGGGCCCTCTTGTACTGCCCCCATCCGGATATGGCGGATTCGAGAAGCAGTCTGAAGGTAGGAACAGTTCTTCCCATTTGATCACCTCACTAACGGCTCTTCCGCAGCCATGTAAACCTTGTCCTCCACATACTCTGCCAGAGTGGTCTGATTGTGAGCCACCGGGGCGTAGCTCATCCACCCCTCCTCCCTCGGCAATACGACCCTAATACACCGAACACCGTTCTCGAACCTCACTACCTTGTCCGGCTCGGTGTAGAGCAACCTTCTCAGGGCGCTCCTGCGGTACATATTGCTCAGCTTGTAGTTGGTGACGAGAGTGATGGTGTTCCACCGCTTCGTCAGCTCTCTCACCGTGGAGAAGCCCTGCCGGACGAGTTCCAGAGCTTCTGGCCACCACAGGTCCTCGTCCAGGTAGAGCGCCGGGAAGCAGGAGACCACCAGCATGCCCGCCCCGCTCTCCTGTATGCGGTCCTCCAGCCTCTCTCCTATCAGCGTGGACATCTGATATGCGGTGAAGGATCGGGAAATATGGACCTGGCTCAGCACATGCTCTCTGTCCACGCCGAACCGCTTGGCTAGATTGGCGAGGATGAAAGGGTCGATGGAGTTGCCACCATCCAGAAACACGACCGGAAGATCGTGTCTCATTATCTCCTGAACGCAGAGCAACGAGACGAAGTCGAAGAGGAACTTCGAAGCGCTGTCTATGAAGCTAACACTCGATGATCTGAAGGCACCAAGGAACTCGTCCAGCGGTCTCAGGGTGGACGAGACGTCTCTCTCGATTCTCTGGGCTTCCAGAACAAGGCTCTTCGCAATCGCTCGCATATTCTCCCCCTATGGTGAAAAAACGGTATGTGAACATATAACGCAAATCGGAGGGGAGGGGAGCGAAAGTATCGCGCCCAAAAGCGACCCTATCAGTCCGAGGAGGATGCCCGCGGCAACGTATGAACCAACCACGGCGAGACGAGAATATCCCAGGCCCCTGAGAACGCCAATCTCCCTGCGCTGGCTCGCGACCAACCTGGAGAAGGCGGAGTAGACGACAAGGAAGGCAACAAGGAGGAAAATGAGCGCGATCGACCCAGTGAACTCCTCACCGTATCTCATCCGCGAAGTTCATCTCATCGTACTTCTGGTTGAGCGAATCCCTGGTGGACGGAATCATGTTAGCCATCCCTGCGAACATCATGGATTCCATGGTGATCAGAAGGACGCTTCCTATGGCTCTCTAGCGCATTCGGAAAACGTCTCTCCTCATCTTCCGGCCCAGCTGGGACAAATCAGGTTCCCCTATCACCGCCCATGAGAATTCTCTGTATCTGTCCGGATCTGAGGAAGATCGAGCGGTCCGCGATCTCGGACGCCGACTCCAGATGAGTAACGGAGATTATCGTGGTGCCAGTCTTCCTGTTCAGGTCCAAGAGAAGGTTCCATACTATGTCTCCGGTCTCGGCATCGAGATTGCCCGTCGGCTCATCGGCGAGCAGTATCTTGGGCTCCTTCGCGAGTGCGCGGGCCACGGCCACTCTCTGCTGTTCCCCGCCGCTCAGCTGCGACGGGTACTTGTCTATATGGTCCTTGAGGCCAACCATCGTCAGGTATTTCACAGCACGTCTGCCGACCTCTTCAGAATCGCGAATTGATGTCGCCAGGCCTATCTCCACGTTCTCCCTCGCCGTAAGGGCCGGGAACAGGTTGAAGAACTGGAAAACGAGGCCGACTTCGTGGGCCCTGAACTTCGTTCTCTCTCTGTCCGGAAGGCTCGATACCTCTCTGCCCCCAACAAGGACCTTGCCCTTTGTCGGAACGTCAAGTGCGGATATCATGTTCAGCAGCGTCGTCTTCCCAGATCCGCTCTGGCCCAGAATGACCACAAACTCTCCCCTCTCGATCTCAAAGGACACATCGTTCAGCGCACGCGTCACATTCTCTCCGTAGGGATAGTCCTTGTGGAGGTGCTCGACCCGGACAATCGGCTTCTCGTTCGTCATTCCAATCGCCTACCTGAAAACGGCTTGGATGATATTAATTGTGGGCTAGCCGAAGCTCTGGAGCGTGAACTGCTCCTTTATCCTGATTTCCTTTTCCTGATGCGGAATTCCCAATCTGTCCATCAGATAGAAGGCGTTCTTCGCGGCCTTGGCCTTTCCGTGGTTGTTGAAGTAGATCCTCGTCTTCTCAGCCCTGGAGTCGAACTCCTTGATCGTTGGAACCCACTTCTCTAGCTCCTCCTCTTTGTAGAGGTAGTCGTACCTGTTGATTCTGTGGTCCTTGATTTGCTTCTCTCCTTTCCACCAGATATCGTAGTTCTTTCCGTGGAACCGTATGTAGGCATGGTCGGCCGTTGACGTATCGGTGCGCGGGAAATACGGACTGTCCAGGCTGCAGACCGCGACGTTCTTCGAGGATATGAGTTCCTTGACGCTGGGAAGGTAGTCGTACCCGGAGGAATCCAGCCAGGACTTGTGTCTGAACTCAACGACGTAGTCGTATTTGTCCGTGTCCAGGACGTCCAAGACGGTCTCGAGGCGCTTCAGGCCGCCCTCGCCCTCTTCGACCTTGAACCTCGGAGAAAGCTGGATCAGCACAGAGGCCAGGAGATTCTCATCCGCCAGGGGCCTCACGACAACACCCTCGAACTCTTTGGCGGCACTCGCGGCGCGCTCCCCGTCCTTCAGAATCCTCATATGGGTGACATCTTTGTGCATCTTCAGGGAGAAATCGAAATCATCCATCCTCTTGCCCTTGGCGATCCACGCCTGAATCGTTCTCTCCCCTGGAACCGCGTAGTACGTGCTGTCGATCTCGACGGTCGGGAAGTACCTTCCATAGTATTCCAGCCACCCCCCTCTCTTGTCCCTCATGGACTCAGGATAGAACGCGCCTATCCAATCCTTGTAGGACCAGCCGCAGGTTCCTATCCTAATCATGGTCGTCAGCACGAATCGGAGAATATAAAAAGATTGGCCAGAGGGGGAGGTCAAACTGTCCCCGCATCCCTAGCGGGGATGTCTATATCTGTCGTGCCCCCGAATCGCGTATGTCTGAACCAACGCTCCGCCAACGAAGGCAAGCCCGCCCATCGAGAGACCGAAGTTCGCATCTCCCGTAAGGAGCCAGAGGCCGACTCCGATCAGGATTCCGCCGATTAGCGCGGTGATCACGCCGATTATCTCCTCGATGAAGTAGTACGAGATCGCGAAGACGATTACGAGCACGATGAAGGCCACGACGAGTCTGCTGTCCAATGGGGCTGTTCCCAAGGCGAGGAAGAACACACCCCCAGCGAGGAGACTCGCTAGAAATGCCAGGCCTATCTTGACCATGGCGCCAAGGAGCATACTACCGACGATCGCGAGGATGAGCGAGAGGACCATCGCTACTATCCAATCACCAAGAATTGACCCGATCGCGTAGCCGATGGTCCCGCCGATGAAGGCGCCAATGAGGGACATCAGGGACCCCCAGATGATTCTGCCCGCAAATGCCATGCCGACACCAACGAGGATGAGAATCACACTGATGATGAGGACCGCCGTATCAGGAAGCCCGCCAATGGCCACGACCATTGAGAGGAAGAAGAACCACCCCTTGTTATATCCTTTTGCCTCGACATACCAAGCAGGATTATAAGGTTCAGACCGTATGGAAACCCGTGAAGATCACAATCCTCGACGGCTACGTGGATGAGCCGTCTTGTCTTGGCGTTCCACCGTACATCTCGCCCTATCCTCGCTACGTTGCAGGAGCCGTCCTTTCCTCTGACAGTGAGTACGAATACGTCACAATCGAACAGTTGCGGAAGGGGGGGCACCTCTCAGGCGACGCCCTGGTACTGATCGCCGGACCCGTTGTGCCGGGGAGATACCTCCGCGGGATGCCCATCTCCTCCAAGGAGATCGTCAGCATTTGCGGGGACTTCGAGGGAACCCGCATCCTTGGAGGCCCCCTTGCGCGCTTCGGCATGTACGACCGAAGGATCGAGGACGTCTTCGACATCATCGCCAAGAAGGATCTGGATGCACTCCTGAGCGACTTCCTTTCTGGCGGGAGGGCGAAGCACAGGAACCGAGGAATGGAGGAGTGGAGGCAATGGTCGATTCTCGGCTCCGAGGTGGTCAAGGAACACCCCGACTTTCCCCAACCGCTGATCGCAGAGCTTGACAGCTGGCGGGGGTGTGTCCGATATCTTTCCGGCGGCTGCTCCTTCTGCATCGAACCCCTCTACGGCAAGCCCCAGTTCCGAGAGGCGGAGAACATTGTCGAGGAGGTGAGAGCGTTGTACTCCGCGGGAGTGCGCAACTTCCGTCTCGGGGGACAGTCGTGCGTGTTCTCCTATCTTGCAGAGGGCGTGGGGGAAACAGAGACGCCTGTTCCGAACCCGAGCGCGATCGACGGATTGCTCAAGGGCATAAGGAAGGCCGCGCCAGATCTCCACGTCCTGCATACGGACAACGCCGATCCAGCAGTGATCGCGGCCCATCCGAGAGAATCGAAGGAGGTCGCGCGTCATCTGGTGGAGTACTGCACTGGTGGGAACGTGCTTGCGTTCGGTGTGGAAAGTGCGGATCCGGAGGTCATCGCTGCGAACAATCTCAACACCAACCCAGAGCAGGCGAAGGCCGCGGTTGAGCTGATAAACGAGGTGGGGTCGGGGAGGAGCCCCACCGGTCTCCCACACCTCCTTCCGGGGATCAACTTCCTCTCCGGGCTGAAGGGCGAAAGGAAGGAGACCTTCTCGATGAACTTCGCGTTCCTGAAGGGACTGCTGGACGAGGGGCTGATGATACGGAGAATCAACATCAGGCAGGTCCTCCCCGTTCGCGGGCGGTTCGCCGTCAGGAAGCACTACCGGGAATTCAGACGCTTCAAGTCAGAGGTCCGGCAGGACATCGACAGACCGATGCTCGTGAGGATCCTTCCAAAGGGGATTGTGCTCAGGAGAGTGTACTTGGAGATCTGGAAGGGAAGAAGCACGTTCGGTCGCCAGATAGGAACGTATCCGATCCTCGTGGGGCTCCCCTACAAGGCCGAACTGAACAGGTTCGTGGACGTCTGTATATTCTCTCATGGCTTCCGGAGCGTGACCGGGACCGAGTTCCCGTTGGCAGTCAATGACGCATCGCTAGATGCACTGGCTTCCCTGCCAGGAATCGGAAGGAAAAGGGCAGCGAGGATCGTGAGGGCCAGACCGCTCAGGAGTCCTTCTCAGTTCCATGAGGTCATGGACGACGAGGCCGTAGCCGCTGAGATCGTGCGGTTCCTGAAGTTCGAATCAGAATGAGAAGACCTTGTCCACCCTCTGGGCGACCGTATCCATTTCCTCGCTCGTCATGTTGTCCCCATCGAGGATGTTCTCTCTCACATTCTCTGGGGTGTAGTTCATGATATCAATCACGGTCGGGATGCGTATGGCGTCTCCCACCATCGCAACCGTCCTTGCCGGTATCGTCGCAACGATGCTCTCCCACACGGACCTGTCGGGGACGCCCGCAAGGGCCGATGCGAGATCCGAAGGCTCCTTCAGCGACAAGATGAGTCTGTTGGCCAGCTGGCTTCTGACCTCATCGTCGATCTTGGCGGGTCTCTGGTCCACAAGGGCGAGTATGAGGTTGAACTTCCTGGTCTCCCTGGCAAGCTTGTTGAAGATCGTGTAGGGCGCGATTTGCGGAGCCAGGAACTTGTGCGCTTCCTCGAGGAAGAGAACAAGGCGGGGAAAGTCCTCACTCCTCTCCGTGTACCGATCGAACAACCTCCTCGTGAGCACGTTGGCGACGAAGAGGTACACCATCTGGTCTGTCCCGTATTCGCCGAAATCCAGAACGACCGACCTCCCCTCGCGGATGAGAGAGATGAGCTGTTTGAAAGCATCCTTCCCGCCATGCCTGATGAACGTGAACCTCCGCATTCTCCCCATCCTTCTCTTGAGGGCGCTCAGGACACTCGGGTGAACCTTGTGCCCCCACTCCTCGAGGTCCGCTTGCCTGATCGCGGAGACGATGTCTCCCTTTCTCGACCTGTTAATCTCGTAGATGGCATCGATCATGTTGCGATTCAGGTCCTGGAACGCAACGATGAGGTCCTCGGGCCTTATCTCACTTGGATTGATGATGAAGGGCACGGCCTCCTTGTTCTTCGGGTCAAGCGAGAACACCTTCACCCTCTCCGGGAAGTAGTACTTCAGGCCCTCCGTCTTGTCCGTTCTCGAATATACGCCATACTCACCGTGCATGTCGAAGATCAGGACGCTTCCTACTTCCTTTGACAGAATGCCGATGCACACGAGCTTGTTGAGGACGCTCTTCCCCATCCCAGTTCTCCCGAAGATCCCGAAAGGCTTCTCGGTAAGCTTGCTGAAGTCGATATGCACCATGAACCTCTCCACGCCGCGGATAGAGCCCAGGGGCGCGGAGAAGTCGCTTCTCTGATAGATTTTCTCGACATCTCTCAGGCTCGCGTGCCTCGCGACGGAGAAGTACGGAGGAATGGTCTGAGGCTCGGACAGCTTATGGGTCCCTCTGTGTATGAGCTGAATCGGCCTTAGGTTCGCCTTCGAGTAGAATATCCTCCCGCTGAAGCCCTCGTGGGTCTCGCTCAACGGGACAATGGAATCCCTCATCCCCGACCCCGCCAACCTCTCCGCGATCTCGACGGACTGGTTCACGATGTCGTGGACCATGCAGTAGAAGTCGTACGTCCGGCCCTCGACGACGACCGGGTACCCGATTCGGAGGGTCTCCGGATTGTCCAGGCTTAGCTTGGCCACCAGACCTCCGAGCACTGAGGCCGAAACGACCTCGCCGATTTCCTCGTTCATCTAAGATCCCTGCTTGCTTGGTCAAGGTATTCATGGAACGCCCCCCGTCTCTCCCCTTCCACGTGCGTCAGTCCGCCAATGATCTCTTCGACAGGCATTCCCTCCTCGACACCTACGTGGAGCAGAACCTCTTCGTACACCTCCCTGAACTGCCTGATCGTCACTGCGAACCTATGGGCTTCAAGGAGCGGATAGGGGTATCCTGGACACAGTCCCGACCTGGCATAGTGAGCGAGGTTCGAGAAGACGAAGGACGGGTCGTCCCTGAACGTGCCAACGTCAATACGGAACCACTTCGGTGAATCGGGATGAAGTTTGGCGAAGTAGACGTCACCATGAAGGAATCCCCTGTGCTTCTCCTCGTATCCGCTGGGCACCCTCACAAATGCCATACCGTTCTTTCCATTCAGGAGTTCCTCGTCCGTCTTCACCCCGCCGAAGGCGTGAGAATACGAGTCCTTGGAGATGCCTACGAGGATGTTTCCTCGTCTCTCGCACTCCTCCCTGGTCTCGTGCAGATGGTTGGACTCCTTGTGAAAGGACGCAAGCGTGCCGTCCACGGCAATGATGGCACCCTCTCTCTCCCGCGCCATCCGGAGAGTGAGCTCCCCCTCCAGGTGGTGCCTGAACTCGTTCATCATCGCCCGCGGATGGTCTCCTGACAATCTCGTCGCCTCGAAGAGCTGCATGTGAAGATCGCTCTGTCTCTCGACCACGTGCCTTTCAGTCGAGATGAGGATGGGAACATCCAGTCTCTTGTTGTCCACCAGCCTGTAGCCGTCATCCCTGAAGACATAGGCAAGACCACCGACCCTCACGATTGCGAGCCACATGCTTGATATGTTCAGCAGGAATGAGTAAGAGCCGTCAACAGCAATCATCTCTCTCACGGTCCGAGAACGATCGAAGTTCACAAGCTCACAGTCCCTTAGGACATCCGGTCCATTGTTGCGATAGAGAGCGACGTCTCTCATACGGTGTCTCAACCCCTCCAACAGCATCTACGACACTACCTCGATTCTCGACTCCTGCTCCGGTGTCATGTGCACCCTGATTTTACCGGGGAACTTGTCCGCTACCTCCGCAAGATGTGTGATAAGAATGACCCTGTCGAAGAACTCTCCCATTTTGAAGAGCTTGTGAATGAACAGGTCCCTGTTCGATTCCGTATCAAGGGACCCAAGGTCGCCCTCATCGATGAAAAGGGTCTTCATCCGTCCGTAGGTGCGGCCGACCTGTGGGAGGCCCGCCAGCTGTTTGGCTATCGCGAACCTGAGAGCCGCGTTTATCTGCGTTCTCTCACCACCGCTGAACTCTGCGACATCGTGCCAATTGCCGTCGACACCCTCCACCTCGATCTTCACCCCGTACTCCCTCTTCGCCTCATGGGTCTTGAGACTGACGCGCGTGAACCGTCCGTCCGTGAGGTCAACGAGGTTCTGCGAGGTCTCGATTTCGAGCTCTGGCAAGAGCTGGTTGATGGCGTACATAGCCACACCTCTCTTGTGGAAGATTTGATCCTTCAGGATGGCGAACGTCTCCAGATTCGAGCGTCCCTCATCGAGGATCCTCACCTTCTTTTCCATCTGCTTCTTCTCCTCTTCGAGATCTCCGAGTCTCCTCTGAAGGCTCTCTATCTGGACCTCCTTGCCTCGCACTTCCCTTTCGATCTCGCTCTTGCTCGTCTTGAGGCTCTCGAAGTCCCTCCTCGCGTTCTGGTACTTCTCCTCGTCTGAGGCGAGCTTCCTGAGCTTCTTCCTGAGCTCTTTGACCTCTTTCTCGCCTTGTCCGAGCCTTTTCTTCAGATCCTCTAGGAGCTTTCCCACATCTCCGACCTCATCGAGCTTCCGACGGACATCCTTCAGTCTGGTCTTCTTCCTGCCCATCTCGGTGATCGTCTCTTCCAGCATCTTCAATCGGTTCTTCGCATCGTCATCGAAGCTGAGCTTCTCGAGTTCTCTGTCCACCTTCTCCGTGGCAGTCCCCATCTCCTCGATTCTTTTCCGGTGTCTTTCTTCCAGGGCCTTGAGGTCCTTCTTTAGCTGGCCGACCTGGCTCTCAATTTCACTGAGGACAAAGGAGTCCTCGTTTATCTCCTGGACCTTGTTGTTCACGTCTTTCATGTGCTTCAACGCGTCCTCTCGCTCGCCCCGAATCTGGCTGATGACGTCCTCTTGTCCAGTGAGCCATCCTATCTCCCTCTCTATCCTCGATATCCTCTCTTCGAGTGCACCTTCAGTGCGCAGAAGTCGGAATGCATGGTCCTTGTCGACAGTCGTGGAGAGAGCGGCTATCCTTCCCTCGGAGAGGTTCAGCCTCTCGTTGAGCCTCGATTTCTCTCGCCTGAACTCCTTCGTAGCATCTCCCAGAGACTTCCTGTGCACTCTTCTCTCTTTCTCGAGGCCTGCTGCCAGGTGACCGATTTCCTTCAGTTGAGTCCTCTCTTCAATGAGCTTCTCATGGTCCTTCGTTTCGTCCTCGAGCCTCTTGACCTCCTCCCTCAGCTCGGTGGACTTCTCACCCGCTTTGGTGACCTTATCTATCTCTCGTTGGGTGCTTGAGACGCGTCTTTCTTTGTCCTCAAGGGAGGCCTTTGCCGAGATGAACGCCTCGTGCTCCCTCTCAAGGTCTTTCAGCTTCTCCTTGTCCGCGACAAGCCTCTTCTCCACGCCGACCAGCTTCTCGTGGAGAGCTTTGACTTCCCTTTCGGCGGCTTTCGCCTCCTCCTTCACCTCAGGGATTTTCGAGAGACGCTCTCTCAAGAACTCAACATCATGCTCACCGATTTCAATATCATGGCGAATCTGATCGTAATCGGTCTTCGCTTGCGCCTGAGCCTTCTCGAAAATCTCCAGTCTGAAGAGCTTCTGGAATATCCGGAGACGCTGGGAATCGCTCTCCGCGCCCAGTTCCTTCATCTCCTCCTGCCTCACGAATGTGGAGTTCCTGAAGCCGTCATAATCCAAGCCGACCGTGTCTCGGACTATGCTCTCCAGTTCCGGGATGGTCCCAGATATCTGAGACCCGTTCTTGTGTAGATTGAGATATGGGGAACCCTTCTGCGTGAAGCCCCTCTCGATCTCGTAGAGTCCCCCGCCCTGCGCGAAGCGAATCTTCACATAGCCACCAGGTTTGCATACGTCCGATATCCCTATGCCCGAGATGTCCGTCCTCGACGTCCTCTTGTAAAGGGCAAAGGTCACAGCGTCAAGAATGGAGGTTTTTCCCGAACCAGTCCTCCCAGTGATGACCGTGAATTTCTTTGGAAATCTCAACATCGAGGTTCCACCCACATACCGCATGAAATCTTTCATCTCGACCTCTTCTATGACGAAACCATCAGATGTAGTGACTTCCTCAATGCTCTCAGCGTGCTCGGGAGCCTCCTCCTTGACGTCCTCGGCCTCGAAGTATTCCAGAGTCCTCAGGACAGCACCTCTCTCAGTATCTGGTCTCCTTCTCTGAGGATGGGATCGTGTTTCTTGTGGTCAGAGTAGTTGAGATCAACGAAGTCTTTGAAGAGCCTGTACGGGTCCAGTGTGAATTCGGACAGGCTCACTTTCTCCACGCCCTCCTCAATCCATCTGATTTGGTACGTGAACGCGGGACGCAGGAAATCCGCTATCGCGTTCTCATCGATTCTCTCCCGCGCTCCCTCTCCGACTGAGATCCTGACTCTGAGCATCTTCTCGCTGACATTGACTGGCAGGCTGTTCAGTATGTCCTTCGTGGGATTGTCGCTGCCGGCGAGATCAACTTCCACATCAACCATGTCCCTGACTGGAAGGTCGATGAAGCTCCACTTCCTCTCTTCGGGATTCACGGACACGAAACCCTTGGCATCCAGGCGCTCTCCCCAGTCTATTCTCTCTGGGGCACCTGTGTACACAATCGGAGGCCGGTTCCCCATGACCTGGTGCAGGTGTATGTGGCTGAAGAGCGCGAGGTCGACCGTCTGCGGAATCATGTCCTGAGTGAATGAGAACTCATCTGGCAGGATCTCGATGTATGTCGTGCTGCTTATCTTCGCCCCTTCCACGTAGTAGTGACCGAGGAGGATTTTGTAATCCGCATCCATCTCCTTCGCTCTCTTCTTCATCCATTCTTTCCAGAGCCTCCTGGACAGCTCATAGCTCTGCTCCCTCGGGATGTCCTCGTTCAACTTCTCCTTGACCCACTCGACAATCTGTTCAGGATGCAGGTAGGGGAGAACAAGGAAACCCACTCGAGCAGATCCGAGCTCGAGAATCCTGACCTCGGGTTTCCTGAACACAGTGACGTTAGGATACCCACGGAAGTCCTCTATGGAGGTCCCTCGCGCCATGCTTCGCGGCTGGTCGTGGTTCCCCGCGAGGATCCACACGGGGATTCGGGCGTCCCTCAGCGGCTCGATTACGTCCGCCCTCACCAGTTCCCTGAACGCAGGGCTCACGTGCGTTCGGTCGAACAGGTCTCCGAGGATCGCGAAGAGGCCCGCGCCCTTCTCAATCGCATACTTCGCGGCCCGCGCGAAGTTCTTGTGCAGGTCCATCGCTCGCTCGGAAATCCCTGTCTCTGGATTCACGTTGTATCCGAAGTTCATGCCTTCGTGAACATCACCAGTAGCAACAATCTCCATCTCGAGTACCACAACGTCTGGAAGTTATTTAAGGGTTGATTGGGGGAGGATGAAAGGTCAATTGCAGGTTTAGAGGGGGTGGAAGAAGTAGGCTTGTCGAGACGATATAAGTAATCCTCCGACGGTCCCACCGTTGCGCGGTCTTGAGCGGTTCCCGCAAATTATATCATCCTTCGACGGCTTTTCTCTCCTGTGCCAGGGATTAGCAGGTTCGGGGAGACCGAGGATCATGAGCGGGTACGCGTGTCCATCGTCGGGTGCGGGGGCGCTGGCTGCAACATGCTCCACGAGATCCCTCCGATTCCCGGGTTCGAGCCCATCGCTGTCAATGACGAGCCGCATCCCTCGATGATTGGCATAGGGCGAAGGGCCTTCGTGAGCAGGGAGGGGCTGAAGGGAATAGCGGAGACCGAGAAAAGGGGGCGGCGGGAACTCTATACGGATGTAGAGAAGACGATCGAACGGGAGATCGAGGGCTCCGATGTCGTCTTCATCCTCAGCGGCCTGGGTGGTTACACTGGCACGTGGGCTTCGCCCATAGTTGCATCGGTAGCGAAGCACTGTAAGGCGCTCGCTGTATCGCTCGTCAGCCTCCCTTTCACGGTGGAGGGGATTGTGCGCCGCGGCGTCGCCAACGAAGGGCTCAACGTTCTCAAGAACCGCTCGGACGTGGTGATAACGTTCTCGAACGACGAGCTCCTCAAACTCGCGCCGAATATTCCCCTCCTGCGGGCGTTCGAGGCCGTGGGCAGGCTCATTGGCAAGCCCATCGCCAGCCTGGCGTCCGTGCTCACACGAGGGGACATTCCCCACCTCAAGTCCGTTCTGAGACGCGTGGCCGAGATGAGAATGGGCATGGGGGAGGGGACCGGCCAACACAGGAACTTCGTCGCTGTCGAGGACGCGTTCACATCCCCTTGGTTTGATTTCGATCTGAGCGGGACCAAGGAGGCGATCCTCTTCCTCTCGAGTCAGTACATAGATTCGGACGATGTGGATGAGATCGCGCATGAGGTCACTCTCAGGGCTCCCAACGCGAACATCACGTGGGGGAGCGTGGAGGAGGATATCGGGGAGAAGATACGCGTCTCGGTGCTTCTGGGGCTCTGAAGATTTCAGGCAACGCCTACGTTCCTGGGGCTCAGAATGCAACCATCATCCGTCTGATCCCCCGGTCAGTATTTGTCTGTCGATTTCTGAAAAGACACCGTCCAACGCCTCAATGTCCACGTCATCTTTGTGGCGCACAACCACTTCAATCTTCCTTTCGGCAGGGATTCTCCGAACACCCACCTCGAATCCCTCTTTGGGAACCTCGTAGAGCACCACATATGAAATGCGTGGCAGACCTCTGCGGACGACATCATCTGAACGTTCGTACTCGCAACCCATTGTGTTCAAGGCAGCCTGGATGCGACTTGAGGCATATTCTATGGGTATCTCGCCGAAGTTCCGGGAGTATCTCTTCTTGGCGTCCAGCATCATAGGCTTCATCAGAATGAAGCCCAGGGCAACGTCTACTGGTGCGAGGATGGGAATCATCCAGTACATGTCGATCCAGGCGCCACTCACCCAAAGAAACCATGATACAAACAAGAACATCAGTGGGGCACCGATGGTGATGAGGTAGAAATTCACTACTGCCATGCGGTAGAAGTTATCCCATTTCTCGTCCAAGGAATCCCCTCCTTGAATCGAAACTGTCTTCCCCATATAAAAGCAAGTTGACCGTCCAATATCAGCTCCAATGCCAGGGACAGCATTTCGCCACTCAGCTGCTGTCGATACCCGATTGGGTCTAGTTGTACACGAACCACGTCTGTGACGAGCCTACCCACACCCAGTAGCCCTCGCCCGCTACCATCATGTCCGTGTCCGCCAGATGTACCAGATGGAATGGTGGCGTGTCACCGTAACCGTCGACCATCTTGTAGTCCACATCCGCCAGAGCCTCTTGTATTTGCATGGCCATGAAGCTCGGATATCCGACAAAGTTCCATTGATGATTCAGATGGATTTCCGTGACATCAGGGACCAATCCCGCAACGACCAGACGGTCGTCCTTCGTCAGCTGAATCCAGAAGCCCATCTGGTGATTGATATGGTAGAGATCTCGATAGGTCTTGAACGTCCAATAGCACTTCCAGTGGTCCTTCTGGTCGGACGACTTGTAGTAGCGGACGTGGTTGTAGCTTCCAGAAAGGCTGCCAAGGACTACTTCCAGTGCCTCATTTGCTTGGACTAGTGGGACTGAGGCTATTCTCTTGCCCGCTTCCATGAACCTCACGAACTTGCCCGCCTGTCCTCTCCATTTCTCCCTTCCATCACTATGGTTTGACTGCACGTAGAAGAAGTAGTCGGACAAGTCGCCGTCTCCCCAGCCCGCCAAGGTCAGGGAAGTCGTTCCTGGCGGGAGCTCCGTGAGGGAGTGATAGCCCGTCCCGCCGGAATCATATGAGTCGCTCCAGTAGACCACGTAGTTGACGACATCGTCGAAACCTTGGCCATCATCCAAGGACAGCTCCCATTCTATTGTGACATCCTCCAGATTGCCTCCTGTGAGGATAGCTCGAAGGAGAACCGGGGGGGCAGAATCCACCATCAGGAACGAACAAGGTGACGAATTCCAATTGGCCGAAGCGTCACTGGCGGAGATGACGCAGGAGTAGTCTCCTGCTCCAGAGTAACTCCTCTCGAAGTAGTGTCGCCCACTTCCTGAGTCGTATAGCATCGAGAAGTTGCCAACCGGCAGGTCGTCAGGGTCGAGGATATCCACCCAAACGCCATCGAGCTGGAAGTTGTCCCAGACAATTGCAGTGATGTTCACAGGATGAAAGACCTTCTGGGGACTGGGTGTTGCCCGAACGTCAGAGATAGTTGGCGGGTCGTTGTCAATCGTGTCACGCTGGAACTGATCGTAGGTGTACGAGTTCGTGTCATAGTAGGCCCTTTCGAGCTTGTTCCCGTAGACATCGTATGAGAGCAGCGTCAGGTTGTAAGGGCCATCGATCCCGCTATTGTAGATGTCTGTCCCGTCCAGCCAGAGCGGCAGGACATTCGCTCCCGTCGTGAGATAGCTCGTGTTCTCCGTCAGGGTGATGAAGGTGGTGTGGGAGGAGTCGAAAAGCCTGCCAGTGACTCGATATGTCCCCGAAACGGATGCGTTTATGGAGATGTCCGCAACGAGATAGTTGTAGTACGTGTCCGCATCCGTATCCAATCCGTAGTCGCTGTGCGGTGGCGAGAAGACGATCGGCGGCTCGCAGTCGAAGTCACTGCTCTGGTAGCCACCTGTCTGGTGCTCGTCCGCATCTGCGGGCGTCCCATCGTCGAGATGGATCTCAACATCCGCATAGTAGAACACCCCATATCCTGATTGACAGATCTCGCATCCCAGGAAGTCCAGGTCCACCTGCACGGTACCCGTGTTGAGGTTCGTGTAGTTCGAGGCGCTGGTGATGTAGTTGAATTGACTCTTGTCCCAGAGGTCGCCACTTACCGTGTAATAGCCAGACTCGTTGACCTGTATCTCAAGAGTGACCCTAAGGTAGTCAAACTCCGTGTCCCCGTCCATGTCGATTCCCGTGTCGGAATGAGGGGGGACGAAGCGGGCGTACAGCCCCTCGAAGTCCGTGTGCAGGTACGCAGCGGTTGTGTGAGTGTCTTCCGCGATGACCTGAGAGGGACCCTTTATGATCTCGAGTTTGAGCAGGTACGGCCCGTCGTAGCCCTTCCCGCGGATTTTGTATCCGTACATCCTCAGCTCCACCGTGTGATCACCTGTGGAAAAGTAGCTCTGATTCTCGTCCTGAGCGATATACCACGTATCCATCGAGTCTTTCAGGTTGCCCTTGATATTGTAGGTGTCAGCCGTGTAGACCGTGATATTAACTTGTGCCACGAGGTAATCATACAGTGAGTTCGAGTTCGTGTCCAAACCATAATCGTAGTGCGCAGGATCGAACACCACCGGTGGATGCTGGAACTCCGTGTAGAGATAGCTGTTGGTGAGGGCGGTATCCGTGTCTAGTGTGTTCCACATAGTATCGTAGAGAGCGAGGTTGACCGTGTACGGACCGTGTTCGCCATGGTTGTATATGTCGATACCTTCGAAGTTGATGGGAATGACATGCGAGCCCACGTCCAGGAATCGAGTGATGATGTCGGGGTTCGTGATCAGGCCTCCGCCGCCATCGCGGAGGTTGCCGTCGATCAGATAAGTATCGGCCTCATCTATCTGGACAGAGGCGTTGAAAACGAGATAGTTGTAGTAGCTGTCTCCGTCGGTATCAAGTCCGTAATCGCTGTGTGGAGGAGCAAAGTCGCCACTTGCAGCCGATACACCAATCAAACCGAGGAAAGCGGGCATGACCCAGAGAATCACAATGAGAACAAGGCTCGTCTTCAAAATGACTCTCCCCCTCTGCATGACACTCTCCCCCATGGATGTTAACTGGGTCTCAATCCCATGGCTGACTTATATTCTTTTCCCACTCTGAGTGTGTTTTTGTTTTCAGAGCATGAAGCGATATGATGCCGCTTCCAGTCACTTCTCGGAGTGGGCCCCCGCTCTAGTTGTACACGTACCAAGTCTGCGGCAGGTCCACCCACACCCAGTAGCCCTCGCCCGTTAACATCATGTCCGTGTCCGTCAGGTGTGTCAGATGGAATGGTGGCGTGTCGTCGTAGCCGTCGACCATCTTGTAATCAACATCCGCCAAAGCGTCCTGCACTGGCATGGGAGTGAAGCACGGGTAGCCCACGAAGTTCCACTGGTGGCCGAGCCGAATCTCCGTGACCTCAGGAACGAGTCCCGCAACAACGAGATGATCGTCCTTCGTTATCTGGATCCAGAATCCCATCTTGTGGTTGATGAAGTACAGATCGCGATGGTGCTTGAACGTCCAGTAGGACTTCCAGTGATCCTTCTGATCGGACGACTTGTAGTAGCGGACATGGTTGTAGCTGCCCGTCAGGGATTGCAGGACGGTCTCGATCGTCTCATCGTCCTGCACCAGCGGTACGGAAGCGATCCGCTTCCCCGCTTCCATGAACCTCACGAACTTGCCCGCCTGGTCCTTCCAGTTCGTGTATCCGTCCGTGTCGTTCGCCTGCACATAGAAGAAGTAGTCGGACCAGTTGCCGTCTCCCCAACCCGCCAAGGTCAGGAAAGTCGTTCCTGGCGGGAGCTCCGTGAGGAAGTGATAACCCGCCCCGCCGGAATCATATGAGTCGCTCCAGTAGACCGCGTAGTTGACGACATCGTCAAAGCCCGAGCCGTCGTCGGAGGACAGTTCCCACTCTACGAGCACGTCCTCGAGGTCGGTTCCCGTCAAGATCGCTCTCATCAGGTCTGGCGGGTCCGGGCGCGGGTCCAGGACCACAACGATTATCGTGTCCGTGCCCGTGAGATTGTCATCGTCCATGACCGTGAGCGTGGCGTAGAACTCTCCCGCTTCGAGGTACGTGTGGTTCACTGTCACTCCGCCGGCGCTGTCACCGTCACCGAAATCCCAGGAGTAGTCGACTATGAATCCGTCGGGGTCGTATGAGCCGCTCCCGTCGAAGGTGACGACCTCCCACATGAATACGACCTTGTTGTCCCCGGCGTCGGCCACCGGCGGCAGCTTCATTGCTCTGCCTGTCTCCACGCCCATCGTGAAGTCGTACATGCAGTCGTTCGTGTCCGAGCCTGGGAGCGGGTATCGGTGAATCTCGTACCCCTCGTAGGGGGCGTACGCGTCGGGCATTATCGTGTTGTCCGGCTCTCCGTAGTGGGTCCCGTTCCAGCTGCCATTGAACTCGACCCTGTCCACGACAACGTCCCTTCCCGCGAATGGTGCGCCCGTTGAGTTGGGATTCTCCCAGACGAGCTTGATCTCGTCGCCGTCTGGGTCGAGGTAGTCCGCGGAACCCAGGTCGACGTAAAGGTAGCCCGCAAGCGACGTCTCCCCCGTAAGGTCAATCCGTGTTCCGTCGTGGATCTGCCCATCGTTCTTCTCCAGGTAGTAGTGTCTCATCGGCATCCCAGGAGGCGCGTAGATGTACAGGTACTGGCTCCCCTGGTCCGTCGGCATCGTGGTGATGTTGTTTATCTTCGGCAGTGTTGGCGGCTGGGTCGACGCAACGGTCAGGTCCATGTACTCAGCGACGAACGTCCGCCAGGTCGCATTCTGTTCGAATATCCAGCTTGAGGCGTTCGACCCTGGCGAAGCGCCGAAGTCGGTCATGTCCCCCCAGACGTACATGATGTCGTCAACGCCGTGATCGCCGCCCTCTTTGATCCAGGGAGTGTCGGGATCGGAGGGAATCGTGACTTGGTTACCATTGGTGTCCACGTCATACTTCCCGGATCGATTCCCAGGGTCCGGGTCCAGTGCGTCGTAGAAGGTCACGTTCCATCCGTACATGACGCCGTCGATCCACGCGGTCACCAGCTGACCGGAATCCAATCGCACGCCCTGCACGTCGTACGCATGGCCGTATGCGTTGTGAGGAACGGGAATCGCCGCCATCGAGTTCATCACAAGCGGATTCACTGACACCACAATGAATGCGAAAATCACAAGCCCACAAATCGAGGTTCTGCCCACAAACCTTCGGTTCTCCACCATCAGATTCCCTCCGGTGAGTTCTCGATGAGGCTACGACTACTTAGTTTTTTCCCGTCTGGATGGGGGAGCCTGGCCCAAGGTTAACCTTGTTTGAAGTTAACTTCGAGAGTCCATGCGGCGCAACTCGACGACTCCCCTGGCGGTTAACCATGGGTATGGTTAACTTTCCGTGAAGCCTGCTGGAAGGTGCGGGAGCCTCTCCTCGATTCCGACCGCTCACCGTTCGATTCTCTTGCCCAGGAAGTGCCTCTCGGGCGTGAACCCCGTTTTCTCGTACATCTTCATGGCGATTGGATTGTTGACCGCAACCTCCAGCTTGACCGCCTCGAGGCCTCTCATGATGCAGAAGTCCTCCGCCGCTTTCAGAAGCATGCTCGCCACTCCCGATCTTCGGAACCGCTCCTCCACGAAGATGTCATAGATGAAGCCGTATCCCGCAGGGGAGAATATGTTCTTGGTCTCTCCGACGACTGTGTATCCCGCAAAATCACCATTCTCATCCTCCGCCACGTAGATCTTGTTCGCCCTGTCCTTCAGCACAGGCTCGATGACCTGGAGGGACGTCTTTCTCCATTTTGTGTAATCACATCCTCTCCTCTCGCTCTCGGGTATGTCCCGCCAGACCGTCTCAACGCTCCTCTC
>JAGLRN010000090.1 GCA_023136265.1 Thermoplasmata archaeon
TTCTCGTATGAAAAGACAAGTGGGCCCGCCCAGATTTGAACTGGAGTCTCTAGATCCCGAACCTAGAAGGATACCAAGCTACCCCACGGGCCCTCTTCATCCGTAATCCGTTCGAGCATTTTAGTCTTTCTTGGAGGTCGGACATGTTCGTTGATTGCCGATGTGGATTTCGACAATCTTATATAGGGGGAGGCTCTACACGGTTGCCAATGAGGAGCAGGCTGCGAGAGCGCGTCGCTGCCGATATAACACTGAGTGATGAGCCAGGCAAGACGATGCGGAAATGGCGGGAAGAGATCGGGATCTTCCAGTATGACCTGTCCAAGGAGATGAACGTCTCCCCCTCCGTGATCAGCGACTACGAGTCAGGGAGGAGACCTTCGCCGGGCATCAAGACGGTCAGACGAATCGTGGACGCCCTGATGAGACTCGACGAGCTCTCTGGCGGGAAGTTCTCGAAGGAGTACGAGGGCGTCGAGAACGAAGGCATACTGGACATCAAGGAGTTTCCGGTAGGGATTCCCGCGGACATCTTCGTGAAAGAGATTGACGGCGTCAGCGTGGCAGAGAATGTCCCCCCCGCCAACAATGTCAACGGCTATACGATCCTCGACAGCCTGAAGGTGATCACCGGGATGAGCTCGGCCGACTATCACAAGATATACGGATGGAGCAGCCAGAGGGCGCTCATCTTCGTTGGCGTGAAGTTCGGAAGGTCCCCCATGGTGGCGATCAGAGCGCACCCACTCAAGCCTGCAATGGTCGTCTATGTCAGACCCGAGAGGGTCGACCCGCTAGCGGTGAAACTCGCGGAGCTCGAGAAGGTCTGCCTCGTGAGGACGGAGCTCGAAGTAACGAAACTCGTGGAAAGACTGTCAAGGTTGTGATAACTTGGATGTTGGCATAGTAAGCTACGGAGCCTATGTCCCGAGATGGCGCATAACGCCCGTCGAGATAGGAAGGGTCTGGGGAACGGACGGGGAGGCCATCAGTCGGGGACTGAACGTGAAGAGCAAGTCCGTTCCTTCACCAGATGAGGATGTCATCACAATGTCCGTTGAGGCGGCCAGGAACCTCATGAGGAGGTGCAAGGTGGACCCGAAGGATATCGGCGCCATCTACGTGGGTTCAGAATCGCACCCCTATGCGGTGAAACCGACGGCGACGATTGTCGCGGAGGCAATCGAGGCCGCACCTGACCTGACCGCAGCGGACTACGAGTTCGCCTGCAAGGCGGGGACGGCCGCGATACAGACATGCATGGGTCTGGTGGCCTCAAACATGATGAAGTACGGAATGGCCATTGGGACGGACACGTCGCAGGGTGCCCCGGGCGATGCTCTGGAGTACTCCGCATCGGCGGGAGGTGCCGCATTCCTCATCGGAACCGCGGACATAGCGGCGAGGATCAACGAGACGTACTCGTTCACGACCGATACCCCTGACTTCTGGAGAAGGGAAGGGGAGATGTACCCGAGGCACGGCGGAAGGTTCACTGGCGAGCCTGCCTACTTCAAACACGTGCTCACGTGCGGCAAGAATCTCATGGAGATCGCCGGGACATCCCCCGAGGATTACGATTATGTCGTCTTCCATCAGCCGAACGGCAAGTTCCCGCTCAGAGCCGCAAAGATGCTCGGGTTCGGCAAGGAGCAGACGACGACCGGTCTTCTCTCTCCCATGATCGGCAACACGTATTCCGCGGCCGTCCTTCTCGGTCTCGCATCCATCCTGGACGTCTCAAAGCCAGGGGACAGGATACTGGCGGTCGCCTACGGCTCAGGCGCGGGTTCGGACGCCTTCGACATCACCGTCACGGAGCAGATTACCGAGCTCAGAAAGGACCCCTTCCTCCTCGTAAGCAACATGATCTCTGGCGGGAAGTATCTCGACTACGCAACGTACGCGAAGTTCAGGGGGAAGATAACCCTGGCGGAGGGGTCCAGATGAGGGACGTAGCCATAATCGGGATCGGTGAGACGGAGTTCGGCGAGCTGTGGAACAAGTCCTTCAGAGAGATCGGAATCGAGGCCGGACTGAGGGCAATCGAGGACGCCGGTATAACCAGCCAGCAGATTGATGCCCTCTACATAGGGAACATGTCCGCGGGGAAGTTCATAGAACAGGAGCACGTGGCGCCCCTCGTAGCCGACTACTCGGGACTGGCGGACATGCACCTGCCCTCGATCAGAGTCGAGGCGGCGGGAGCGTCAGGGGGCGTCGCACTGGCAACAGGATACATGGCGGTCGCCTCGGGAATGTACAACATCGTCGTCGTCGGAGCCGCAGAGAAGATGACAGACGTTGGGGACAGGCAAGCGCTCCAGATCCTCTCGGCAACGGCTGACCAGGAATGGGAGTCGGTTTTCGGGGCCACATTCCCGAGCCTGTACGCGATGATGGCCCGACGGCACATGCACGTCTATGGGACGACGAGAGAGCACCTCGCGGCGGTCGCGGTGAAGAACCACAAGAACGGGTCCTTGAACCCGCACGCACAGTACAGAAGGGAGATATCCATGGAGATGGTCCTCAACGCTCCTCCCGTTGCGACTCCGCTCGGCATGTTCGACTGCGCGCCTCTTTCGGATGGAGGTGCTGCCGTCGTTCTGTGCCCGCTGGACAGAGCGAAGAAGTTCACCGACACGCCGATCAGAATCCTCGGATCCGGCATTGCCACGGACACCCTTGCCCTGCACAACAGAAGGGATATTTGCACGATGGACGCAACGGTAATCGCGGGAAAAAGGGCTCTCCATCAGGCGAAGAGAACGCCGAAGGACGTGAACGTCGCCGAGGTCCATGACAATTTCACGATCGCCGAGATAATGGCCGTCGAGGATCTGAGGTTCTTCGAGAAGGGGAAGGGTGGTCCGGCCACCGAGGAGGGACTAACTGCCCTGAACGGAGAGGTGTCGGTGAACACGTCTGGCGGGCTCAAGGCCAGAGGACAACCCGTCGGGGCCACCGGGGTCGCCCAGGCCATTGAGATCGTGCGGCAGCTCAGAGGAGAGGCGGACAAACGCCAAGTGGACGATGCGACCATGGGCCTGACCCACAACGTAGGCGGGACGGGGGCAACCGCGGTCGTACACATATTCGAGAGGGGTGATTGAATGGCCATACCGAGATTCTGGCGCGAAACACCCAGCCGATACAACCTGTTTGCATCGAAGTGCGGAAATTGCGGGGAGGTTCACTTCCCGCCGAGATTCGTGTGCCCGAGCTGCCACAGGAAAAGCATAGGCAGGATGGAGTCCATCAAGCTGTGCGGCACAGGGAAGATCCTTTCATATTCTGTGGTCCACGACGCTCCGGAGGACTTCGAAATGCAGAAGCCGTACATCATCGCGATAATAGAGATGAAGGACGGCGTGAGGCTGACGGCGCCGATCATTGATTGCGATGAGCCCGACATCGGAATAGGGACGGAGGTCGAGGCGACGTTCCGCAAGCTCGGCGAAGAGGGCAAGGCGGGCGTGATCCACTACGGGTACAAGTTCAGACGGATGAATAGGACACCTCCAGAGAAGTAGCTCCCCACAAAGCGATGTACGACCCTATCAAGAGAAGTGAACGCATCGAGAATGATGTCTGCGCCGGATCGCGCAGGAAATACTATCGTTTTCGCCCCGCGAGATGGTATGGCGGGATAGTGACTGGCGATGTCGTTGGGTGCAATCTCCTTTGCCTCTTCTGCTGGGCGGGGGATGGCATATGGGGCCGCACGGACGTGGGGAAGTTCTACGATGCGGAGCAGGTCTACGGGAAGATGGAGGGCATCTCGAACAAGACCGGGCACAAGCTCTGGCGGCTGAGCGGGCAGGAACCGACCATAGGAAGGGAGCACCTCCTCAGCCTCCTTGGACTCGTGGATAGAAGCCCCTACGACTTCATACTCGAGACGAACGGGATCCTGCTCGACCGCTCCTACGCCGAGGATTTGGCGGGCTTCGGCAAACTGCACGTACGCGTATCTCTCAAGGGGTCCACCGAGGAGGAGTTCACGAGGCTCACTGGCGCGAAGAGGGGATTCGACCTCCAGCTGGACGCTCTTTCGAACCTGAAGGATGCAGGAGTGTCCTGCCACCCAGCCGTGATGAGCTCGTTCTCGGATGTGGAAGAGCTCTCCCGCCTGAAGGACAGGCTTGCGTCGATCGACAGAGCGCTCTCTCGTGACCTCGAGGTCGAGGAGCTCATAGTGTATCCCCATGTGACGAGAAGGCTCAGAGCCACAACGGTCCAGTCGAGGATCGATGAGTGATAAATTAGAAATACGATGACCATGTATATCTGCGGTTGAGTGGCATGGAAGTCAAGCTTCTGGACCTTAAGAAGACGCAGATGAGGATCGAGATATTGGATTCTGATGAGACTATAGTGTTTCCCCTTTTGAACCAGCTTCTCAAGGACAAGGACGTCTCTGACGCGAGATATGTCCCAGGCCATCCGCAACTTGACAACCCTCAGATCTTTCTGCGAGTCAAGAAAGGAAGACCCCAGACTGTTTTCCGGCGTGCCGCGAGGGAGCTCTCCAAGGAGTTCGCTCAATGTAAGACCCTCATCGAAAAGAAAGCGAAATGACGTGTTCTCGATGGAAGAGGTTCTAGGAATCGAGGCTTTCCTTACATATCTCCCTGGGATTGGCGGGAAGCTGAGGATAAGGCCCGAGGACTTCGTCGTGGAGGAGATCCCGATCCCCCTGCCTGTTACCGATGACGGGCGCTATGCGACCGCGCGCGTGCGGGCCAGGAACTGGGAAACCAACCGGTTGATAAGGCAGCTCGCGAGGAGCCTGAGGATCTCCAGGAAGAGGATCAGGTTCGCGGGAACGAAGGACAAGAGGGCGGTGACCACCCAGCTCGTCCAGTTCGACTGTCCGCCTGAAACCCTGGAGCAGCTGAACATCAGGGACGTCGAGATACTGGATGTCTTCAGAACTGACAAGAGGTTGGAGCTCGGAGATCTCCTTGGGAACCGCTTTCGAATCGATATCGGCGACATAAGAGTGCCAAGATCGGACACCCTCGAGAGAGTGTCGAGGATTGCGGATTCCGTCATGGAAATCGGCGGTTTCCCGAACTTCTTCGGCGTCCAGCGGTTCGGTGCCGTAAGACCCGTCACTCACATAATCGGCAAGAAGATATGCCAAGGTGACTTCGAGGGCGCGGTCATGACATACGTTGGTAACCCGTTCCCGACCGAGACGGAAGACGTCCAAGAGGCGAGGAGAGCCCTCGAGAGCGGCATGGATTTCCCGGAGGCCCTCAGAGCCTTCCCGAAACATCTATCGTTCGAGAGAGCGATCCTCAACCATCTGGTCACCAACCCGAACGACTTCGCGGGCTCGATTCAGAGCCTCCCGCTCAACCTCCAGATGATGTTCGTCCACGCATATCAGTCGTATCTCTTCAACAAGATGCTCAGCGAGAGGCTGAACAGAGGGCTTCCTCTGAACGAACCGGTCGTGGGTGACGTCGTCCTTCCCGCAACGCAGGACGGACTTCCGGAAAGGAGGAAACACATCCTGGTTGATGAAGAGAACATCTCGAAGGCCACGAGGAGGGTCAGGGACGGAAAGGGATTCGTAAGCGGGATTATCATCGGCGCTGAACCGCGGTTCGCGAGCGGAGAGATGGGCGAGATCGAGAGGTCTGTCATAGAATCGGAGGGAGCGGAGCCCCGGGATTTCCTCATTCCGAAGATTCCCAGGATCTCATCGAAGGGCTTGCGCAGAGAGATCCTCGGCCCGCTCAAGGACTTCGAGTTTCAGGTCAGGGACGAATCCGTTAGGATGTCGTTCGGACTGATCCCAGGTTGCTACGCGACATCCCTCCTGAGAGAATTCATGAAAGCGGACGTGATGGACTACTGAGACCAGTATCCCGCTAGATTATCCCCCAACTGTGCTCACAGTTTCCCACGAAGCGGCCCACGTCCGAGAGCGTCCTCGTCTTCTGACCGCACTTGAAGTCGAACTTCACCACATTGATAGGGTACTCGTTGTAGTACAGGTATGTGCAGAAGTACCGGAGAAAGGGCTGCTTCACCTTCCAGCAGGCCCGAGAATACGCCTTCATGACCATCTCTATGCTCCTGTCCTCCTCGCGCCCGCGAAGGGTGAATGTCGGGAGGTCGTTCTCGTACGTCTTGCGCATGCTGATGTTCTTTATCCTGTGGAACTCCCCGTCGGACTGGTCGTAGAACTGCCAGCCCTTGGAGAGCATGCGCTCCCCCCAGTCAAGTCTGCTTTGATGTCCATTGGACCTGCGGAGGGCGGGAGGTCCAATGTGAGGCATGAAGTAGTCCACGTAGCAGCCGGATTCCGTGTGGAAGACGCCCCAGTACCAGGGCGATGTCGGGCTGTTGATCCGCACCTTCTGGAAGTAGGCGGTGCCTTCCTCTTCCGTCTCCTTGCCGTCGATGACGATCCGACCGCTCGCCCGACTCCCCCTTATCTTGTGCATCTGATAGCCCAGATTGGCGAGATACGTCTTGCCGGTGGGTTCGATCCGGGACAGGAAAGGTGTCCACAGCGACATCTTCATCTCGACCTCCAAGCCCGGTCTTTCGATCGAGATGATGTAGTCGTCGCCCCTCTTCGCGAAACTATAGGTATTATCATTCTTGAGAACAAGCGCGCCCTCATCTTCGTTCCAGTCTGACGTCATCGTCCCTTGGTCCGCGAAGAAAGGCTCCATCATTCTGTTCCCGTCATAGAACCACGAGGAGCACATGCCGTAGAACGTCAGATGGTTCCCTTCCCGCTGGATATCGACCCTCTTCCGCCAGGGGACATCACTGACCTCGACGAAATCCGTGTTCCTCGTTCCCCATAGAATCATCAACTGCTTCGTCCTATCGAGATTCTCGCGGTTCTTGAGAAAGAAGATGAGCCACCACCACCACCAGGTCCGGTTCTTCAGCTCACTGGCTCTGTCTATGTTCATGATCTTCGAGAAGCTCACGATATTGGCAAGAATGGTGTCGTATAAATTTGTTCCCTGCCAGAGGGCATCACTTCCGAGTCCAAATGGGAGAGACGTGAGAGGACCGGAATCTCGAAGAACCTCGAAGAAACCTCGAAGCCGTGTCGAAGAGAGAGGACGGAGAAGCATCGGAGAACGACTATAGGATCAGTATGGAATCCCTATAGGATCACTATAGAATCCCTATGGAAACTGTATAGGATTCCTATGGGATTTGTATGGAAATTGTATGCGATCCGTATGAGTATCTCCTGAGCATCCTATGGTCATCCCCTGGTCATCTCCTGCGAAGGGTATGGAAAAGCTATGGAAAGAGTATGGAAGAAGTGGACTCAGCG
>JAGLRN010000091.1 GCA_023136265.1 Thermoplasmata archaeon
CCCTCGACCACGAAACCTAGTCGCTTGAATTCCTCGATAGCCTGCCGTACCGTTCCGTGGCGCACAGCTTTCGCTCTCATGCGACGTTTGATCTCGTTCAAGCTCAGAGGCTCTTCGGCTTTGCGAAGAATGCGCTCTATCTCGTGCATTGTGACCAGGGTCGGACCGCGGCCTCCCATTGGTGGAGGCATTGGTATCTGTTCGGTTCGTACTGTCATGTGATGCTACTTACACGTAAGTTATACTTAACGTTATCTAGCCTTAAAGTCACTATGGTGAGAATAGAAGTGCGAAGCGACCTAGATGAACTCTCTTCTTTGGCTCCCAACATGGGACCGGAGGTTTCTCGTGTCTCTGCGGGAGTATAGCGGAGCCCATTTCAACTCTCAGACCCTCTCGAGTTGGATGTGTTTCTCCTTCCGATTGACTTCTAACCTGAAATTCTTCAGAATGTTATGTCCGATCAGCCCAAGCTCAGGGCCAAAGTCATAGACAAGTAGCAGAACATCCTTGAATTCGTGACCTTCGAGTTCCAAGTCCAAAAGATAAGCCGGTGCGTCCTCGGCACATTCCTCTTTATGGACTATCCCGTGGATCGTCACAGTAGTGATGACATCCTCTTCGCCCAATCCCAGCTCTCCCAGGATACTCGTAGGAACCATCGTGTATGGTGACCCCGTATCGATAATCATCCACGCCCAAGCGTGAAGTCCTTTCTTCATCACTTTGATTTTCACCAATGGGTATGAATCGCGAAAGTCAAAAATGAACACGGAATCAACCCTAGACCTGCACGGAGGGGATGTGTACCGCAGCTATGTCCTTGCCCACTCTGCCCGTGTAAGGGGCACCTCGGATCTCGCCTGATTTTCTCTTTTTCTCTATTACCCTGACCAACTCTTCTAGGTCGTCACCGACGACAATGACTCTCCCGTTCAGCACCGCGACCAATTTAGATTCGTATTTTCGTCCCAACTCCTTCAGGTGCTCCCTAAACCACTGCTTGTCGTCCAAGTTGATTACCATGTTGCAATATGCATTTCCACTCATAAATACGTATCAAGCAGCTTATGGACATGCAAGAAAGCTCTCCTCAGAGTACGTCCGATTCCTCTCTATGTCTTCAATGACCCTTTTGATACTCTCCAGTTCCGCCCTGTCCGAGAGTGTCTCCAATTCATCTGTGGGCTAAAGCGCATAGGGTTCTTGGCTGGCGTCAACTAGGAACATTTCTGTCCGCCACCAATCCTGGTTTCTCGGTCCTGCGTCGGCGTATTGGAAAGCTCTATTAACAGCAGCTACCATATGTTAATAGTCGTTACCATGAAATTCCGGAACTACATCGAGAATCTGATCGCATCCCCCGCGAAGACGTCCGTTCTCAGGATTCTGCTTCGCTATCCAGATCGCCGATTCACCGGAAGAGAGCTCGCCTCGTTCGCTGACCTCTCACATCCTGGCGCTCTGAAAGCTCTGAAGGCCCTCGAAGCCTTCAACCTCGTCACCATATCCTCCCATGGGAGAGCCTACGTCATCTCGTTGAACAAGGCGTCTCCATTGATCAAGGATCTCCAGCCCCTTTTTGAAGGTGAGTCTGGTGCACAGTCAGAGCTCGTTCGGAGAATCGGAGAGACCTTCGAGGGTACCTCGGCTTCGGTCTTTCTATTCGGAAGTGTCGCTCGCGGCGAGGAAGAAGCCACAAGCGACATCGACATACTCGTGGTTACTAGAAAGAGAAGAGAAGCGCTGGACGCGATAGGCAGGCTTCAACTCGAGATATCCAGGGCCTACGGCAACCCCTTGTCCGCTATGATTCTAAGCCAATCTGAGCTGAAGCGTCCGGAAAACTCAGAGCTGGTCGAGGAAATCAGAAAGAGCCATGTTCACGTGTGTGGGAGGCTTCTGGAGGAGCTGCTGTGAGAACCCGGAGAGTCTCCAAATCGAAGTATGGGAATTTTCTACAGAAAGCGGACGAGATGCTTCAAGAACCAAGGCACGCAGGACGCGGTCAGATTTTCTGGGTTCCTCGCCTTTCCGGGGGCAGTCCGGGATTATTCGAGTCTTTGCATGGACTTGTCGGAAGTTCCTATTGACCTCCTTGCTGTCCGCTTGCTTCTTTCTTGCAGGTTTCTTGCTCCTCGCTTGCTCCTTCCTTGCTTGATCCTTGCAGGTTCCTTGCTGTAACCTTGTGACATCCTAGGGACTTACTAGGGACATACCTGCTACATCCTTGCCGGATCCTTGCTAGGACCTTGCAGGTCGCCCTAGGTCCTTTGGTCATCCTTTGCCCTTCTCCGTGAATGAGGAGCTTTCAAAGACCGTGCATGACACGATCTCCAGGGAGAGAGGCATCAGGAGGCGTGTTCTCAATTGACAACGACTCGACTCATGTATGGACCGCTTCGGTCTGCGCCAGACGGTGATACTATCACTAGACCAGGGGTAGCGTAAGCAAGAATGACCGAGATTCCCGCGCCGAAACATATTTGTCCCGCAAGAGAGGATGGTGCTGCAAATGGATATGAAAGAGCGATGTGCCGAGTGCGATAAGGGGTGTGAGAAGGACAGCGAACAGTGGAAGAGATGCGCAGAGCTCTCCGATGAGGATTGGCTGGAGCTCGTGGCGGCCGGACTGCTCTTCACGGACATCCTGGAGGACGTGCTCTTCTAGAACGCGCTGGCAACTCCTTCCATCATGTAGGGACCAGGGCCGATCCCCCGAGACCGCGAAGATGCAGAACGGCGTAGTAGACCCCTATCCCCAGATTGATGAGTGCGTGGCTCAGGGCCCAGGCGATCGCCGTGCCGACCAGGCCCATCGGGCCCAGGAGCAGATTAGCAAGGCTCACGATGGCAAAGGCATTGAATGCGGGGATGGCGATTATCGGCCACATCCTCTTCAGCACGCGCCTCGTGGCCAGGAAGACACCGTTGAAGGCCATGAAGATGCTGGCGATCGAGAACACCTGGAGGAGGACGAATCCCTCGCTCGAATAGTCGCCTCCGAAGAGCAGCAACAGATAACCGCCGAGGAACATGATGAACAGCACGCCCGGGACCAGGAGCAGGAATATCAGCTTCAGGGCCTTCTTCACGTTGCCCCTCAGCTCCCTCTCGAAGTGCGAACCCTCGGCGAAGAGGGACATGCAGACCGCGCCAGTGATCGCGAACAGAAGGCTCGAGATCGTGTACGCGATGTAGTAGTATGCGACGTTCTCCGTGGGGAGCTCGTGAAGCACCAGCAGGGGGATCAGGGCCGCCGGAAGCATCCCGAAGATGGCGGCGACGTAGTTCCCCGCAGAATAGCGGACCATGTCCTTCACCACGCCCCATCTCATCGTGGGGATCGGCTTGTATCCGGGGATCACGATCCGCATGAAGAGCAGCATCCCGATTATGACGGCGAGCGTCTCCGCGAAGCCCCACGAGGCAAGGACCCCGAACGCCCCGAAATAGACGGCGAACACCACGGGGAGAGCGATCCTCACCCCACCAACGAGGGTCGTGGCCATCACGAACGCCGACCTCCTCCTCGCGACGAAGACCTGGGTCATCAGAACGAGGAGCGCAAAGGTCACGGTGAACAGGACGAAGGACAGGGTGAGCTCCCATCTCGCCCGAATGAAGAGCAGCGCCGGAGCCCAGAACTCCAGGCCCAGGAGGAATACGACCGATATAAGCAGGGCCCCGATGCCGGTGATCGTGAAGCACGAGTTGATGATGACCGTCGAGTTCTTTCCCGAGGAGGGAAGGAACCTCACGAGCGCGATCTCGAACCCGAACCGGGAGAGCAGTGCCAGGAACAGGATGACGGGTATGATGGCGGCCGCGAATCCCGCCTCCTCGGGAGAGTAGTACCTCGCGATGACTATCCAGAAGAGGAAGCCGAGACCGGCCATGAGGACCCTGTCCGCCATGAGATATATGGCGTTCTTGTACAGGGGTACCCGCAGGTACTCGGGAAGTCTGCGGATGTACTCTCCGATCAATGACATGGTCACACTCACTGGTTCCCGGAATCTAGGGTCGATATCCCAACCGTGGCTGGCCGACTCACTTGCCGTTCAATATGCTACTTCGGTTTAAAGATTTCTCAGCCGTTCTCTGGACGGTCCTCCCGCTCCGCGAGCGCGAACCTGCCCAGAAGGAGGAGGACGAGCAGATAGACGAGGATTATCGCGCCCACGACCTCGCCTGCGATGGCAACGGGGCTTGCTGTGAGATGGCCCCAGCTGAACTCGCCGGACGGGAAGGCGACCCCGTAGGCGGGCCACAGGAGCACCGCATTGCCCTCTAGAGAGAGGTCCAGCAGAAGATGGACCCAGACCCCCAGGGAGAAGAGCAGTGGCCATATCGACACCGCGGTGCCCTTCTTGGACCACCGCAGCCATAGGACGAGGCAGACCGCCATCACGATGAAGGCGAACACGAGCGTGTGGGCGAACAGCCTCCCGCCGAAGGGAAGTCCGAAGAGGGGGCCCATCGGCTTGTCGATTAGATCAGGCGTCAAGGATGCTACGCCCAGGATGACGATGAACAGCTTCGGGTCCCAGCTGCTTTTGAGATACCGCATGATCAAGAACCCGACGCCGAGAGCGATGCCAACATGACCCAGTGGAAACATCTTTCTGTCCCACGGAGATAGAACACCCGGGCAGATATCGTTTGCGTCAGGCGGCTCACACCCGCATTCCCTGTTTTCGTGAGCCCAGAACTACCAGCACCGCCGTGAGTCACAGAACTCAGCTTACGTGCCGTCTCTCGGTCGGGTCTTCAGCAGCCCGTCGAAGAGGAAGTACTTCTTCTGAATGTGATCGTAGAGCAGCGGATCGTGCGACGCGGCTATCACCGTCGTGTCGAATCCCTCTCTTATCCTTTTGAAGGCGTCGAGGACGAGCTGACAGCTCTTTGAGTCCAGCGACGCCGTAGGTTCGTCCGCGAGCAGAATCGAGGGGTTGTTCGCCAGGGCCCTCGCAATCGCGACCTTCTGGCTCTCGCCACCGCTGATCTCTCCTGGCTTTTTCTTGGCGAGAGGCTCCAACTCGAAAGTGGCCAGCAGGCTTTTGGCCCGCTCGCCCGCCTTCCTGTCCCTGGCTATCTTGAGCGGGAGCAGGATGTTCTCCTCGACCGTCAGGTCATCGATGAGGTTGTGACGCTGGAAGACGTGCCCGATCCGCACCAGCCGGAGCTTGGCCAGCTCCCGCGGGGACAGCTTCGACGTGTCCTTGCCCGTGACTATCACCTTCCCGCTCGTGGGCAGGTCGATGCACCCGATCAGGTTCAGGAGAGTGGACTTCCCGCTGCCGTTCCTGCCCCAGAGGAGGACCATCTCGCCCTCCTCGACGCGGAGGTCGATGTCCTTGACGACCTCTCTGATGCCGTCGTAGCTTTTTGACGCGCCTTCCACGATAACGGGGAATTCCATCCATTTCACCGATATTTCTTTAAATGGTCAGATACTTGAGGTCCTATCTACCCAGACAATATAAAATGTTTCCCTGGAGGCTGCGATGAGGGACGTGTTTCTGAAGATGGCCACGAGGACGAACTGGAGGATCCTCGTCACCGTCATCGGCATTGCAGCGTGCGTCATGTACATGACGGGCACCACGGCGATGGTGGAGGGTCTGGGCACCGGAACGGACGCTCTGGCGGCCAGGGTGAACGAGGGCCCCTACATCGCGCTCGACGGGGAGAGCCTAGCTGACAGCAGGATACCGCTGACCGCGTTGGACCTCATCGAGGGCAATCGCACGATCTGCTGGGTCTCCTGGGTCGATGTGGAGGTACAGTCCGTCCCGTTGGGAAGCACTTACGCGGTCACGTGCAACGACACCAGCGGGATGATAAGGCCGGATTTCGCCTCGTTCCCCGCAACCGAGCTGTATATGGGATACCGCCTGAAGGATATCGCTGACGCGAAGAACCTCACGCTCCAGAGGGGAGACGAGGTCGTCCTGGACCTCCCCGAGGGCAACCTGAGCCTTGAGTACAGGCTGACGTACTCCTCCGGGTACATATTCTCGACCGACTGGGTGCTGGTGTCGGAGAACATGACCTC
>JAGLRN010000092.1 GCA_023136265.1 Thermoplasmata archaeon
CTCAGGCAGATCGGCGGGGGACCGTCGCTCATCACGGGGATATTCGCCATGCAGACGCTCTACGTGTCCATCTTCGGCGGGCTGCTGGGCATCACGCTCGGATTCGTGGTCACGAACTTCATCACCTCACTCGCACCGCTGGTGGGATTCGCGAGCTTCGTCGTGCCCCAGGCGACCATCAGCTCCGTGCTCATTCCTTTCATCCTCGCTCTGATCTTCGGTGTCGTCGGCGGGCTGCCCGTCGCCGTGCTTGCCTCGAGAAGAATGAAAGGGGGGGATCTGCCACGCTGATCAGGAAGAGGACCGCGATCGGCCTGATACTCTGCATCGCACTGCTCAGCGGCTCGGTTCCCATCCTCTTGGCGGTCGGCTCGCTCCCGGAGCAGACATTCTACGGCGAGAACGTGTATGTCATATCCCAGGTCACGAACGACAAGTCGATACCGTACGAGCTGGCAGAGGACCTCAGGAACCAGAGCTGGGTCGACGCCGTCAGCCCGGAGACGTATGCCTTCTGCCTCGTGAAGGGCGAGCCCGTCGTCGTGAGGGGCATAGAGAGCGACGGCTTCCTGGCCATAGACCAGGGCACGGTCATATCTGGCTCGGTAGGCGACGAGTTCCTGCTTGCGGGGGCCCGCCTGAGCTCCAGAATAGACCTGAACATCGGCGACAGGGTCCTGCTCACGGGTTCCACCGAGCCCACGCTGGAGGAGATGGAGGTCACCGCCACGTACGAGAGCGGCGGGCCGTCGAACGACGAGATCCTCATCCCGCTGAACCGCTCCTGGGGCATAACGCCCGTGGGGAGGGGGCATGTGATCGCGATGAGGGTCAGGGCGGACAGCTACGCCACGCTCAAGACATTCCTCAACGATACCGAGATCCCGCTCGTGCTGGGGGACGGGACCACGAGCGTCGTCCTGAACAGCGAGGAGCGGTTCGATGCCAGGCTCGCGACGCTCCTGTTCCAGCATCCCGAGCTCGGCGGGGAGAGAGGCGTGGCGCACACGAGCCTCTTCGTCCAGCAGGCGGGGAACAGCGTGCAGGTCGTGATATGGGGATTCCTCGTCCTGAACAGCTCCCTCATCGTTCTCGGGATAGTCGCGGTCCTCGCGAAGGCGGTCGTGGAGAAGAGGAGCGACCTCGGCATCCTCTCCGCGATAGGAGCGACCAGGCTGCAGATAGCCAGGATGCTCGTGATCGACCTGCTCCTTCTCGCCATCCCGGCCGTTCTGGCGGGCATCCTGCTCGGGTACGTGCTGGCGAGCCTGCTGGGAGCGGGCGACGTCATAGTCCTGTTCGGCTACGCGATCCTCCCTCCGTTCAACCTGCTCCTGCTCCTTGAGCTCGCGATCGTCGGGCTCCTCCTGACGGTCGTCCTGGGCACGGTCATCTACCACCTGATGAGTCGCGAGAAGCCCTTGGAGATGATCAGCGGGACGGTCACGGAGGAAGCCAGGGAGACCCTGGAGGAGGTGCTCTCGGATTGAGGAAGCACGGGATTCCCATCATGCTCATCTTCTTCGTCGCCCTGGCGATCAGGCTCGTCCCGCTCCTGTTCTCCCCGCTGCCGTACAACATAGACGGCTTCTCGCAGGCGAGCATAACCGAGGACATCATGGACACGGGGAGGTGGTACGAGGGCGGCCCGCTCGTGGATCTGAAATACGACGAGAAGCTTCCCATCCTCCCGCTCTACTTCGCCATCAGCTCCCTCGTGGCGGGAGAGGAGCCTCTGCAATTCATCCAAATAGCCATGGTTCTCATGACGTCCCTCTCGGCGGTGTTCGTCTACATCCTGGCGTTCAAGATCACGGACTCCAGGGTCGCGGCCATCTTCGCGGGCCTCTTCATGGCCCTCTGCGGCACGTATGTCTTCCTGACGGCCTCGGTGATGAAGCAGAACGTCTGTCTGGTCCTCCTTCCGATAGTGCTCTACCTGTACCACGAGAGGCATAATCCCAAGTACAGGGCGCTGGCGGCGTTCCTGCTCCTGTTCATGGGCCTGGCGCACCACCTGGCGACGCTCATCGCCTTCGGGATGATAACCTACATGATGGCGGCCCAGAACGTGGAGAGCCTGAGAAGGGGGGATTGGAGGTGGAGGTCCTTCCTGCTGGACGTGCTCCTCGGACCCGCTCTCATCCTCGCGGTCGTTGCGTACTACCTCGCGGTCGAGATGCCCTGGTTCATGGACGCCACGGACATGAACACGGTCTTCCTCTTCATGTCCGTTTACTTCCTCGTCGCCCTGCTCACGATACACCTGTCCTCTTCCACCACGCTGAAGCCCTGGTTCACGACGACCAAGAGGTCGCTCCCCAAGTACGTCGACCAGAAGGTGCTGTTCATCCTGGGCGCTGCATCCCTGCTCGTCCTGAACCACTACACGAACATCTTCACTGGTACGATAAAGACGAAGGGCGACTTCCTCATCATCGCGGCCCCTTCCATCGCGCTCATCTTCGTAGCGCTCGTGGGCTTCAATGTGGTGCGGAGGACGGAGACGAGGTTCAGACCTCTGATCGCGGCGGCCTTCATGACGCCGATCGCGGTGATGCTGTTCGCATTCCTTTGGGGGCTGAACCCCGTGTCGTTCGTCGTCCTCTACAGGACCTATGACTACATGGACATCGCAATTGCAGTCTCAGTAGGAATCGCCTTCGCCGTGGCGCTCAAGAGGTTCAGGTCCCCCGCCAAGAGGACCGTGCTTGCCGCCTCCTTCCTCGGGCTCATCGTCCTGACAACGCCGCTCGCGTACGGGAGCGAGGACTTCTACGATGTCCAGAACACGACCTATCTGGCCGAGTTCAGTGCGATGGAGCACATCGATGCTCACAACATGAGCAACTTCGGTTCGGACCAGAGGCTGCATGCCACGGCCGGAATGTACTTCGACGAGATAGAGGGCGACGGCTACCTCCCGTTCCGCATGGCCGCAGGCAGTGACATCACATTGTACGACTACCTCCTCCTCGAGTCGAAATGGACGACGAAGGGCGCCCAGGAGCACCCGATGCCGAGCGTGGTCATTGAGGACAGTGTCTTCGAAAGAACGGTGGCGGAGGCCAACCTCATCTACAATTCGGGGCCGGGAGAGACCGAGATCTTCATCGTGGCCAACTAGAGCTGTGAGAGCACTCTGCCCACATCGTACCTCTTCGGAGAGGACCAGAACTTGCGGTCCTTGTACTCGAGAACGTGATACCCCGTGTCGTGATTGACCTCTCTCATCTTGGCGCACCTGAGAACCCTCGATACGGACAGCTCCGGGGATTTCTCCAGGAAGAGATGGAGGATGCCGTCGGCCATGAAGTCGCACTCTCGCACGACCTTCTCGTCCGGGGGGTTCTCGGATATTATGAACGTCGTTGTCCCCAAGTCGCGAAGCCAGTTGAAGAGCCTGAAGAGGCCGTACCTGCTGTTCTTGATGCCGCACACTATCTCGACAAGGGGCAGCGAGTCTATGACCACGAGATCGTAGTCGATCACCTTCTTCTGAGTCTCCAGTATGTTCCTGAACTTCTTGAACCAGGGGGATTCCCTTCTCCCATCCTCGCCGAAGTCGCCCATCCAGTCCTCCTCGCCCTGGCGGAAGACGGAGAGATCGAGTATCTCGACGCCGAACTCCCTGCCGACGAACATCCCCAGCTTCTCCATCTGCCTGATCAGGCTCGACCTTGACTGCTCCAGAGTGACGTAAAGGCCGGCTGCAAGATCTTCCTTCGCGTTGTTGTAGAGCATGCTGAACGCCAGCGTGGATTTCATGGTGCCGGGCGCACCGGATATCAGGACTATGTGGCCAGATGGGATCCCTCCACCGAGATACTTGTCGAAACCCTCGATGTAGGTCTTGTGGGTCTTCTCGGTTTTCTCGGTCTTCTCGGGACTAGCCTGGGCTTCTGAGATTGACATCGTCCATCGATTCTGAGAAGCGATTATAAGTTGTTTGCCGTGATTATCAGTGTTGATAGCGGACTAGCTAGCCAGTCTGTGCATCCTGACGAGGTCGTCCTCGAAGGGCTTCAGCTCGTCTGGAAGGGCGATTCCCGATATATCCTCGCGCAGGCTGAGCCCGCTCTCCTTCTTCCGCTTCCAGACCTCGGAGTTGAAGTCCATCAGCTGCTGCGTGAGCTCGGCCAGCGGGCTGCTCCACTCCTCCCGCATGGAGGGCATCTCCTCCCTGTGAACGTCCCCGCCGTAGATCTCCTCCCAGATCCTGGCGGTAATGAACGGGGTTATCGGTGCCATCAGCCTCAGCAGGACCTTGAGGACCTCGTGGAGAGTGTAGAGCGAGCCTGCCTGGCCCTCGTAGGCTCTCCCCTTGACCATCTCGACGTAGTGGGGCGCGAAGACGTTCCAGAGGAACTCCCTCGCCCTGTTGGAGGGGACGAAGAAGTCGAAGTCCTCGTATGACGTCCTGCACGTCTCTATCAGGGCGTTCGTCTCCGCCAGTATCCACTCGTCCGCGGAGCTCAGATCGCCCTTCTCCCCGGCGGGGAACGATGATATGAACCGCGCCACGTTCCACAGCTTCGTGAGGAACTTCTTGGCCCCGCCAATCCTCTCATCGGATATGCGGAAGTCCGCCCCGATGGCGCAACCGGATGCGGACCAGTAGCGGAATGCGTCGGCGCCGTGCTTCTCGATCACCGGACCCGGGTCGATCACGTTGCCGAGCGTCCTGTGCATCGCCCGCCCGTGCTCGTCCAGTCCCATGCCGTGAATGAAGACGTGCTGGAACGGCTTCTTCCCGGTGACGAGGAAGCTCTTCAGGTGCGTGTAATGTAGCCACGTGCGCACGATGTCCCGCCCCTGCGGTCGCAGCGAGCAGGGGAAGTTGTCCTTGAAGAAGCCCTCGTCCTGCATGTATTTCGTGACGATGAGGTTCGAGTTGCTCGAGTCCATCCAGGTGTCGAACACTCGATCCTCGCCGGTGAAGCTGCTACCCGCGCACTTCGGACACGATTCGAGCGGCGGCGGGTCCTTCCACGGCTGGTAGTACTCCCCTGGTGGAGGTACGATCACCTCCCCACAGTCGTCGCAGTACCAGAGCGGGATCTCGGTGTGGTAGTAGCGCCTCCTGCTCACTGGCCAGTCTATCGTTATCGCATCGAGCCACGTGTCGAGGTACCGCTTGGAATCGGACGGGTGGAACTCCATCTCCCCCGCCAGCTTCCTGAGCTCGGGGACGAACTCGATCTGCTTGACATACCACTCCTCCATGGAGATGAACTCGACCGACGTCCTTGAGCGGCTGCACATCGGACTGATGTGCATAATGGACTCCTCTTTCACGACGAGCCCCTGCTCGTGGAGGTCGTCGGTGATCGCCCGCCTGGCCTCCTCGGTCGTCATCCCCGCATACTTGCCGGCGGCCTCGGTCATCCTGCCCTCCACGTCGATCCCCTTCACCGCCTCCAGGCTGAGCTCCCTGAAGAACTGGACATCGACCTGGTCACCGTAGGAGCACATCATCGCGGCGCCGGTACCGAACTCCGGCTTCGCGTGGTGATGCGGGTAGATGTTGACCTCCGTCCCGTATATCGGGACGATGGCTTTCTTGTTCTGGATGTGCGTGAACCTCTCATCGTCCGGATGCACGATGACGGCCTTGCACGCGCACAGCAGCTCCGGGCGGGTCGTTGCGATGGGCAGGTCCTCGCCCGTGTCCTTGACCTTGAAGTTGACGGTCGTCATCGTGGACGGCTTCTCCACGTACTCGATCTCCGCTTCCGCAATCGGTGTCTTGCAGGCGGGGCAGTAGAAGCTTGGTCTCTCGCCCTTGTAGACGAGCCCCTTGTGCCACAGGTCGATGAAGACCGCCTGCGTTATCCGCCTGTACTCCGGGGTGTCGGTCTCGTAGTAGCTCTCCTCCCAGTCCGCGGACATCCCCATCCTGTGGGAGAGGTCGAGTATGCCCTCGGCGATCTTGCCGATCTCCTCCCTGCAGATGTCGATGAACTCCTGGCGGTCGAACTCGTGTAGGCTCTTCTTGTGCTTCCTCTCGACGGTCAGCTCGATGTTTATGCCGTTCTTGTCCAGGCAGAAGGGGAAGAGGACCTCGTATCCGAGCATCCTCCTCGAGCGGGCGATCATGTCGATGAGCGAATAGCCGGCGACCGCCCCGATGTGCCACGTGCCCGAAGGATACGGCGGCGGTGTGTCTATGACGAACACGGGCTTCCCGGAACCAGGGTCGAAGGGATGCAGGTCCTCCTGGGTCCATCTGTCCAGGAGTTCCTCCTCGAACTTGATTTCCCATCGTTTTTCCGTGATCTTGGGAGCAGCCATGCGACCTCCCTTCACGATTCACTTCTGCTATAAAAAGAAAAGCCCCGCCGATTGTATGACTGGTAGCGCTGCTCCCTCTTCCCTCGCTCTCCGGGCATCGGAAGCGAAATGCTTTTTATCGCTGAGCCCTTGGCAGGGCTGATGGCGCTCACGCCCAAGTTCAGGAAGGAGCTCGTCACGGTCATAGAGATGTTCTTGCGGGACTACCTGCAGAAGTCGGGAAGGAAGGGCATCATCGTCGCGATGAGCGGGGGATTAGACTCCGCAGTCGTGGCCGCTCTCTGCGCTCGTGCGGTGGGAGCGGAGAGAACCGCTGGCATCCACCTTCCGGACAAGGATTCGCCGACGCAGGACGAGGCGGACGCGAGGGAGCACGCGGAGTCGCTGGGGATATCCTACATCGCGATCCCGATCGACGGCTTCGTGGAGTCGTTCCTGTCCCTGGAGGACACGGACGACAGGGTGAGGCGGGGCAACATCAAGGCGAGGTGCAGGATGGTCGTCGTCTACCACGCGGCGCATTCCATGGACTACATCGTCGCGGGAACGAGCAACAAGAGCGAGCTCCTCGTCGGGTACTTCACGAAGTACGGTGACGGGGCCTCGGACATCGCTCCGATAGGGGACCTCTACAAGACCCAGGTCAGGGACCTGGCGAAGGAGATAGGCATCCCGGACCGCCTGATAGAGAAGACGCCTTCGGCCGCCCTCTACCCGGGCCAATCAGACGAGGAGGAGCTGGGGATCTCCTACGCGGAGCTGGATTCGGTCCTGCTGGGCATCGAGCTGGGCTTCAGTGCGGAGGACATCGTCGAGCGGACGGAGGTGGACCTCGCGAAGGTGCACGATGTCTTCGAGCGGGTGAAGAAGAGCGCCCACAAGAGGCGGCTGGGGCTAGTGCCTAAGCTTGGCATAAGCACGGTCGGACTCGACTGGCGGGAGTAGTCCCATTCTCTCTTGCACGGCGTATACGAACCTCTCCGGCTCGTCCACGCTGACGATGAGCTCGGTCGCCGACTTGCCCAGCACCAGAAGGAAGCGGATGGGGTTCCTCAGCCTTATGGAGACGAGCCCGTGTTGCGACGTCGCGATGAAGAGCTTGTCCTTGACCCAGGAGGACTTCACACCGTACTTGGCGACCTCGTTGGTCATCCCGATGGACTCGATCTCGGTGTAGGGGATGGACACCTTGAAGTACAGCCCCTGCCTCAGCACGAGCCTGGCCAGTGTGACCCAGTGATTGGTGAAGAACGGGGATACGCCTACGACGATGAGATACACGACCAGCAGGACTATGAGAAAGACCGACCAGGCCCCGAAGATGGAGAACATGGATACCAACATGAGCATGAACGCCACGACCATCAGTATGAGGATCAGCCTGAGGAAGAGGAACCCCTTTGGATAGGTGAAGTCCTGCCTCGTGGGCGAATGCTCCATCGTTGCTCTCAAGAACCCGGTCCTAATTGATGTTTTCCCTATGGTTATGCAGAACAGTTCCGAAAACTTCATTATCGTCCCTGGGTATTATATCAATACAGGACTGAAGCCAGATGACCAAGATGAGTAGATGCCCCATTTGCGGGAGTCCCGTGAAGCCCGAGAACCTGACCAGGCATCTGAGGAAGGTCCATCCGGGAGAGAGCGCCGAGAGCCACATCTCCAAAGGCCAAGGGAGGAAGGCCAAGGCGCGAGCGGGCATCAGAAGGCGGGAGGGTGCCGTGTTCGCGGGGATAGCAATGGTGATCGTGGTCATCATCGTCATAGCCATCGTCTACGGAGGACAATCGGACTCGATGGTGGGCGACGAACCTCCCGGCTTCTCCATAGTGGACGTCAATACGAGAATCCCCTACACAGTTCCGAACAACTTCCATGGTGAGCTGGTGTTCCTGGAGTTCTTCTCACCAGACTGCGGTGCCTGCATCGCCTTCATACCGATAATGGCGCAGCTCGAGCAGAGTTTCCATTCGGAGCCTGTGAACTTCATCTCCATTGACGTCAAGGCGGGTGAAACCGACGCCAGCCTCTTGAGTTTCCTTGCCGAACATCCTGACGCCAAATGGACACACGCGCTTGACACGTCCAACATGGCGAGTGCCTACAACGTCGGAGGAACCCCCAAGCTGTTCATATTAGACCTGATAGAGGAGCCTGAATTCGGCATCGTGAAGTACGATCATACTGGCGCGGATACATACAATAACATCGCTTCCATTCTCAACGATCTACTGTAGGGATCATCATGTACACGCGGATACACAAGGAGGGGACCGTCCTCAGGCTGATTCTCGTTCTCTCCCTCGTGGGACTTGCTGTCTCGGGTTACCTCACTTACGTCCACTACAACAGAGCGGAAGGCGTGTGCCCGATAGGTGGCGGTTGCTTCGACGTCTGGGACAGCGAGTACAGCGTCGTCTTCGGGATCCCGGTCGCTCTAATCGGATTCCTGGGCTATGTCGCGTTGTTCGGCATGTCCTACCTGAGGCTCTACTACCCGGACCTGGGAATCGCGGAGAACTTCCCCACGTACATGCTCCTCATTTCGATCATAGGCGCCGCTTTCTCGATCTACCTGACGCTGATCGAGATATTCGTCATCCAGGCCATATGCGATTGGTGCTTCACCGCCTTCTTGGTCATGATGGCGATCCTTGGATTGTTAGCCTACGGCATCCTGAAAGGTAGGGACGAAAAACCGGCTGCGGAACCTGTGACGACCTAGGCTCTGGCACTGCAGAGCGCGGACATCTTCTCGTCGCCCAGTTTGCTGAAGACCTCGGCCTTGAGCCCCCAGACGTCGGGGTAGTCCGTGTCCAATCTCGTCACCTCGTGGAGGACCGCAATGGCCTCATCAAACCTCTCGAGGATCACGAGTGATTCCCCCTTGATGTAGAGGGAATCTATGTCTTCGGGACTGGACTCGAGCTCCTTCTCCGCCTCGTCCAGGCCGGCCTGAGCGTCATCGAACCTCTTCTGGATTATCCTGGTGGCAAGGTTCGAGAAGATCTCCTCGACGAACTCCCCCGTCTTTGCGCTCGTCATCTGGTACGGGCAGTCATAGGTCTTCGCCATCTTCTTCATCTCTTTCTCCTCGAATGATACGCTGCCCAGGTCGGCCTTGTTCGCGATGAGGTACTTCGGGATGTCCCCGGTTATCTCGGTGACCGCGTCCACCCAGTGGACCAGCTTGTCGAAGGTCTCACTCCTGCTGGAGTCGCACACGACTATGACACCTTTCGCTCCGAAGAAATAAGCGTCCCTGAGAAGGTCCCGGAACTGCTTCTGGCCCATGATGTCCCAGATGATCATGTCCACGTCCAGCATGTCGTTGTTCAGCGGATGAGAGAGCTGGAGCTTCTTCTTCCAGATGTTCGTTCCAATGGTGGAGAAGTACTTGGGGTCGAATGTGTTGAAGACGAACCGCCTCACGAGGCTCGTCTTCCCCACGGCGGGTTCCCCGACGAGACAGATCTTCATCTTCATGGATATCCTTTGAGCGAGAGTGGACTTGCTAGCCATTGACGTTCCCAGAATTCAGCCGCATTCATATAGGGCTTTCCGAGAGATTATCAGGTCTGATAATCTTCAGCGGTCCGACGCCGAGCGGTCCGCCCCTCCGAAGTGAGCACACGAACGGCAAAGGAATGGGCTCGACGTGAACGATCGCCGCCAGGAATCAATCCCGCTCCGAGGGCGCAAACGAAAACATGAAAACCACGCAACGAATAGGCCTTCCTGATGGCGATGAAATCCGTTGTTGAGACCATGGATGTGAATCGGAGGAGCGTTTCCGATCTTGTGAAGGCGATGGGGAGGACGGCCTACCAGGGCAGGACGCTCGGAAGGGTTGTGGACATAATCGAGAGCATGATACGCGATGAGTCCGTGACCATCATGTTCGGATACGCAGGCTCCCTCTCGACCGCGGGCCAGTGGAGGATAGTCAAGTGGTTCATCGAGCAGGGCTACATCGATGTGCTGGTGTCCACGGGCGCCAACATCTCGGAGGACATCATCGAGGCGATGGGCTTCAACTACTACCATCTGGACGATCGGATCGGCTCGACGGACGCAAAGCTGTTCGAAGAGGGCTACAACCGATACCATGACATCGCTGGAAAGGAAGGCGACTACTTCGAGATGACGAATCTGATTAGCGATTTCATGATGGGGTTGGAAGCGGGCCACAACTACTCCTCAAGAGAAGTCCTGGAGAGCTTTGGGAATTGGCTGGCGGAGAAGGGAATTGACTGCATCGTCTCGTCGGCGGCGAAGCACGCAGTCCCGGTGTTCTGTCCTGCGATCGTGGACAGCCCGTACGGGGACGCCGCACTGATCGCTCACTCCAAAGGGCACGGCGTGAGGATAGACAATGTGAAGGACTATGTGGAGTTCATGAAGCTCGCGAAGGAAGTGGAGGACACCGGGGCCGTCTTCATAGGTGGAGGTGTGCCAAAGGACTTCATCCAGCTGTTCGCCGCGACATCGGACCTCCTGTACGAGGACTTGAAGGTTCCCGGTAAAGCGGACAGAGGGCTCAAGAGGAAGGGGACAGATGAGTCGTACTACCCGCACAAGTATGCGGTCCAGATAACGATGGATTCACCGCAATGGGGAGGTTTGAGCGGAGCGACTCTCGAGGAGGCGATCTCCTGGGGAAAGGAGTCCGCTGAGACGAGAATGGGCGTTTGCTATTGTGATGCGACGATCGCGCTGCCGCTCATCGCACATTCGCTCCACGAACGCTTGGATGGGCACGAGAGGAAACGACGCGCGCTGTACCGGTGAGCCTAGTAGACTGGGACTTCCCCATCGGAGGGCGGTTCCTCCGGCGCAGGTTCCTCAATCCCGTATCTCCCCTGAATGACAAACGAGAGTTCATTGCCATCGGCATCCCAAGTACTACACAGCGACGCCGAGGTGGGGCGTCTAACAAGTACCAATGTTTAAAGGAGGTAAATATATGAAAACAATATTCGCCACAGCTCTGACTGCGTTGGTCGCCTTCATGATGGTCTTTTCCTTTTCGGCTTCGGCCATGACCGTCGAGAAAATCCCCAAGGGATTCGAACAGGAGCCCATAATCGAGATCGACGGTGTCGACTACTACTTGGCTGGCCCGCCGTTCCTCAACGACATACCTGGACACTACTGGAACGTCAAGGGAAACCACATAGTCGGTCTGCACTTCAACGAGGGTCCGATGCCGAACTTCTGGGCATCTGACATCGACGAGGGCGCCCTGTTGTTCAAGGTCGATGCGATCATCGGCTACAACGATGGGAGCATGGTCCCGACGCAGCCCGGCTACGTTCACTGGCACGAGTTCGCTCCGGTCGATCCGAGTATGCCGTACGATCCCGACATCGGGCTCTTCCTGAAGCATACAGCGGTCGACTACTTCTTCTTTGAAGCTGGACCTATGCCCATGAACGCACATTGGGTAGAGCCTGGTATCGACTACGGCTTCATGAACAATGTGGTCTACTAGTCCGGGCGACCAACACGAAGAGGGCTCCTGGAGTCCTCACTCTTCCCTTTTTTCTAAACTAGTGAGTTCCTCACTGACTGTTGACTACTAAGGAATCCCTGCAAGTGGTTGGAGCAAGCCCGTCCGAGATAGGTCTCTCACAACTCCAGTTCTCCAATCTCTGCGAGATCGTCCATCCGATTGATCTTGACCAGGTTTTCTGAAATCGTGTATACGTAGTCCTCGATATACAGCGACCGGCGAACTGCGTAGGACGACCACCCTCGGTAACCCTCATTCGGAAGTTCGTCGGCGTGTGATATCCCACCTCGTGGTTGAAACCCACCCTCAATGGTGAGGGAGAAGACGCACGCACCAGTCCACACAATATCTCCTCGAGTGTTGGGCGGAATGCCATTTGGGTACTTGTCGGGGTCAATCTTGGCTAGGGTTATCGGGATTATCAGGAGGTTGTTCGACCTGCTGAACAGGAAGGCCTTGTGGTCGTAGAGGGCCTCCGAAGTGGTTCCCCGGTCTCCAATCACATACTTGGATAACTCAACCGGATTCGTCACGTCAGTCACGTCGAACAGAGAGAGCTTGACGCCTTGATACCATGCGAAGTTGCCTTCCTCAGCCTCGACTGTCTCCTTCCCCAGGCCAATTATATGGTTCTCGTCGTACGGGTGCAGGTAGTCCGAGTATCCTGGTATCTTGAGCTTGCCAAGGACCTTTGGGCTCGTGGCAATTGACAGGTCGATGACGAAGAACGGGTCCACCTTCTTGAACGTCACCAGATAGCAGCGGTTTCCCATGAACCTTGAGGAGTATATCTTCTCTCCTGGAGCTAGGTTCTCAAGTCGGCCTACAATCTCAAGGCTGTCGTCGAGCACGAAGACGTGGTTCTTCGAGTCGGAGGTCATTCTCCCCAGGTGGCCTTCGGTTGTGGCAATCCTGAAGTAACCCTCATGCTCGTCCATGGAGAACTGGTCGTTGATCTTTCCAGGGACTTCTCCTCTGGCGACGTACTCGATGACGTCCCCCTGAATCGATATCTTATGGACGGTTGTCGCCTCGGGTCTTTCGTTGTCTGGATCGCTAAACCAGTATCTATAGTAGAGCGACGCAAGGTACACGTTCTCCTGAGAGACATAGACCTCCCC
>JAGLRN010000093.1 GCA_023136265.1 Thermoplasmata archaeon
GGTAGTCTGAAGATATACTCACCCATGGCGTAGTACTTGACTCCCTGGGAGGCGATAACGTAGACGAATTCGTCAATCAAGCGCGAGTCGACAAGCCTCCCTGAGATGGACACGTTGGTGACGTAGGCTGGCGAGGATCTCGATGAGATATCGAATATGTGCACATTGAACCCTCCCCGAGGGGCTCTCTCAAACAGAATGAGTCTTGAGCCGGACACAAATATCTCCGAGACGTCGTTCTCAACTGATATTCGGGAAAGAATCTGAGCGTCCTCCCCAGGATAGGCCTTGAGTACTGCCACCTCACCGTTGGAGACCACGTAAAGATGTTCCCCATCAGTTTTCACGATGTCGGGCTCATCAACACCTTGAACCTGAACGTTCGTCGTTGAGTAGTCCAGAGATCCATAGTCAACGGAAGCCAGCAGCATTGTGCCCCCCCATCTAAATCCGACTACCTCAGCGAAGCCCCCAACAGAGTAGTAGTCGTTATACGTGGTCGTCGCGTTTTCCACGAAGAGTTCTAGCTCCTCTTGGCTTGAGAATCTATTCGGACACGTGCAGTTCTCTCCCACGTTAAAGCTCGTGCCTTCCGAAGGTGTCACTACTTCAACGTCTTCGTCGTCTTCAACTTGGACCACATCCTCGACGTCATTCCAGACAGAATCATCAAACCAGACGAGGGGAGCGATTTGACCTGTTCCGGGAAGGTACAGCAGAATCGCTATCATTATGACTCCCGATGTTAGCACACTTCTCCTCCACATATTGCCCACCGTATCACCTCCATATGTATTCTGTTGCCCGACTGACATAAGCTTTCTGGTACAGTTTTTGTACGGATAGGTGGACTCGTCCGGAGCGCGGCGTCTTGATCTATGGTCCAGGCAGCGGGACGGGGATTCCAGAAACAGGCCCGTTCGACAGAGGAGTGTGCGGGGAGTTGAACCCTTCAGCTATGGTAGCCGTGGTATTGCACATACCCCACATGTAGTCGTCATCCCAGACAACCAGCAGAACGCTGTAGGTTGCGGGCCACCAATATGTCCGTTCAGGATTCGAACCTCCTCCGAAGTCTCCATCACCGAGGTCCCAGTAGTATGTCACAATGGCCCCATCAGGATCGAGCGAATCTTGTCCATTGAACTGTATGCGTTTCCCAACTTGACCGAAGTAGGGTCCGTCTGCATCAGCAACGGGCCAGTGACCTCCCTGTGGTCCTCTCCAAACAGCGGGGAACTTCAGCGGATAGGAATCCTCGATGATCTCATTGTTCTGTTCATCGAACCCAATGAAGTAAGGGAAGTCGCAGGTTCCGTCCCTCTCCCAATCCGGACAAGTCTCGCTGAAACCCGACCAGAAATTCCCTTTTCGGGTGTGGACATCGGACCAGGTGCTCCCGAACTCATCGTCCACATGGAGAGCGTTCTCGATGAAATCGTTCTCGGTGAAAAGGCTGTAATCTCCGATGGAATACTGCGTCCAATCCACTATCTGGACTCCTATGTCGTTTTCCACGACAACATTGTGCGTTGCATTGACACCGGAGACTGCCCAGTGGGCCTCCTTGAAACTGTGTGTCGAGATTCCGATCTCATTGCCTTGAATGTGGTTTCTCTCAGCATTCCAATAGGAGCCGCAGAAAGCCACTATTCCGCTTCCATTGTTGCCAATTATTCTGTTGTCAACGATGGAGTTGTCCGTCAGGACGTCCTCGGAATATATGGCGGACACGGGAACATCCACGATCGCCGCACAGCACCACGTGTATTCATGTCCGGTGACTCCGAAGGCGTTTGCATGGACGAGGTTCCTGCGAATGATGTTGTTCTTGCCCCTCATTTGGATGGCATGTATGCCGTTGCCATGGATGTCGTTGCGCTCAATGATGTTGTCCGGGCCGCAGCCATCGCACTCCATTCCGATCTCATTGAAGGATATGTTGTTGTTCGATATCGTGTTCGAGGACGTGTTCCAATCGAGCAGGATCCCGCGGCTGTTGTTTCGAATCGTGTTCGAATCCAGCTCATTGCTCCAGCTTGGCCGTTTAACCGCAATGCCCGAATCAGAATTCCACGCGATGGAGCTGTGAGAGACGATGTTCCCAGGACTCCCCTCGAGTACTATCCCCCGGGTCGAGTACGTGATATTTGTGTGGCGGATGGTCGCCCTGCCGGTGGCATTCACCTGCAGTCCTTTCCAATCACCAGGGGAAGGCGTAGAGAGATTGGATGTGAAGTCGATCGCTGAGGCGGGCGTTCCCACTGAATAGAGGACCCCCTCCACGTAGATCGCGTAGAGGCCGTTGAAAAGGACCTCGACTCCTGGTTCGACTGTCAGGTTCGCGGGACTGAGGACGACGACATCGCCCTCGACCCAGTATGGGCTTCCGTCCGCGGTCCAACTCGTGTCTGTTGAGATCGGACCCTGGACTGGAGTCCCTGCGGTTGCTCGGTTTGGGTTGATGAGAAGGCTTGTGATGACCAAGGCTCCCACGACGAGAACTGCTTGAATGCTTGACCTCGGGGTTCTCATCCGACCACACCATACTATCTCTCCCTGGCCGTACTTATCCTTTCTAGACCGGAACACTTAGAGTGTATTCAGAATTTGCTCATGGACTAGTACAGGGAATTGCATAACTATTACGATCTGGACTCGCAGGGTCCGTTGCGAGCAAGTTTCACCGGTCAGAGATTCGCCTGATCAAAGACACGTGCTCGTCGCAGAACTCCTTGTCTCCGAGCTGAGAGGCGAGCACCTCCTCCTGCCAGTGAGAGTTGTACAGCCTGCATTCCGGGTCCTCACAGAAGGGTTCGTGCGTGATCGCGTAGAAGAGCGCCTGAAGCGAGTACCCCTTCATCACCTCCGTCATGCGGGGATCGTCGTAGTCCAGAAACCTCCCTTGGATCTGCTCTTTCAGGACTTCGGCGGGGACGTCCTCGCCCAGTGCCCTGAGCTTCTCCCTCATCAAATAGTACTCCCTGGGCTTCGCGGGTGCTTCCACGATCCCACTGGTGGAAATCATGCTCGGATAACCGCACAGGATCACCCGCGCGTGATACCTTGCATCCGCGATGTCGTATGTTCCGAACAGTCTCGACGTGAACGCTGCATGGACCACTTGGAGACTCAGCTCCTCTTCGGGGATCATCTCCCGCAGGACGAGATGAAGTCTGGTCGCATCGTACAGGACGCCGGAAATCCCACTCTCTGGCCTTTCGAGAAGCCTCTCCTCGAATCTGATCTCGCCGAGAAGGGGGTCGAAGCTCTCGAAGGGGTCGCTGACGTTCCTGACCTTCGTGCGCGCGATCTTCTCAGCCAGCTCCTCGGTGCTTCCGCGGTAATGGTGTGAAATGAAATCGCGTCTGACCTCCACCCTCATTCCGGGGAAGAGCCCTCGAATGTGTGAAGCGATTTCCTCGATAGCGAGCGTCTTGGCGGACGGATCGTTGTAAAGAAAAACATCAGTGGGGATGTTCCACTCACTTGAGGAGGTCGAGGGCAATTTCTGCACCTTTCTTTCCGGATAGGAGCATCCCGCCGAATGTCGGACCCATTCTGGGCAATCCGTACGTGGCCGCCACTGCCATTCCCAGTGCCATCAGCCCCGGATGAACCTCGCCTGTGTGCTCGACGACAAGGTCCTCGGATTTCTCCACCCACATCCCTCCTTCGCCGACCTTCTCTAGGATTCCCCTCTGCTCGAGCTTTGTCACCACTTCGGCCTCGTGCCCGGTCGCGTCCATCACGAGCTTGGCCTCCAACGCAATGGGGTCGACGCACGTGATCTCCCGCGGAAGCGCACTGACGGGTGTCCAGTTCACGACGACACCGCCCACCCTGTTGTTCTCCCTGAGGACCACGTCATCGAACTTCGTCATGTTGAGTATCTTCGCCCCCGCATCGCAGGCCGCCGCGATGAGCTTGGAGCATGCATGCGGTCCCGGTGTCACGAAGAGGTTCTTCGAGAACTCCTTGTACGGGACACCCAGCTCGTCCAGGACCAGGTGAGCGGGCGCCCTGACCGTGATCGTGTTCATGAGGTAGCCGCCGATCCAGAACCCGCCGCCGAGGTAGT
>JAGLRN010000094.1 GCA_023136265.1 Thermoplasmata archaeon
TGTGTACGAAAGGTTTATAAGCGGAGGTCCGCCCGAGCCGTCTCGCCAGGACGATTATGAACGCTCCAGGGCATACTCAGTCCGGGAGGAATCATGGAGGGAGAACCGCCCGCCAAGGCCAAGAGGACCGTTCCCGTGACGGCGACTCCGTGGATTGCGATGATTGCCGTCCTCGTCGCCCTCGTGCTCCTCCTTCCTTGGTCACCCGATCTGACTCCGGGAAGCGGCCCCCTGCTGCCAAATGTCGGGTTCGACGCTCCCGAGGATATGATCTCACTTGGCCTCGGCGTGCTTGGAGTACTTGTACAGGATGCTGCAGCTGCCCTCGGCGCTCACCATGCACGGCCCGATGGGGTTCGTAGGCGTACAGGTCTTCGCGAACAACGGGCACTCCTCGGAACGAATGACGCCCCGCAGGACCTCTCCGCACCTGCAACCCTTGGGCTCCTTGAACTCCTTGCCCTCGAGCTCTGCCAGGTCGTCCTCGAACCTCTGGCGGGCGTCGTATTCCTGGTATGCGTCCGACAGAACAAGTCCGCTCGCGGGGATCGTCGGGAACCCCCTCCACTTGACGTCTGCGGGATCGAAGACCTCATCCATGACCTTAATCGCGGTGGGGTTGCCTTCGGGCTTCACCACACGCCTGTATTCGATGTCCACCCGCGCGTTTCCCTCCTCCTTCTGCTTGGCGAGCATGTAAACGCCCATGAGGAGGTCGAGCGGTTCGAACCCAGCGATGACCTGAGGTATGCCGTGCTCCTCGGACAGGAACTCATACGGCCTGGAGCCGATTATCGTGCTCACGTGACCCGGCTCGATTAGACCGTCGAGCCTCACCTCACCCATCTCCACTATCGCCTTCAGCGCCGGCGGGATGACCCTGTGGCAGCTCAGGAGTGAGAAGTTTTTGGGCGGTCTTCTGGACACCGCAACAGCTATGCTCGGAGTCGTGGTCTCGAAGCCTACGCCGATGAACACGACCTCATTGCTGATTTTATCCGCCAGATCCACGGCGTCGTTCACGCCGTAAACGATTCGGACATCGTGGCCTTCCGTCTTCGCGTCCGAAAGCGACTCTTCCACACCAGGGACCTTGATCATGTCGCCGAAGACGGTAATCGTCTTCCCTGCTTTCGCGAGAGCGATGGACTCCTCGATCTCCTTGGCAGTTGTGACACAGACTGGGCAACCAGGCCCCTGCCTGATGTCGACGCCAACGTCCTCGAGCAGCGGTTGCAGCCCGTGGCGCACAAGCGTATCCTGATGCGTCCCGCATACATGCATCAGCGTGATTTGCAGGTCCATCTCCCTGAGCTTCTGGACTATCTTGTCCGCCATTTCCTTGTCGCGAAACCTGAACATCAGTCCACAACCAGCCTTAGATTCGTGACTATGCAGTCCCTCCCGCTAACGATTTCCACGTTCTCGCCGCACTTGGGACAGGAGAAGCGGGGCAGTCGGAGGTGGTCGAGCGGGTCGTCCGACCTTCCAATGGGACCCTCGTAGCCGCACTTCTCGCACTTGACCCTGGCCTTCTTCTCCTTGATCGTGAGCTTGGAGCCCTTGAGCGGGCCGTCCTTTGAGAGCACTTCGTACGAGAAGAGACACTGCTCTTTTCCCAGCAGGGTGAGCTCGCCGATCTCGAGTTCGACCTCCTCGACAGCACTTGCGTCGTGCTTTTTGGCCTCTTCCAGAACAACCTCCACGAGGCTTGACATAACGGAGAACTCATGCAACGTTCCCACCGAGAATCTGATCGAAGAGCGCAAGGGTCTCCCTTGCTTCCTCTTCATCTAAAACCTGGATGGCGAATCCTGCGTGAACAATCACGTACTGACCGACCACCGCATCCGTCAGCGACACGTCGACCTCCTTCTTGATCCCGCCGAAGTCGACGGTGGCGACATCGCCACTAATCTCGAGGACCTTGGCGGGTATGGCTAGACACACGATGGATAGAATGGAGGTTGCGGTTATAAAGCTGACGAGCAGTAATGAAGGAGTTGAGCGATGTACACAGAAGTCGTGACAGCGCTACTCCCTGACGCCCACGATGACGTTCTGCCCGGTCGAGATCCCGCCATCCCCGTTCGGGATTCTGTTGTGAAGGACGACCTCCAGACCTCTCTCCTTCGCGAGTTCCGTCACCATCGTCACAATCGAGAGATTGTACGTCACCCCGCCTGAGAGACCGATTCTCTTCGAGCCGATCTCGTCCGCCTTTGCTGCCGAGAGCTCGACGAACTTCTTCATCAGACAGTAAACGAATGAATGTGCAATGTCCGCCTTGAGCTGTGACGTCGCCTCCTGCTTGCTCATGATTGAATCCAGCTGCGCGAAGAGCGGGAGCGTCTGGATCTCCAGGCCATTCGTACCCCTCGCCTCGGTCTGGAAGCCGAACCTGTTCTTCCCTCCTGCAAGAAGCCGCTCGAGCTTCATGGCGGGCTCGCCGTCGTAGGTGGTTCTGTTGCAGACCCCGAGATACGCAGCAAGTGCGTCCAAGACCCGCCCGAAGCTACTTGTCCTGGGTGCTTTCTCCATGGCCTTCCTCAAGACCCTGCTCTTCTCCGCATCGAAGATGTCCTTCGGCTGGCGAAGGCTCTCGAATATGCCGAAAACGAGCCTGTCGGGCTCGAGAACCGCCCTGTCCCCTCCGATCAGCGGGATGTACTGCAGGTGAGCGAACCTCTCATAGCCGTCGAGCCTCGCGGAGAGCGCCTCACCGCCCCAGATCCTGCCGTCCTCTCCGTAACCCGCACCGTCGAACGTCAGCGTGACCAGTTCGTCCAGACCGTGCTCCGCCATCAAAGAGGCCGCGTGAGCCCAATGATGTTGGATCTCCACGACACTGGCATTGAACTCCTTCGCGAACTCCTTGCCGACCCTTCTCGTCGTGTACATCGGATGAAGGTCGATTCCCACGGCCTCGAGGTCATCGATTCCCGCCAAGTCCATGAGCTTCCTCGTAGCATCCATCTGGAAGTCGAAGACGCCGTAGTGTGTCGTATTCCCTATGTACTGGCTGACCAGCAGCTCGCCGTTCCTGGATATGGATGACGTGACGTTCCTCTCGGCACCGACGCCGAGGACCTTCTTCTTGTGCAGTATCGGAATAGGCTTCGGGACGAAACCCCTGGACTTCCTCACGAAGAACCTGCTCCCATTGAAAGGGATTACGACCGAGTCGTCAACGCGGTTGATGATCTCCCGGTTGTGCAGCAGGTAGATCTCCACCCCGAGCCTGAATGCCTCATCATGGGTGAGCGCCATCGGCTCGCCGGGCGCGTTCGCGGACGTCATTATCAGGGCGTCGTGGTCGATGTTTCGGAAGATGAGATGCTGCACCCCTGTGTAGGGTATGTACAGGCCGACGCTATCAAGGCCAGGGGCCACATCCTCAAGTAGCTCATCGTGTTCCCCATGCCGCTTGGGAACGAGGACTATCGGTGCTTCGGGGGATGTCATCAGCTTCTTCGCTTCTTCCGAGATGTGAGCATACTTCTCCGCGGTCTCGACATCGCGCACCATAACGGCGAAGGGCTTGTACGGACGATTGTACCAGCTTCGGAGCCTCTTTGTCTGCTCCAGCGTGCAGACCATATGCGTGCCTCCCCAGCTCTTCACGATTCCGAGCTTGCCCTTGTCGATCATCTCGGAGAACCTCCTCACCGAGTCGTTGGCGGGGAGCTGTACGCACTGGTCGTTGTAGAGAAGGTACCTTGGTCCGTCGTGCGGGCAGGATATGGTCTGCGCATGGAACCGCCTGTTGAGCGGATCCGCATACTCCTTCTTGCACGTCGGACAGAGCTCGAAAAGGGACATCGACGTGTTCTTCCTGTCGTACGGGAAGTCCCTTATCACCGAGAACCGCGCACCGCAGTTCGTGCAGTTCGTGAACGGGAATCCGAACCTCCGGTCCTTCGTGCTGAATATCTCGCTTATGCAGTCGTCGCACAATGCGATGTCGGGCGGTATGGACGCTTCCTTCGAACCAGCTACGCTGCTGACTATTCGGAAGGTGTCAAACATCTCCTGACACGACTCGGTCACCTTCTCGATGTTGTCTATCCTCGCCAAGGGCGGAAGCTCCGCCTTCAGCATGTCCAGGAACTCGTCCTCGCCCCCGTTCAGGCAGACCTCGACGTTCGAGCCGTTGTTCCTCACGTATCCCTTCAAGCCGAGCGATGTCGCTACCCTGTAGACCGTGGGTCGAAAGCCCACGCCTTGAACCACACCATAGAGGTAGAACTTCATTCAGTGAGCCTCAGTCCATTGGCAATCCCAGCGCGCGCATCAAATCCTCGATACCCTCCCCGTGCCTTGCGTCCGTGCAGACGACCGCGGCCTTCGAGCCCAGTTCCCTCGCGTCATTCGCGAGGGTCTTCGGATCGACGTCCATCGCCTGCGCGAGGTCCGTCTTGTTGATGGCGATGACATCCGAGAGCCCGAAGATGAGAGGATGCTTCACGATCATGTCGTCGCCCTCTGTCACAGAGACGACGACCATCCTCTTGTCCGTTCCCAATGCGAAGTCCGCCGGGCACACGAGGTTGCCGACGTTCTCTATGAAAAGAACACTGATGCCATCTAGGTCCATGTGCTCGAGCGCGTGGTCGACCAGATGCGCGTCGAGGTGGCACTCCTTGCCGGTGTTGATGTTCTCCACGGGAACCCCGTGCTTCTTGAACCGCTGATAGTCGGCGTTCCCAGCGACATCGCCCGCAATCACCGCGGCAGAGATGCCCCTACCCTGGAGAATGTCGATCATCTTCTCCGCCAAGAGCGTCTTTCCAGCCCCTATCGAGCCCATTATGTCGATGGACACTATTCCTTTTTCGCGGAGAAAAGAGCTATTCTTCTGTGCGATTTCCCTGTTCGCTTGGAGGAGGTCGACTCCTGACCTGACCTCCACTAGTTTGTGCATTGGCTTGTAGAGAATTATCGTGAATGGTATATAGGTCTTTTGCCACGATGAATATCGAATCCGGGCATACGCGTTTCGTCACCGCTGGCGTCTGTCATGCACGACTTCCGCTCACCTATAAATACGGAAATGGGTTATTGAGCGCAGGTGCTTCGAGATGGGGAGGAAGGGCGTCATCGATTCGTTCAGAAAGGAAGATCATCTCGCTTTGCACGTTCTGATTCTAGCGGGGAATGGAGATGAGTGTTACTAGGCAAGGACTAGCAGCGGCCATCGGGGCCGGCAGGGTCGCGGAGGACCTGGCAACTGGAAAGCCGGTGGCGAAGATAACGACGACGCAGGAGCTGGTCAAGCTCGTCGGGTTCTGCTCGAGCAAGAAAGCGAACCTCGTCGTGAAGAGGAGCAAGGACTTCTGGGCATCCGGTTCAGAGGACGGAGATGTGCTCCTTGACATGGGACAGCTCAACAGATCCGTGAAGGTCCATGCGAACGACCTCTTTGTCAGCTGCGGGCCGGGTACCGCGGTCGCCGAGCTCATCGACGAACTCGAGAAGCACGGCATGACACTCGCAGCGCTCCCCGCCTCGAACGAGATGTCCGTGGGTGAATGGCTGCTCTGGAGAAGGGCAGGCTTCGGAGCGATAGCGAACGGCGACGTGTCGAACGAGATACGCTCCGTCGACCTCGTCCTCGGAGACGGCAAGACGCTGGAAACGGGGTACGAGGCGATCTCCAACTTCGGCACGGGCTACGATCTGAACCGCCTGACGATCGGTTCCTGCGGGGCGTTCGGTATACCCGCCTGGATCCATCTCTTCATTCGACCGATGCCTCCCGAGGTGAGGCTTCTGAAATACTCGCTATCCGGCGACCAGCTGTCCGCCTTCCTCCGCAAGGTCTCGGGAATCTACGACGTTCACGACATCACGATTTCGGCAGGAGTTGACTCCGGACCCAATCCTGTCGTGCGAATCGCAATCCTCCGCGCGGGAGAGGCCAACGACGAGATCGAGGGAAGGATCGATGAGATCGCAGAGGGCCACAGCGCGACCAAGCTGGAATCGGAGAGAACCAACTCGTTCAAGTTCCTCTCGAAGAGGGGGAAGTTCGAGTTCGCGGACGAGATGGTCCTGTCGCAGAAGGGAATCCCTGATCTGCTTGAGACCATGAAAGAACCACTCACCAGAATGGAGCTCGACTTCACCGTCTTGACATCGGGTCTCTGCGCCGTCCGGGCTCTGGTCGTTCCCGCCAAAGCGAGACTTGGGCACAAGGACATCGACTCAACCAAGAGGAAGTTCCAGGAGTCCGTGTTTGCGGCGAGCGGATTCATCCGCGACCTCGACCTCTGGACTCAGGATATGCAGGAGGGCGGTGCATCGGCCTTCTGCGCGCTCAAGAGCGCTTTCGACCCGCGCATTGTGACATCGAAACACATCGTCGGAAAGGTGTCCAGCCAACATGCCGTTGGAGCTTGCGCGCGGACCTCGTCATCGAGGATTGGGGAATCCGCCAGGGGGATAATGAGGATCCTCCCGAGGAAGAGGGGGAAGCTGGACAACGGGCTGAGCAAGAAACTCGTCGATCTCGTGGGCGAGGATAACGTCGCCCTGGACATGTTCAGGCGCCTGCTCTACTCACACGATCTGGCGCCTCTTCCGAAGTTCGTAAGCATCCCGTTCGAGGTCCTTCCCGATGCGGTCGTGAGGCCGAGGAACGTGGAGGACGTGCAGAAGCTGGTCGAGTTCGCCAGGGAGCACAAGATTCCGATCATACCGCGAGGAGGGGCGAGCTGGGGCTTTGGCGGGGCAGTTCCCAACCAGGGCGGCATCGTGCTCGACATGTCAGGCATGAACAAGATACTCGAGATCGACGAGGACAGCCGCATCGCCGTCTGTGAGTCTGCCGTCACCTGGCTCGATATCTCCGAGGCCGCCGAGCTCAAGGGGCTGTTCCTGCCCACTTATCCCGGCAGCGCGAGGATCGCTACGGTCGGAGGCTGGATCAACACGGGAGGCGCGGGAATCGGAGCCTACGGGGCTGGAACGTCGGTCCAGCTTATCGAGCACATGCAGGCGGTCCTCGGTGACGGCAGAATCCTGAACACCGACGTGGACGGCGCCTCTGGCAAAGGACCCGACCTCAACGCTCTCATATCGGGGTCAGAAGGAGGACTGGGCATAGTCACGAAGGTCGCCGTCAGACTGCGGCCGATGCCCGAGGAGATCCGACCCCTTGCGTATTCGTTCGACAAACTCCCGGCGATGGAAAAACCGCTGAGGGAGATTGGCCACTCGCAATCCCTCCCGTACAACGTGTCCTTCTCCGACGGCAACTACTTCGATTTCGTCCGCCTGCTCGGCAGGGAGGCCCCAGAGGTCGGTTCTCTTCTGAGCGTCACACTGGCGGGCTCAGCGAAGTCGAATGAGGCGGAGGAGGCAACGATAGATGGAATCGTCGAGAAGGGGGGAGGAAACAAGGAGCCCGAGGATTTGGCGGTGCACGAATGGGAGGAGCGCACGTACGAGATGAGGATCAGGAGGCTCGGGCCAGGCGGGGCTCTGGGCGAGGTCGTCCTTCCCGTGACCGCGTTCTCAGAGATGATGAAATCCGCCGCCAAGATAGCTAAGGAGCTCAAGATGCTCTCCACCCTGAAGGGGGTTCTCATCGACAGGAACAGCGTTGCGTTCATGCCCTTCTACGTCGCGGACGAGCGGTATGCCATCGCCTCGATAGCGTCGATGGGGTTCGTCAAGCACATCCTCGACAGAGCGGTGGAGCTTGGCGGGCGTGGTTCTGGTGTCGGCCTTTGGTTTGCGTGGAACCTGGACAACCTGCACGGCAAACTGGGCGGGGACATCATGAGGAGCGTGAAGCTGATGCTCGACCCCGACGATATAGTCAATCCGGGGAAGTTCATCGAGATGAGGATGCGCTACGGCGTAGGCATCCCCGGTCCGCTGATGGCCGTCGGCCTCGACATGCTGGCGATGATGAAGAAGGCGTTTCCAAAGACAAAAATAGGCGGGCTACCCTCTGGAGTACGATAGCATGGTGGACATCGGCGAGATAGAGCTCGATATCTATGCATGTCTGCAATGCGGCTACTGCAAGGGGACCTGTCCAGCGTACGACATGTTCGGATGGGAGTCGGACAGCCCAAGGGGAAAGATGTTCTACCTGAAGCAGCTTCAGGAGCGAAGCATACTCGACAAGAACCCCAAGGAGATGGATCCGCAGTTCTTCGAGGCGCTCTTCCACTGCACATCATGCGGAGCGTGCGACGAGGTCTGCCATGTCGACATCAAGCTCTCCGACGTATGGGAGCAGGTGAAGGAAGAGTTCGTCCGGGCAGGATTCGAGGGCCTTCCGGGTCACAAGGAGCTCGCCAAGAGGATATACAATCCCGAGAAAAGGAACCCGTTTCTCGATCCCAACGACCTGGAGAAGGACAAGCTCAAGAACAGGACCGCCTGGGTCCCGGAGGACCTGAAGACCAGCGACAACCCAGAGGTCCTCTACTTCGTGGGTTGCACGGAGGCCTACAGGATGCAGTTCCTTGCCGAGGCGACGGCGAGGCTCATCGAGGCCACAGGGGTCAGGTTCGACGTTCTTGGAACCGATGAGTGGTGCTGCGGCTCCCCCTTGCTTCGAACGGGACAGGGGGACGGGATAAAGGCCGAGTATGTCAACCACAACATCCGAGAGGTCGAGCGGAGAGGCGCGACCACGCTCGTCACTGCGTGCGCTGGCTGCTTCAAGACGATCAAGGAGAACTACCCTCTCTATCACGGTAAGCTGAACTTCGAGGTGAAGCACATCACCGAGTTCCTGGCAGATGCGGTCAAAGCTAAGAAGCTCGAGTTCACGAAGGAGTTCCCCAAGAAGGTCGCCTACCACGATCCATGCCATCTCGGCAGGCACGCGAAAGTCTTCGACGCACCGAGGGAGGTCCTCAAGGCCATACCGGGACTCGAGCTCCTGGAGATGAGAAGGAATAGGGAGAACTCAAGATGCTGCGGTGCGGGCGGCGGCTTTAAGATCGCCTTCAACGAGCAGGCGGAGAGCATCGCCGCGGAGAGGGTCTTGGAGGCTGTCGAGACGGGCGCTGAGCTCATAGCGACCCCGTGTCCCTTCTGCGTCGTCAACCTTAACGCGGGAGCGAGGAAGGCCGGCGTCGACATCAAGACCATGGATGTCGTCGAGATAGCCCACCAGTGCCTCTGACGCACACGCCCCAGCCAATATCGTTTTATATCCACCGCGATTGAACCTTCAGGGAGTCTGAGATGAAAGTCGCCATGCTCACGCACAGCACCAAGCCTCGAGGGGGGGTGGTCCACGCCCTCCACCTGTCCGAGGCCCTGATGGACCTCGGGGTGGACGTTCATCTGTTCTCGTTGAGGAAGTGGCGGGAGAAATCATACCCGCACGGGTTCTTCAGGGAGGTCTCCGTTCCATTCGACATATTCCCCTACCGCGTCCGCGGCAACCTCAACGAAGACGTCAAGAGGATGATCTCCACGTACGATGAGAATCTCCCGCTCGATTTCGATATATATCATACTCAGGACTGCATCGGAGGGAACGCGCTCAGCCTGCTGAAGAAGAAAGTCAGCGCGCCGACCATTCGGACGGTGCATCACGTTGACGAGTTCCGCGGCCCGTTGCTCACGAAGCTCCAGGAGGATTCTATAAACCTATGCGATGTGAAGGTCACGGTCTCGGAATACTGGAAGAAGAAGCTGAAAGAGGTATATGACGTGGACTCTTGTGTCGTCCACAACGGCGTGGATGTGAAGAGGTTCGATCCTGACGAATACCCGAAACCTGAGCGGACCGGTGTGGACATCCTCTTCGTCGGCGGTCTCGAGGCCAGAAAGGGCCTGGAGCATCTGTTCCTTGCGGTGGAGAACCTGCTGCCCAAACATCCTGACACGAGGTTGACGGTGCTGGGGAGGAGCGGGATGACCTCGACACAGGAATTCGACGAGAGAAGGCTCTTCTCCATCCTCGCCAAGAGGCTCGGCATAGGCAGGAACGTTCGCTTCCTAGAACAGGTGAGCGATGAGCAACTGCCCATCCTGTACGCGCTCTGCGATGTCTTCGTACTCCCCTCGCGAATGGAGGGGTGGGGGCTGGCCCTGATGGAGGCGATGGCCATGATGAAGCCCGTGGTCGCAACAAGGGTGGGAGGCATCCCTGAACTCGTGGAAGACGGAAAGACAGGATACCTGGTGGACCTCGGCGACGTCCTAGGACTTTCCGAGGCGATTACCAAGCTTATCGAGAACCCTTCACTGAGGAAGAAGATGGGCCGCCAGGGGAGGCTGTCCGCGAAGAAGTATACGTGGGACAACGCGGCAAAGAGGACGCTGCAATTGTACGAGAGAGCTTTGGCGGGGTCGACATGAAGACGTTTCGGTCACGCACCAGATGGATTGGCGAGAAGAAGGGAGAGCTGACGTTCGAGAACGGCGAGAAGGTCGAGTTCTCCTCTCCCGTGGACTTCGGCGGGATGGACGGCTTCGTCGTCCCCGAGGAACTCTTAATCGCCTCCTTGAACGCCTGTCTTCACATGACCTTTCTCACGTTCGCTCAGAAGATGAGGATCCAGGTCCAATCCTTCGAGTCGGAGGCAGAAGGCCATCTAGACGAGACAAACGACACGATACGGTTCGTCGGATGCACGGTCCGCCTGCGGGTGCTGGTTGCGTCTGAGAGGGATGCCACTCAAGCGGACAAAGCCGTTTCCTTGGCGGAGAAGAGGTGCTTCGTCTCGAACTCGGTGGATTTCGAAGTGAGTGTTGAGCCCACGATCCGCGTGAGCAGGACCGAATAGACTACTTGTGGAGCGCCTCTGCGACATCGATCGCGTCCTTGGCGAACAC
>JAGLRN010000095.1 GCA_023136265.1 Thermoplasmata archaeon
CTTTCGTGGCTCCCGCATCGATCGCCTTCTTGACATGCGCTAGCACGCACGACTCCGACCGGACGGCGACGGAGCAGGCCACCGCGACTATCTCCTTCATCTTCAGCGGCAGATGTCCGTCCTTGTAGGTCGCCTGCAAGAGCGAACGGAACCCCTCATAGAGGTCGGGCATCTCCTCCTTGATCTTCTGCTGGCATTCGTTCCTGTCCTCGATTGCCTTGGCTACAGGTTTCATCAAATCTCCTCCGTTCTCGGCATCCCGCACGTGCTACTTAAGCCCTCGGAAGGAGTCGGAGGCGCGCACGCCGGGACATCGGAAAAGGAAATATGCTCAGAAGGGATTATGGCGACGAGGGTGTTCATGACGATGAGGTTCATCAACTCGTTCGAAGTCGTTGACCTGACGGAGAAGGATGATGACCGTTGGGTGACGCTGAGAGACATGAGGGGAGAGAAGGTCACTCTAAGGGTGCCGGAGTATACGGCTTCGGACCTCCACATCGGCGGGGTAGTGGGCCTCTATCTGGAGGTCTAGATCTCCCTTTCGTATCTCTGGACAAGCATACCCTTGGATTGCTCGAAGGGCTCTCCCACTTTCCGGAATGAGTATCTTCTCACGCACAGTTCGCCGATGCCGTGACCGATGAGGATGTTGACCACGTTCCTTCTGCAGTTCGTTCTCTTCGCCAGTTCGAAGAACTGGTCGTACATGGCCTCTGCCAGACCCGCCGCTCTGCAGCTCGGATGGATGGACTGGTGCTCTCCGAAGCACATGTCCCCGCGGATTCTTACTTTGTAGACGCCGACGATCCTCTCATCGAGCGCTATCCCGAAATAGCGGTGGCCGCTCTTCATCTCCTCGATGATCTCCTCCGCGGACAGCATCCTCTTCCGTCGCCATTCCTCCGGATACTCCTTCGCCTGAGGCCAGACTATTCTGAAAAGGTTCTCAATGCCCTTTGCGTCCGAGGGACCGAGCTCTTCCACCACCCACGCCTCATTCATCTCTCGCACCCGAGACGTGAGCGGGGCTGGCGCCGGTGATTATCTCATTCTCCAGGTCGAACAGCACGCGTGACTCGCCTTCGAGAGAAAGCCGCATCTTCCTCTCTTCGGTCGCGCGGCCCACAACGGTAGCGCTGAGATTCCTCTCTCGCAGTATGTCCAGTGTCTCCTCGGTTCTAGCTTCATCACAAGTCACGATGAACCCGCACCCGGGATACGTGAGGATCCAAGAGGACAGATCAACGCTTTCGGGCTTGGGGATCGCACCCACGTCCACGTCCGCTCCCACACCGGAGGTCTCGAGCAGCATTGCGATAGTACCCAGAACGCCAGGATTGGATATGTCCTTCGCTGCGGACGCGGACCCCTGGTCCGCAATCTCGACGAGGGCCTCCAGTCTGAACAGAACGTCCTCTGAGGACTTCTCGCTCGTGGAATCGAAATTCAGGAATCGGGATTTCATCCTTCCAACCAGGTCTGTTGCGACAACGATGTCATCACCGGTCTTGCAGTCGAAGCTGGACAGTGGGTTCTGAGCAGCCCCGAGAATGAACACCGAGATGACAGGCGAGTCGGACGCAGGCTGCACGTGTCCCCCGACGATCGGGACCTTGAACTTCAGGGACCCTTCCCTCATGCCCTTAGCCAGAAGCCTTCCTTCTTGTTCGTTTTGAAACGAGAGCGTGTTCACAACCGCCAAGGGCCTCCCTCCCATGGCGTACACGTCATTGACGTTGGCGAGGACGGAGCAATAGCCCGCCCACTCGGGATCCTCGAGGAGCCTGGACCATATGCTCTCGGCCGCCAGAAGAAGGAAACTCCCCTCGTGGTCGATGACGGCGCAGTCCTCCCCGAACCCGTGAATAGTTCTTCCCATGTCCTCGACGGGACCGAGCTCCTTGATTATCGGGGAGATCGGTTTCTTCCTCGTGAGCCCCTCGTAGTTCCTTACGAGGTCGACGATTTCCTTTAGCATGCTATCCTCTGTGGTAGTCCATCAGGGCGGAGCATCCTCCGCACCGTACACACCCCGCCAGGTTCTTCATTGGATCGATTCCGTGCTCCCTCATGCTTTCGCACGCGTATAGGTAATACTCCTCCATGACCTCTGGTCTGGGCGGGACGAGGTCCTGGAGCGGCGTCTCCTCCAACGGCCTGAGCGGGACGATGAAGGGAATTATGCCCCTCTCGCACATTCTGTCGATCCCCGCTAAGGTCTCGTTCCTCTCCTCTCCAAGCCCCAGGATGATGTATGAGCTCACCTGATTGGGACCGAAGATGCCAAGGGCGCTCTCCCACGCCTTGAAGTAGACGTCGTACTCGCCCGCTTTGCCTGGACACACCCTCCCGAGGGTCGATCTATCGAGGGATTCAATGTGGATGCCGATGCTGTCTGCTCCGGCCGAGTGCATCAACTCGATCTCTTTCTCCGCTACTGGCTCGATCTGCACGTGGACGTGCATGTTCGTGCTATCCTTCACGGCCTGGGTTGCGCTCGAGAGTATCGTCGAGCCTCTATCCTTCAAATTGGGCGTGCCCGTTGTGAGGGTGACGTGGTTGAAGCGCTCACCCTCCGCCGCCTCGCAAACCTCGGCCAGATGATGGGGTTTCTTCAACTCCAGGGTCGTCCCGTGCTTCAGCGAGAGCTCGATACCGCAGAACTGGCACTGATCACCACGCTCCCATCTCACGCATCTCTGATACACCGTCGAGCCGAGACACCTGTTCCCGTGAGCCAGTGCGATCATCCGCATCTGCACCCCATCAGATGTCGGCGAATCGTAGAATCTAGGATTGTCCAGGAGGTTCACCTTGGTCTCCTCGCCCCTGTCACCGATGTAGTGATTGCCGTCACGCTCGAGCAGCTGGATCGGAGAGTCCTCCGCAAACCCGAATATGGGGACGTTCGCGACGGAATCGCGTAGCAGGACGAACCTCCCGCCAGCAGGTCCAGCGCCCCACTTCCTTCCCTCCTTCAGGTTGTCAGGGGCTCTCATTCCGAGACAAAGGAGTCTGTTCTTGAGGGTGGCTTCCATCTCCATTTCTCCAGGATGTTCCCTTTAGAGAATGAATATGAGCTATAAACCTT
>JAGLRN010000096.1 GCA_023136265.1 Thermoplasmata archaeon
ATTCCCTGTCACCCTCCTCGCCCAGTTGCGATTCCACTCTCAGAAATCGTCTCCTCTGCAGGAACGTGAACACGAGCGTCGCTTCGAGGAGTATGACCGCGAGGAGAGTCATTGCAAGATACATATTGTAGGACGTCTTCTCCGTGTACCACATGTACGTGGAGTTCAGTCCCAGGTGTAGGGACACGGCAAGCATGACAAAGACAGCCCCCCAGAAGATGGAGTAGACAATCCGAAAGAAGGACCTCCGCGACACCACGCCCGAAATCCAGCTGTTCCCTTTTAAGTGTTGTGAATCCAGCCAGTAAAACGTTTAAGTAGGGAAACCAATTCCTATGCTGGTGGAAAGGTGGAGGAAGAGAAGACGCCCATTGCGGTAAAGATACTCGCTGTCCTCGTGATCACGTTCTCGATCTTCATGATACTTCTCAACGGATTTCTCGCATGGGTGTTCTCTGGAGAGTTCTTCCTTACCTTCACGGCGATAGCGATCATCGTAGTCGTTCTCCTCGCATCCGGCATAGTGGAGCTCATCAGCGGAATCGGCCTACTCAGGCTCAAGGAATGGGCATGGTCCTGGACGCTGTACTCCATGCTGGTCGCTCTTCTCATGTTCTTCGCGCTCATCATCAACATCGGCCTCGTCGGGGAGATCATCGGTGGTCTTCCGGCGGCAGCCCTTACCGCCACGATCGCGACCTTCATACTGATAGGTCCGATCCTCATCCACATCTTCGTCATAGCTTTCCTTCTGACGGACGAGATAAAATCTGTATTCGTCAAGGATCAAGAGACCTCTATGTAGAGGTGCAGGTCCCTGTACGTCTCCGAGAGGTCGCCGTTCTTGAAGAGAAGAAACTCGAGCCTGTAGTCGCCCGCATCGGCGATGCTGAAGACGAAGGGACTCTCCCAGACCTTCTCGTGATCGAGGCTTACGTCCTCCGTGTGCAGCGTGACTCTGGACATCTCGATTGGCTCATCCAACTCAGTGTCGTTGTTGTACACCCACTGGATCCAGACGAGGTCCTTCCTGACTGTATAAGTCACGTTTGCGAACTCGTGGTTCACGACCCCGATGATGACCGTTCCATTCTCCGTCGCGTTCAAGGAAGTGGGGTACTGATCGGCCATCCCGTTCTCGTCGAGTATGTAGAACTCCGTGAACCTCTCACCCGTCTTGGGGACAGTGAACGCGTAGACGAATATGCTCACCGCTATGATGATGGAGATTACAAGCCCGATCGTCAGAACCTTGTCCAGGAGCTCGTAGTCCTCCCACCCCTCGATCCTCAGATCAACGGAGAGCGCGAGCCTCTTCTCCACGGGGAGCAGCATTCTCCTGTAGTAGGCGGCCCCGCACATGGCGAGGATGAAGATGAAGATCGCCGCAACAGTGGTGGGCTCGAATATCCCCCACGTGTAGTTGAGGACGAGACCGAGAAGCGGGACGACGGCGATGGACAGACCGAAGCTGAAGGCGATCCTCTCGATCCAGTCGATGTCCTCACTGCTCGGGAACAGGGCCGCGATGAGGGCATAGCCCGGCAGGAAGAGGATGAAGATCAGGCCGAGGGCGACTCTTACGGGGCCGCTAGTGGCCAAGGCAGCCGCGATAACCAAAGGAATCGCGAAGATGATGACGACGAGAAGGTCGTAGGGCTTTTCACGGAAATGGATTCTCAAGTGTGGCCTCCAGCGAACGTTTGTATTCTGGTACGTTTATTTAGAACTATCGCGGATTCCCAGTGGAAAGGGCAAAATGGAATAATAGGAGAACACGGTTCTGGTGCCACTCATGTGGAGGAAGGGGGAAGCAGAGAAGACGGATATGCGCGTCATCATCGCGTTTCTCGGTCTCATAGTCCTGGCCGAGGTCGCCCTCGCTCTGGAAAGCCCCGCGGCGGGGACCTACATACACATGGTCACCCTGTTCTGCCTGATCATCGTCGCCTCGGTACTCTCATGGAAGCCCGAGCTGTCGAGACTGCTCGTCGCTCTCACCCTCATACCCCTGATCAGGATGTTCAGCATCGCGACGCCCTATTGGCCCTTCTCCGATACCCTCGTCTGGCTTGCCGTGATAACCGTCCCGATGCTCGTGGCGGCCTTTGCCACGATCCATGTGCAGAAGCTGAAGAGGTCGGACTACGGGTTCGTGCTCGGACCAATGAGGCTCCTTCCCGTTCAGGTCGGGATCATGCTCCTGGGAATCCCGCTGGGCTTTCTCGAGTATGCTATTCTGACGCCGGAGCCCTGGGTCGCGGACTTCGCTCTCGGAACGGTGATCCTGGGAGTCCTGGTCATAATGTTCGGGACGGGAGTTTCCGAGGAGCTCGTGTTCAGAGGGATCCTCCTCCACAACTCGTCTGCTGTGATGAGCGGGCGCGCAGCAATCCTGTACATCTCCGTCATCTTCACGGCGATGCACATAGGCTTCTTCTCGATCGCTGACCTGGTCTTCGTCTTCTTCGTTGGGCTCTTCTTCGCCTATGTGGCGTACAAAACAGGAACCCTTCTGGGCGTAATAGGATGCCACACGCTGCTCAACATTATGCTGTTTATGGT
>JAGLRN010000097.1 GCA_023136265.1 Thermoplasmata archaeon
TCGAATCTCAAGAAGCTGCGAGGGAAGATCGGCATCGGTCACAACTACTACTCGATCAAGCTCTCCAAGCCAGAGAACGCGCAGCCGCACATCATCGAGACGCCTTCAGGAAGGATGGCTCTCGGACACAACGGCATAATCACCAACTCCGGAGCGCTGAAGAGAAGGATGGACAGGAAGGGTCACGAGTACAACCTCGGGAGCGAGGAGGAAACGATGGCCTTCATGCTCTCCGACGAGATGGCCTACGGATTGAGCTTCGCTGAGGCAATGAAGCAGGTCGTCCCACAGCTGAAGGGGTCCTATGCGATGACCTTCCTCCACGATGGCAAGGTGTACGGACTGAGGGACCCGCACGCGATAAAGCCGCTCTGCATAGGCAAGTTCGACGGCGGGCACATCATCGCATCGGAGAACGTGGCCATCGACGTTCTGGACGGTGAGCTCATTCGCGACGTGAGACCAGGAGAGCTGGTCGAACTTACCGAGGACGGATTCGAGAGCCATCAGCTGGTGGAGGGCAAGCGGAAGGCGCACTGCTTCTTCGAGTACCTCTACTTCGCGAGAGGCGACACTGTCCTGGATGGGAAGTGGGTGTACGAGATCCGCAGGAAGATAGGAGCGCTCCTTCACGAGCTCTATCCGGTGGAGGCGGACGTTGTGGCGCCCGTGCCAGATTCGGGAAGGACCTACGCTCTCGGATATTCCGAGGCCTCAGGAATCCCCGTGGCGGAGGGGCTCATGAAGAACAGGTACATCGCAAGGACCTTCATCATGCCAGACCAGAGGAGCAGGACCGTGAGCGTGCGGGAGAAGGTCAATCCAGTCGTGCCAGTGATCAAGGGAAAGAGAGTCGTCCTCGTGGACGACAGCATAGTGCGCGGAACGACCATGCGGAGGATCATCGCCGTGTTGAGGCACGCTGGCGCGACCGAGGTTCACGTGCGAATCGGCTGCCCGCCGATAATCGCCCCCTGCTACCTGGGGATAGACATGACGACGAGGGACCAGTTCGTCGCGAACGAGAAGACGGTTGAGGACATCCGCAAGGAGCTCGGTGCCGATTCACTGGGCTACAATACGATCGAGGGCGTCGTCGAGACGATCGGACAGAGAAGGAACGAGCTCTGCCTGGGCTGCATCACGGGCCTCTACCCGGTGCGCATACCGAAGGAGATGCACAGGTTCCAGAAGAAGCTGCTGGACTTCCACTTCAAGGAAGATTAGAGTTATATATCGTCAGTGGCTATTGTGATTTCCGCGGGCCGATAGATCAGTTGGAAGATCGCCACCTTGGCATGGTGGAGGCCAGGGGTTCAAGTCCCCTTCGGTCCATACCCTTACGGGTTCACGACCTTTCTCCAGTCGCTCTTCCATACCTTGTTTGATGGTCTGTTTTGCGAGAAGATTAGTCATATGCTTCGGGTTTCTTAGTCCTCCTCAGCCCGGAGCTTCAGATGACTAACGTCAATACGAAGTTGGCAGAACTGCGACCGCCTTGTCATACGAAGCTAGCCCGGAAAGACCGCTAAGCTCCAGAAGTCTCCTCAGATCTGGCGACCAACTTTTCATATCGGGACTGAGCCTCACGGTCAGCTGCTGTGGCATTGCCATCTCCCAAGGCTTCGTGAGCCTGAGCGCGGGCGGCATGGGCCCTTGCTACACCTGGCCAATTCTCCAAAGGCAGCAGAATCGCTAGCGCCTGATCGGCTGCATCAACTACCTCAGAGGCATCTCCGGGCAGGATTCCAGCGTTTCCCAAGTCCGCTCGCAGGATCCAATACCAACCCAGCCCCTGTTTGTGGTCATAACTGTTGCCACTTTCGAAAAGGGAGCGAGCCTCCTCCATGAAAGCGAGACCTTGCTCAACCTCACCACGAACGATGCGGTTGGTCCCGTACGACATCAGGCTTCGAGCCAGGGTGACGTCGTCACCAGAGGCACGAGCCGCGGTTATCTCCCGCTCGCTGAGCTCAACTGCTTCCTGTGCCTGCCCTATCTGCCGAAGGATGTTGCTTTGCCGCATCAAGCAGTAGGCCAACACGCGCTGCTTCTCAGCATAAGCCAGATGCTCCGATGCCAGATCGAGCGCTTCCAGCTTGGCCTCAACGGCGCGATAGGCTGCCAGAGCCTCGTTCAATTGTTCTGATAGCTCAAGCGAGGCCAGGGCTGCTTCGATTTCGCCTTCACATCGCTTGATCGCCGCTGTGATTTCAGTCATCTCTCGCCCTCTCATTCCCGTTGGATCTAATGAACCTTGCTAATCGTACACTCCGCCGTACCGGTTTTATGTCGGAGAGTGGACTCACGAACAGTAGTAGGGAGGTGACAGAGCCCTGCGGCAAGGGTCAAATGTCGGACTTCATATTGAATGACGACACATCAACGCCCTAGCGAGGCTTCCATACCAAGGATTATTAGGATGGAAATCGATTGGAATCCAGGTCGTGGAAGAGAATGAAGAGGTCCATCGTGATGGCACTTCTGATAACCATATCGGTATTCACAACGGCAGCGGTACTTCCAGAGACGGGGAGAGCCACAACGCACTACGTCGGCGGGGGCGGTCCCGGGAACCACACAGCAATACAGGAAGCGATAGACAACTCGAGCACAGGGGATACTGTGTTTGTATACAGTGGAATCTACTATGAGAACGTCAGAATCAACAGGACGCTCACATTGATAGGAGAGGACAGAGACACGACAATGATCAATGGCAACAGAACGGGAAGCGTGCTCTTTGTCAACGCTGACAACGTGTATATCACTGGATTCGCTCTGAGTAACAGCAGCGCCTCCGGATCCGGCATCACCATGTTCTACGCCTCAAACTGCACCGTTGTCGACGTTAACGTCTCGGACAACCACTTCGGTGTCCACCTCCTCCATTCCGACCACAATACCATAGCTTTCAGCAATGTCTACAGCAACACCTATGGAATAACGCTGGAGCACTCAGACAGCAACTTGATGGCCTACAACGGCCTCTCCAATTACTGGCATGGCGTGCGTCTTGATTATTCCAGCAACAACACAATCTTGAGAAACATGGTCAGGAACTGTAGCCAAGGCCTCTATCTCCGCTTTTCCCAGGACAACGCAATCAGCTTCAACACAATCGAGAACGGCACCCGTGCCATCACTCTCGGCGGCTCCGTCAACGTTTCTCTAACTGGAAATGCGTTGATTAATAGTGGCATAATCTTGTCTGGCCAACTTCAGCATTGGAACACACATACGATTGATGTTTCCAACACGGTCAACGGGAAACCCGTCCAATACTGGAAGAATGTAGTCGAAGGATCCATCCCCTCCGGAGCTGGTCAAGTCATACTCGCCAACTGCTCGAACGTCACAGTTACAGATCAGAATGCGAGTAACTCCTCGGCAGGGATACAGCTTGGTTTCTCGCCGTACAACGTGATTACTGGCAACACAGCTTCCTACAACAGCCTGTGGGGGATCCGGTTGTATTTCTCCGACAACAACACAATCTCAGGTAACGATGCCTCCCACAGCCCGGGGGAGGTATGGGACGTCTATTTGCCAGAAACAGGGATATACATCTACGATTCGAACGGGAACACAATTACGAACAACACCGTCTCGAACAACGTGAGGGGAATATATCTCACCTCCTCAGTGAACAATTCCATCCTTGGCAACGCGGTCTACTCGAACACACAAGCAGGCATCGAACTGGACGATTCGAATCGTAATTCGGTCATAGGCAACGCTGCCGTTGCTAACTGGAAGGGGATAGTCACATCAGGGTCAGAGAACACCATTGTCGCAAACACCGTTTCTTGGAACGAAGTCGTCGGAATAGAGTTTATCGCATCCAGCATGAGTAACGCCAGTCAGAATGCCATCACATTCAGCCCAATAGGGATCTTCGTATTCTATTCTGTCGAGATTGGTTTGGAGGGGAATGCCATGGTGGAAGATGGCATATGGATGTACGGCGACATGTTGGAACACTGGAACACCCACAGCATCGATGCGTCAAACACCGTGAACGGAAAGCCCGTCTATTACTGGAAGAACGTGATAGGGGGGGAGGTCCCTTCCGGCGCAGGAGAAGTGATACTGGCGAACTGTTCCAACGTCAGGGTGAGGAATCAGAATCTGAGCAATGGCACTGTCGGAATGGAGCTCGGATTCTCCTCAGACAATACGATCTCCGAAATCATTTCCTACCATAATCACTTCCACGGCATCTTCCTTCGCTCCTCTGACGGTAACACAATCAAGGACAGCAACATGTCTCACAATGATCATGGTCTCTACGTTCAGACATCAGACCTCAACAGAGTCGACAACAACACCGTCTCTCACAATGACTACGGCATCTCCCTTGGCGGTTCTCAAGGCAGCATTGTCGTCAACAATAGGGCCTCTGAGAATCGGCGGGGCATCTGGCTTTATGCATCTGCAGGAAACACGGTGGCTATGAACACTGTTCACGCGAATGATCAGGTGGGAATCGAGGTAAATGGTTCAGACGACAATGATGTTCGAGATAACGATGTGTTTCAAAACAATCGTCATGGCATACACGTGAATCAGTCGCAGAGTAACAGAATCTCAAGGAATCTTGTCGTGGATAACAGTCTGGGCATTTATGTCAACAGGAACTCACGCTACAATGTCGTCTTCGACAACGTAGTGGCCAACAACAGTGCCCAAGGAATCAGCTTCGTTTCCTCCTACTTGAATGAAGCGTACCATAACAACATCACGGGCAATGGTGTACAAGCGCGTGACGACAGATGGGACAACCAGTGGGATGACTCCTACCCATCAGGGGGGAATTTCTGGTCGGATTACACAGGAGTGGACAACTGTAGCGGACCAAGTCAAGACATCTGCCCCGACCCGGATGGCATCGGAGACACACCTTACGGGATCGATGCGGATAGTCAGGACAGATACCCGCTCATGATACCCTACGAACCTCCAACGAGACCACCGACTGTTCATGATGCGGTCTTGAGCGGGGAGGCTTTTGAGAATGTGACACTCAAGTGGTTGCTCTCTCCAGATGACGGCGTTGGGCTTCGATCCGTCGTCAAGTATGAGGTATTCCGAAGCGAGGTTTTCGACTCAGAGGGGTTAGGCTATCAGCTGATAGCGTCGCTTACGAACCAGACTACGTCTTACACAGACGAATCGGCAGCTGAGGGCGACCCGAACAACTACTTCTACATAGTCTGTGCAATCGACAGGAACAACTTCACCGCATGCGCTGAGGATCAGGCGGGCAAGTTCACCCGCCCGCTCTCGAGGGGACCGAATCTGGTGTCCATCCCGCTCATTCAATCCAACGAATCCATCGAGACCGTGCTCCAGACAGTTCTATACGACAAAGCATGGTACTACGATTCCTTGAGCGGGGAATGGAAGTGGTATATGACGTCCAAGACCTACAGAAGAGGATTGTGGAACATGGATCATACCGACGGAATATGGGTGAACATCACACAGAACTGTAACCTCACCGTGGCTGGAATAGTCCCCGCTCAGACCACGATACATCTGCACGAGGGGTGGAATCTGGTATCATTCCCGTCCCTCAACACATCCTATTCCGTTTCAGACTTGAGGACGGAGATTGGTGCCACACGGGTGGAGGGATATGATCCCGCGCCTCCGTATCACCTGGAAGTGCTCGGGGACGCGGAAGTGCTTCTGGCGGGAATGGGCTATTGGGTCAAGGTGGAAGCAGATTTCACTTGGATAGCTGAAGTGTCATAGTCCGATGAGAAGTCAGACATTTCTCTCAAGGTCAGGCTGAAATGCAACCGTCTTTTGGAAACTAAGGAATTCATTGCCTAGGAGACTCATGATTCTCCATCAGGAAATAAGGGTAGAGCGATGTCCAGACCGCTCAACACCATTGGAAGAGAGCATGGAGAGAAACGCAAGGTATTCGACCTTCCAGAGCGTGGAACCTTCGGTCCATCTTACCTCTATCTCAAAGGCTCTCAGGTTATGCTGGTTCACAACCGCCACAATTCTTTTATCCAGCAAGGTAATGCTGGCCGTAGGAGTATGTTTTCACATGAGTCAACCACAGAATATAGGTAGTGAGCAAGTTGGTCAGCCGGTTCCGCCACCCGTGGTGTATGCAACTTCCCCTGCTCCGAAGACAGACGTCTCCAAACCTGGACTTGTCATCGCGGTCATCGCGCTGGCTTTGGCCTTGATTGGAATGGTTGCGTTCCCTGGACCCGCAGGTGAAGAGGGACTGCAAGGCGAAATAGGACCGCAGGGGCCGACTGGAGATGATGGAGACGATGGAAGCGATGGTGCACAGGGAGATCCAGGGCCAGTGGGACCACAAGGACCAGCTGGACCCGGGACATTGATGAGCTACTCAAGCTGGATCAGTCAAGGGAATATTGGAGATGGTGCGGGAAACTGCATGGATTTGCCGGTTCTGAATGTAACCATTACGGCCCCATCAGATGGGTTTGTGGTCACTTGGGCCCACGTGAACGCCTATATTGACCACGATTTTGGCACGGAAGACCTTTGGGTCTTCCTCATTGAGACAAGCCCAACGGACTGCATCAACCTCGAAGGTTTTTCACTTGACACGATCTCAGCAGATATTCCCAGCGATTCAAACATGCAGAGATCGAGTTCACTCCAAGCCATTTTCCCCATCTCGGCGGGGCAAACAGTGACCTACTACGTCAACGGATATATGACCATAGGATGGGATGTCGACGATGTCTTCGGGCGTGGAAGCATCATCGCAGTCTTCTATCCCTCCCAGTAGTCGTATTCAGCTTCAGCATGTCCAGAGCACTAGCTTACGTCTTGCCTCTATCTCAAAGGCTCTGAGGATCTAGCGGTATTTCTTACAGCGATAGCAGTAGTTTCTCTGGTGCTTGGGTATCCAAGTCAGAGGATACCCACAGGTCGAGCATGGATTCGAAACCTGTGCTGGTTGGTGGGCGCTTGAACATGGACAACCGTAGTAGTTCGTGGCTCTCCTGCGATAAGTCCAACAATGAAGAGAAGAACGCCAACGACAAACAGAACTGGCGACACTATGCAGAGACCACAGGCTATGGTTGGGGATACGAAACCGACGAGATACCAACCTATTGACAGTCCGATTAGCACTATCCCAACGGCTACGATTCCCCCCCGCATTCGTTCACCTCTCTATCCCTCGAGTCTCTCAAGAACGGATATTCCAGTCTTTATTTGAAAGTATCGCATGGGTTCAATGAGCTAGTTGCCCTGATCTAGCGGTATGTAGTAAGCCCCGTCTTGCCTCTATCTCAAAGGCTCTGGAGAAACAGTCGTCCTTCGTAAGGGAGTCTGACGTTTCTCTACGAAACGATTTCATATGGGCATGTGGATTCTTGATAGTGGCAGGGACGATAATGGGCAGCGCAATTGTCATGAGGCCTCGAGAAGGCTCCAAGCTCGATCTTGCGTTAGTTCTGGCTATCTTCATATTGTCTCTTCCCCTCTTCATCTACTTGCCGTATTACGTACTCGTGATCCAGGGGGAAGAAGCAGCATCAATGACATTCCTTGCCTTCATGATGGCCATAGCACTGATTCTCGTCTCGGACAGACCTGGGAGATACGTCATCATGGATCAAGAGGGCATCTCACGACCAGTCCTGGTGAGAACATACAACCCAAAGCTGATTCCCTTCGAGGGCATTACTGAGTTCGAAGAGGAATACCATTATTACGACAAGGAAACAGTTGTGGGCATCAGAATAGCTATGAAGGGCGGCAAGAAGATCCGATACCTGGAAAGGCAGACACCTGGTTCCTGCAAGGTTATCGCTGACCTGCTGGAGAAGAAGGGAATCCCGAAGAAGTCGAATTGATCGCTGGACGGCAGTCGCACTCACACTGAATGTCGAACTTCATAGGGAACCACGACACAAATGGTCTCTCCGAAAAGATTTCATACAGGCGGGTGGATTCTCAACATCGGTGGGTGAAGCTAAGTACGAGCCTCATCCAATCCCGCTTCGGAAGTGACCACAAACATGACCACTACCCTCAGATGCGCTCGATGCGACTCGAGGATTGGCACCGCGAAGTGGTGCACCACCTGCAAGGTTTTCCTGTGCGCCGCCTGCGTCAAGAGACACGGTTGTCCTGCGGGAGACCACAAGTTGAAGCCGCCGAGGTCCGTGTGGGTGTTTCTGGTTGTCCTAGCGGTTGCCTTTCTTGCATTTGGACTGTTCGGATACATCCTTGACTTGGAGGATATCGAGCGGGCGGAGATTCCGACCACCTCAATCGACGAACTCACTCCCGGGACTCGGGCAAAGATCTTCGGTACGATTGATGCCCAGAACCAGGTTGTCATTGACCTCAGGGGTTCTGGTGACGATCACTACTGGGTCCCGATTCCCTTCAACCTGACGGACGGGACTGGTTCAGTTCGAGTCGAGGTCGGGCCCTTAGTCCATTCCTCCAGCTTTCGAGTGATTCAACGTGGTCTGCACGACGGAGACTGGTGGTCAGGCGACACAGCCTCTATCATAGGCGAAGTGAAATGGGCAAATGATACTGAGTACATTGTGGGTGAATATGTGGCCAGAACGCCAAGGGACTTCTATCGCATCGGCATGGGAACAATCGGATTCCTCCTCCCAGGCCTTGCCTCCCTAATTCTGGCCAATCCATTCTATGCCTCAAGGAACCGTCGTATCAAACTCCATCGGGACAAGGCTGATGACTACGAATTCAAAGCAGGTCCCTGGCGACCGTGCAGTGACTGTGGCGAGCCACTGGATCCTGGTTTTGATGTCTGCCCAGAATGTGGTTTGGTGGTAAGAATACCATCCAAGGACCTGGGGTCTCTTCCCACGCTCGAATTGAGGACTTCATTCGCGGACTTGCCCTCAAAGGAACGGGCATTTGCACTCGGATTGGGCGTCATCATTCCAGCTCTGTTTGTGGCCTTGTCGATATGGCTTGCATTCTTCTCAGGATTGTCTGGAGGTGTCTGCCTTCTGGCCGTATCAATCGTCGCGCTACCATTCGCGATCGTCGTTGTACCGAAGTTCATGTTCACGCAGGAGATTACCTTGGGACCTGAAAAGATTGAGTCTCGAAAGGGTCTCTCACGAGATGCCATTGAGACTGAGGAGATTGACCGATTGCTGACGGTTCGAAAGAGTGGGAAGACGGCCCACAGCCTCGTGACGCGTGGTGACCTTGCCGTTGTGTTTGGTCCTGGTCTTTCGGAGGCTGATCTAGAGGCTGCAGGTCAATGGACTAGTGATTTGTCTGAGGCCCTGGGCGTCGTCTATCATGATGACATCAGCCTGGAAGACGCAGTGCCCATTCTGAGGCGTTGGGACTAGGGTCCATCGAAAGGATTTCATACGAGCGGGTGGATTCACGAGCAGTGGCAGGGAGATGAAGCCGATTGGACTTCCCTCGTACGACGAATCGAGGGGACCCACGGAACAGGAGAAACGCTTGGAGAGGTCGAAGGCATGAGGGCTCGAAGAATAGGGGCAGTCGCGGTCGTGTGCCTACTGATAGTAATCGGCTACCACCTCGTTTATGACTCGTGGGTGATCAACCACGACCAGGTCAGTCCCGAAACTCATCTCGCATTCGCCGTCTGGTTGTGGGTCCTCCTTGTCGTGGGCGGTTTGCTCATAGGTAGTCTTGGCTTCGGATCGAGATTGTGGAGCTCTCTCTTGGACAGGGAAGTTCTCCTCTCGGGCATCCTGGTATACCTGGTGGGAACCGCGCTCATGGCAATCGCGGTGTACAACCAGACTCGCACGGGGATAGCGGTCGGAGGATGCGATTGGTCGACACAACAGCTCGTGAGTGCTGCTTTGTATCCGGCCGTGGTGAGCTCTGTCGGGGCATACCTGACGGCTTTGGGGCACGGCATGAGAAGGCTCCGAGACCGAGGGGCTCCCCGCTACGGCCCGAAGGCGACATATTCCGCCGTGGGTGTCATAGCGGCTACCATCATCGCTGCAGCTGTGTTGTTTGCTCAGTTCACCTACGACAGGGGCCCTCCGGAACCATGCTGCTACATGTGTCCCGATGTCGAGATGTTTCTGCGGGAAACGTCGGAAGGATACGAGGTCGAGATTCGCGTCGACATAAGGGTGTCTGCCCTCGAAGAGTTTGAGGTGAATGCATACACGAACGACACACTCTGGTCTGGTTTCCCAATGACTCTGGAGCCGACTTCGCTGGGGCAAGGTCCCTCTGGTGAGTGGTTGAACTTCACTGACATCACCTGGGATGAACGCCTCACTGACGGGGACTTCTTCACGCTGGAAAACGTGCGACCTGGCGCAAGGTATGAGATCGTGCTTATCATGGAATGGAACCAGTTCGAGCTTGAGAGAGAAGTAATCGACGTGCCGTAGCTCAACGTGGTTTTCAGGCGTACGAAGTGTCGTTGTGCATATTGAACTACGGCATTTTTGGCTCTATTTCTTTGGCTGGCGTCCCCCGCCTTCGTCGGGGCGGGTGCTCGATTCGTTGATGGTCGATGGTGTGCCATGCTTTTGTTCATTCTAAATTGTATTCGATATTCTCGGTTGCCATAATCAGGAGATTGATTTTTCAGGTATCGAATCTTCTAGTACACTTTTCCAATGGTCATATGCCTTACTAACATTCGACCCATAATGCAGCTTCTTACCCGAGCTGAGGATTACCCATAAATCAGCAGAAATCAATCCTTTCTTAAGGAGCATGTCGCCAGTTTCATCCTCCGTTTTGGATATGGCGCGATGGAGAATTTCAATTTTCCATGGGTTCATATCGAGGAGATTCACGATGAAGGCAAAGAGAATCGCTCGCAGGAATGGGAGAGATTATGCTGCATTCCTCCTGTTCTTGCGCCGCTCGGTTGTTTCGTTCCGCTTCATAGGCACTAGTCTTCCGGTCTCCAGCGCCCAGCGGAAATTGCTAAACTCATCCTCTGATATCTCCACGATGTCTCCAGGAACGTATCGTCGCCCGGTGTACCAGTCCGTGAACTTCTTGTCCACCACGTATTTTACCACCGCTTCGACCTGCTCATCCAACCTTCCGCTCGTTACCTGTGCGCGATAGTTTGTGTAATTACCGCTAAACAACTCCAGTTTCCCACTCCTGAAGCTGAGGATTTTGTTGGCCACCGAATCCAGGAAGTACCTGTCGTGGGAGACGATGCACGCTGTCCCCTTGTAGCTGTTGATCGCGGCAGCGACCACCTGTTGCGCCGGTATGTCCAGATGGTTTGTCGGTTCGTCGAGAAGCAGGAGGCTCAACGGTGATAGGACAAGCTTCAGTATCGACAGCCTAGCCTTCTCGCCCCCAGAGAGTTTCTTGACCTGTTGCTGGACCATATCCCCCTTGAACAGGAACCTCCCCAACAGGGCCTTTGCGTCGAATTCGTGCATCGTGCTGTCGAGCGATTGGAGCTCCTGGATAGGGTCATTTTCCGGGTCCAGGGAAAGGTGCCCTTGATCAAAGTACCCGGGCTTGACTACCTTGCTGAGGGTCAGACTGCCACCAGTGGGCCGCACCTCGCCCAGAAAAAGCTTCAGGAGCGTGGTCTTGCCGCAGCCGTTTGGGCCGATGATGCCGACTTTGTCGCCGTTCTCTATCTCGAAAGTCGCCCCGCTGAAGAGCGCGTTATCCCCGAATCTCATCTCCAACTCCTTCGCCTCCACCACGATTCTTGAATGAACACCTGCCTCCCTGAATTTGAACTTCACCACCTTTTCCCTGATGACCGGGTCGTCAACCTTCGCAATCTTTGCCATTCGGTTGAGGCGGCTCCTGATCTGGGCATCGAATCTATTCCTACCTTTCAGCTTCTCGATTATCGCCCTATTTCTCTCCATCTCATTCAGGTACTTCTGGTAGGCTTTCTGGTTCATGGCCAGACTGGACTCCTTCTGCTGCGAGTAATCGGTGTAGTCCCCGGTGTACGTCCTCAGGCGGTGACTTTCCAGCTCGAAAACCCTCTCCACCGTATCGTCCAGCAGGTACCGGTCGTGCGAAACGATCACTATGCTTCCCTTGTAATCGAGGAGGAACGCCTCCAGCCACTCTATGGTCTCGATGTCGAGGTGGTTGGTCGGTTCGTCCAGCAGCAGAAGGTCGAGGTCGGGCGATGCCACTAGGAGCTTGGTCAGTGCGAGCTTTCTACGCTCTCCGCCACTTAACGCAGATATTGGCTGGTTCAGGTCAGGCTCGAAATCCAGGTCTGCCAGTAGTCCCAGCGCCCTGTCCACGAACCTCTCCCCCTCGAACTTGGCCAGCCCAGCCTGGCGCTCGCTGTAGGTCTTGATGGCTTCTTCGTAACCCTCTGATTTGTAAAATTCCGGGTCTGTCATCCTGGCCTCTATCTCTCTTAGCTCAGCCCTCACGCCAGTCAGGTAGTCCGATGACTGCAGGTTATTGGCGACTGTCTCGTCGCTGTCCTGCATCTGGTACTGGGTAAGCGAACCGATCCGGAGGCCTGGCTTGACCTCGAGTTCGCCCAGGTCGGGTTTTTCCTCGCCCGTGATCAGCTTGAGCAGGGTGGACTTCCCAGCGCCGTTCCGCCCTATCAGGCCGACGCGGTCCAAATCGAATATGTCGAAGGTGGTGTCCTGCAGGATCTGAACGCTCCCGAACGCTTTGGAGACCTCCCTTGCGCTAACCAGCGGACGCATGGATATAGGTAGCGGGTGGGGGGGATAAAAAAAGTATCGGAGTCACAGACCTCGCCCTGAACGGTTCGGCTCCGTAAAAGAAATGACAGACTTCAATGAGAAGTCAGACATTTCTCTCAAGGTCAGGTTGAAATGCAACCGTCTTCTGGAAACTAAGAAATTCATTGCCCAAGAGACTCATGATTCTCCATCAGGAAATAAGGGTAGAGCGATGTCCAGACCGCTCAACACTGTTGGAAGAGAGCATGGAGAGAAACGCATGGTATTTGACCTTCCAGAACGTGGAACCTTCGGTCCGCTTAACCTTTTCTGCACCGCAATGACCAGGCACGTTTGGCGGTTCTCTTAAATACCGCTACAACGCTCCATAACGTGGAGGGCAGACAGTTGCGGACCTGCCAGGATTGCGGCGCGGTATGGGAGAGCTATGTACGTTTCTGTGAGGTGTGCGGGAACCCGCTCACTGACGAGGCGGCCGGCCTGGCCTACGACCGAATGAAGAAGCGGACCGTGACGACGTGGATCCTGAGAAGGCGCACGAGAACAGAGGAGCCGCCCTACCCAGGCTACGACCAGCAAAGGTTCGGAGGCCTTTCCTATCCGAAAGAGTACCCGTACGGGAGGAGAGGGTTGCTCTCAGGCGTCCTGGCGGTCGGGCTTGGCATTGTGATCCCCGTCCTGGGGCTCGTACTCGGATTCATTGCCGTCTATTTCGGGCTCAAAGCGGTCCTCCATGATCCGACCAGAGGCCTCCTGGCGATCATCCTCGGGTCCACCGGATTCCTCCTGACGGTCTACTGGCTGCATATCATCTTGACCATCTGACCCTCGCCATCGGATGAGGAGCTTGTGCGAAATGAGAAAGCCCATCGTTGTTGTCGGGATCGTCCTGATACTGGTGTCGATCGCCTGGTTCCTTCCGGCCTTCATCTACCCGGGTCTTGGCCTCTTCCTCTGCATGACGTGTTCCATATTCTTCATCATGGGAGTCATACTGGTCGTAAAAGGCATGACCCTCAGGTGAGAGCCGCTGGGTTCCTGTGCGTCGACCAGTGGTCAGGGGACGAGCTCGAACCTTCCCATCAGGAGCGACGCGATCTCCACGTCCTCCTCGGAATCCTGGTACTTGCCTTGACTCAGTTCCTGCTCCGCTCTGATCAGGATCTCGTCGATGTCGTCAGGGACGCTCTCGCCTCGTGATCTCATGAGCTTCGACTCTTCGCGCAACATGCCTATCCTCTCGGCCAGTGTGCTGTGGCTCCTACGGATGCCGACGGCCTTGTCCGTGCACCTGTTCGAGTGCTCGATGCATTCCCTGTAATCTGCCCCGTCCAGCGAGTTCGACGCCTTTCCGAGAAGCTCCTCCAGCTCCTCCGAGTGGACGCCCTTGATCCCCAGCACGTTCACGGCGTTCCTCGCCTCCCTGAGCGAGTGGACCGCCGTCCTGTGCCTGTCCTTGAGCTCGACTGCTTTCCTCTCGATGACCCCGGTCAGCTCCCCGACCCTCGCGAAGGCCCCGCTCAAGAACGCGGTCCGAGCGATGGTCATGACGTCCTCGATCTCCTGGGTCCCGACGCCATCCCGCTTCAGGCCCTCGAGTATCTCCTCGCAGTATCGGTAGAGCTCGGCGTTCTCCAGACACTCCTCCTTCACGTTCTTCGGAAGGATCTCTATCCGCTCCACGATCTCGTGGACCTGCTCGAGCTCGCCCTTCTTGAGGCTCTGCTTGGCCCCGCTGAGAAGTTCCAGGCTCGGCGAGAGGATCAAGTGCTGGAAGACGTTGCCCTCGATCTCGACCTGGTCCCGGTGCACCTCGTCGATGAGCCGCTCGGCATGCCCGATGGCCGCCGCGGCGGAATCGTAGTAGAGCAGTATGTTCTTCCCCTTCTCAACACCTTCAACGGCGAGCATGAAGGCCACGTCGAGGGACGGTCTCAGGTCCGGGTTCGAGATGCCCTCGAGCGCCTCGACGCTCTCCAGGTGCCTCTCCTCCAGGTCGAACGCTTCCATGCCAAGGTCCCTTATCCTCTCGACGACCTCGCCGAACTCCTCCACCGTCGACCGTGCGAGGCTCTCATCAATCTCCTGTCTCTCTTCCTCAGTGTCATTTCGACCGAACAGCTTCATTCTATCCTCCTCCCATGAATCGTGAGAAAGGCCTTCTGCGGGGCCCTCCACCACGAATCGCCCAACGGAAGTTTCCGTATTTTCTGTATCAAACGCTATATACTTATACTTTCTGTATCGGACGACAGAAGCATCTGGCTCGGAACGGCTCAAGCAGGCCAGTACGGACAACGTGCCGGAATCCTTGGAGGCTACTTCCGTCCGATGCAGTGTCAACACGGATTTCGCATGGTCTCTGCGGAGGTGCTGCGATGACTTCTTAAGTCTTTCCATGGACTTGTCGGAAGTTCCTTTTGGTCTTCTTGCTCCTCGCTTGCTGCTTTCTTGCTGCTCGCTGCTCCTCCCTTGCTCCTTTCTTGCTCCTCGCTTGCTTGATCCTTGCAGGTTCCTTGCTGAAACCTTGCGACATCCTAGGGACTTACTAGGGACATACCTGCTACATCCTTGCCGGATCCTTGCTAGAACCTTGCAGGACCCTTGCAGGTCGGACCGAGCCTCCCCGCTCAAAGACCCGCCTCGGCAAACCTTATCAAGTGAGAATCAATCCTCACGCCCATGGCAATCAGCTCTCTGCACCTGCTTCTGACGTATACGTGCAACTTCGGCTGCGACCACTGCTTCCTGTTCGGAAGTCCCGATGCCGAGGGAGTGATGAGGATACAGGACGTGAGGCACATCCTCGAAGAGGGGAAGAAGGCCGGGATCGAGAGCATCTACGTGGAGGGAGGAGAGCCCTTCCTGTACTATCCAATCCTCCTGTGGTCGATCAGAAAGGCGAGGAAGATGGGGATGCAGGCGGGGATAGTGACCAACTGCTACTGGGCGACATCCGTGGAGGACGCCAGGGAGTGGCTGAAGCCCGTACTGGAGCTAGGCATCTCCGACATCAGCCTGAGCGAGGACTACTTCCACTACGAGGAGGGCAAGAACCCCAAGTTCGCGAGAGAGGCCGCTGATGAGCTGGAGATACCGTACTCGACCATCTCGATCGAGGACCCAAGGGACGAGGATGCTCCTCCGTCCGCAAACATAATGCTCAAAGGGAGAGCTGCCATCGCCGTCGCCCCTGACCTGCCGAAGAAGCCTTGGCAGGGCTACACGAAATGTGAGCACGAGAACTTCGAGAACCAGGGAAGGGTGCACATCGACCCGTTCGGCTTCGTGCACGTCTGCCAGGGAATCTGCATCGGCAATATGCTCGAGAAGGGGCTGAAGGAGATCTTCGATGAGTTCGACCCGCGCCAACACCCGATCACGGGCCCGCTACTGGAGGGGGGTCCCGCCAAGCTCGCGGAGACGTACGGGCTGCCCCATCGCGAGGAGTACGCGGACGAGTGCGAGTTCTGCTTCGACCTGCGCCTGAAGCTGCGTGAGAGGTTCCCAGACATCCTCTGCCCGGACCAGATGTACGGCGTGAACGACTGAGCAAGGTTTAATAATGGGAACTCGATTATATTCGCAAGCGGACTCGTGGCCTAGTCTGGACAGGGCATCGGCCTTCTAAGCCGACGATCCTGGGTTCGAAAGGGCTTTATGCATGTACTGCATAGTCAACGAAAATCCCAGCGAGTCCGCTGGTATCAAGGGTCATCGAATGAAGAGAAGCTCCCGTGTGTGGAAGAAACGCGGCCAACAGCGCTGGAAGTGGCGAAAGAAGAAGATGAGACGGCGCAAGCGGGCGCAGAAGATGCGCAAGCGATAGCTGGGGGCATGGGGTAACACGGGATCCTCGCGGGCTCCAGTTATAGGAGTGATTGCTCACGGGTTTGCTGACAGGTGATGACTAACTGGAGCAATGACCTGTGATGGAACTTGCGGGGTCGCTCCCCGCATGGTGGAAACCCGCTGATCTGGGTTCAAATCCCAGTGCCCCCACCCACACTTTTTGCTGGCAGTACGGCTGTGAGTAGATGCCGACGGACCTCCACAATGTCAGAATAGAACGCGCTCCGTCTCGACTCCGTCCGAATCTGCCCACCTAGGCTCTCGCAGGCGGGCCTCAGCAGGAGGATTCACCTGAACTCGTGGCTTGAGACCGCTATCAGGATTAGTCCAACCAGACCCAGTATCGAACTGATGCCCATGGAACCGAAGGACAGCATGCAGAACACAGCGCCAACTACGGCCATGGCGAAGTTCCTCCTCTTTATGGCGAAGTATCCTCCGACGATGGCGATAATGGCGAAGGCCAGTCCTACCACTCCGCAGATAACCTGGAACATCCCGAAACTGTACGGATAGTAGTACAGTCCACCGTAGTAGCCACCAGAAAACAGGCTGAATATAATCAGCCCTACAAACGACGATATGAGGGCAAGAACCCCACCGACGAGAACCAGGACGCCCCCCGCAACGGCGAGCTTGGTCTCCTTTGGCCGTCGTACGTATTGTGGATAAGGCGGTGGCGCGTATTGTGGATAAGGCGGCGCGTACTGCGGATACGGTGGTTGCGCACCCGGGGGCTGCGCACCTGGCGGCTGGGCAGGCGGGGGCGGCACAGCGGAAGCAGCCTCGCCAAGCGATTCACCACATCTCCCGCAGAACGTCGATTCGTCCAGATTCTCCTGACCGCAACTTGTACAGGTCTTCAATCTTCTCCCTCCGAGATTCAATCTCAGAGGCTCATCGAACTGACACTATATAATCGCTTCTTGACCTAGGGCTAGAGGATCCCTCTGGATTCTCATAATCCATTCAGCCTTCTTTTCTGTGATTCAGACAGGACAACCTCGCGTCGAAACGATTGCAGCCCGCTTACTTATGACTCAGTCACGGGTCACTCTTCGAGGAACGGATACCGGTAGTCCTTGGGCGGGAGGAGGTTCTCCTTTACCGTCCTGATGGAGACCCAGCGCACCAGGTTGAACATGCTTCCCGCCTTGTCGTTCGTCCC
>JAGLRN010000098.1 GCA_023136265.1 Thermoplasmata archaeon
GAATCCCGGCGGGAGCATCTTCCCTCCGCCATCTTTCTTGGTCACAGGTGCATCAGAAAAGAAGACCTTCGGTTTGGTCGGAACGGGGTCTTGGCGGTATGTGTTATCACATGGCGACAGGTTCTTATTTTCGGGCTATATCCTCTCCTCATGGCCTCGCAACGCCCTGAGAAAGTGGTTTCTGTCAGAGATTTGACAAAGGTCTTCAATGGGACCATAGTCGCGGTCAACGAGATCAGTTTCGATGTCTACGAAAAGGAGATATTCGCCCTTCTGGGTCCGAATGGTGCAGGAAAGACCACGACTGTCGAGATAATCGAAGGACTCCAGGACGCTACTGACGGTGAGGTTTTCGTCTTCGGTCGAAACACAAAGAAGGGGCTCAGGGACATGAGAGCGAGGATGGGAGTGCTGCCTCAGGAATTCGAGCCGTTCGACCTTCTGAAGCCTCCGGAATTCCTCGAGTATTTCGCCAGATTGTTTGGAAGGAAAATGACCGAGGGAGACGTCGATGATCTATTGGAACTGGTTGGGCTCACTGAACGTAAGAAATCCCTCTCCGTTCACCTCTCTGGAGGGGAAAAGAAGAGGCTGGGCATAGCTCTGTCCCTCGTTTCCAATCCCGACCTTATCTTCCTCGATGAACCGACTACAGGTCTAGATGCGCAGGCTAGGCGCCATCTCTGGTCGGTGATAAGCTCGCTGCGAGATGAGGGCAAGACGATCTTCCTGACTACCCATTATCTCGAAGAGGCGGAAGTTCTCGCTGACCGCGTGGCGATAATGAATCGAGGCAAGCTCATTGCAATGGGAACTCCAGAAGAACTGATAGAGAAGGTTGGCGGGACCTCCACACTCATTCTTGAGGGAGTCGACACAGATCTAGCGGGACCCATTCAGGCTCTCGGGTTTCGAACGAGAGCGAGGAAAGATCGAATCGAGATTCGCCTCAGATCCGGTGAGACGGTGAAAGACATTCTCTCCACTCTCACACTTCAGAAAATACACTTCAAGGATCTCAGGACACGAAGGCCGACGCTGGAGGAGGCCTTCCTCAAGCTTGTAGGGGCTCGACTGGAAGGCGGGGAGTTGATAGAATGAGAAGGGTCATCGCGGATTTCCTGGCCTTTGGAAAGCAATACCTGAGAAGCAAGGAGGGAACCTTCTTCGCCTTTGCCTTTCCCGTTCTTCTCATCCTCCTCTTCGGCTCGATCTTCAGCACCAGTGAGACCCTGGAAGTGACCCTTCACATTCAGAACCTGGACCTCGAAGGGACTTCTCCCACCGATGTCAGTCAGGATTTCATAAGGGCCCTCGAAAATACAAGCGTCGTTAACGTTGAGAGCATTCCCACTGACGTCTCGATCCAGGACTATATCAGAGAGAATTCCCTTTCTCTCGCTCTTCTCATTCCTGAGGGATTCGAAGGAGCAGTTAATCTATCGAAAGCGATGGGCGTTCCGATTGCGAACGTCACCCTTTATGGTGACCCGTCCAGAAGCACCTACCAAGTCGCAAGGGCCGCGATCAATTCTGCCGCGATACAGATGAGCTTCAGAATACAGGACGCAGACCTACTGGTGCGTGTGGAAGGGGAGGACATAGCCTCGGAGGACTTCCAATACATCGACTATTTCTTGCCTGGCGTCCTGGGCATCACCATACTCACTAGCCCTCTCTTCGCCATGGCGGGTATCACGGTGGAATACAAGAATCGAGGGTTCCTCAAGCTCTTGGCAACCACACCGATAAGCAAGTCGGAGTGGCTTCTTTCCAAGATTCTGTGGTTCGTCTTTCTCATCTTCGCATCGTTTGCCTTCATGCTCCTGGCCGGCGCGCTTGCCTTCGGTGTCAAGCTCACAATCACCCCAATCGCCTGCGTCATAATCATCGCGGGCGTTCTCTTGTTTACCTCACTTGGCCTGCTTCTTGGAGGTCTTGCGAAAGACAGTGCTACGTCCATCGCCATAGCCAACGCAATAGGTTTCCCGATGATGTTCCTGAGCGGCTCCTTCTTCCCTCTCGAGATGATGCCGTCCTACCTTCAGACCATCGCAATGGCTATGCCACTCACGTACGTCAACAACGGCCTTAGGGATACGATGGTGTTCGGGAACACCTCTGCTGCCTTGGGGAATCTAGCCATTGTGCTGGTCATTGCATTGATCTTTTTCGTCACCGCAGCGAAATTGACGTCTTGGAAGAAGTAGACCGACCACCGGATGTCCCATCCTGCGGCCTCGAACATCATGGATTCTGGAAGACGAACGGACCGTGCTAGTGCCCGTGAACGTGCTCGTGGTCCCCAACCGCTCTCAATCTCCCAAAGGCATTGACGACCGCCTCGGTCAGAGCTGGATGTATGGTCTGCGACACGGCAAGCGGCATGTAGTCCTGACCTCCAGCGTTCATTAGATAGACCAACGGCTGGACAAGAATCGCCGCATGCGGACCGATAATATGAGCACCCAGTATCTTGCTGGTTCCCCTTTCTACAACGACCTTGACAAAGGCGTCCTCCTCCCCCATCGCATAGCCTTTGGCGACATCGTAGTACTTGTTCACGCCGACGAGTATCTCATGGTCCTTGGACGCCTCCGCCTCCGTCAGGCCGACGGAGGCAACCTGGGGATATGTGAACACAGCACTCGGCACCGCATGCTCATCCACCGCACGCTTGTGCTCGGTGAAGGCGTTCCTCCAGACGATGTCGGACTCGTAGTTCGCCGTGTGCCTGAACATGTTCCTTCCAATGGCATCGCCCAATGCCCAGATGTTCTCCTTTGTGGTCTGCAGGTATTCGTCCACCACGATCCAGCCCTTCTTGTCCGTTTGGACACCCGTTTTCTCCGGCTTGAGAATGTCAGAGTTGGACCTCCTTCCGGTGGCAACGAGTATCAGTTCAGCGGGGAACTTGTACAGCTTGTCATTTGAGCGATTTCTCGCAACGATAACCCTCTTGTCTTTCTCGGTCGTTGCGCGGAGCACCTCGTGATTGGTGTAGACGCGACAGTACTTGGACATCTCATTCTTGAGGAGATCTGACACCTCTGGCTCCGCCTGTGGAATGAGCCTCGGGTTTCTACCAATGATAGTGACCTTAACACCGATGCTCGAGAAGAAATGCCCGAACTCCGCTGCGATGTATCCGCCACCCACAATCGTCAGGCTCTTCGGTGGTTTCTTGATGTCGAAAATCGTCCTGTTCGTCTCGTATCCTATGTCATCCAGTCCGTCGATTCGTGGGATGAGAGGCCGCGCTCCAGCTGCGATGACAATCTTGTCCGCTCGTATTTCGTCCTTACCGGCCCGCATCGTGTAGTCCGATATGAAGGAGGCATCCATGTTGTAGAAATCCAGGTTCTCCGTCGCCCCAACCCCGCGCTCCATCTCATGCCTTCCATCCAGAACGATCTTCCACGTTCTCTTCATGATAAGATTGAAGTCGACCTTCTCCAGCTTCAGATGGACGCCGATCTTCTTCGCGTGCTGTGCGGTCCGTATGACATCCGCAGGGTAGATCATGACCTTGGACGGTATGCAGCCCCTGTTCAGGCAGGTGCCACCCAGAGGGCCGTTGTCAATCACCGCGACCTTCATCCCCTGCGAGACGGCAGAGGAGGCCACATTCATCCCGGCCCCGGAACCTATCACAATGAGATCATAAGTCTTCATATCCACATCCTTGCTGTATCCAGCTGTTCACCAACCTAAGTTCCCTACTTATCACTTGCGCGGCTTCCCTATCGGATCCCCGTCGCCCTCGTCAACTCCGTCACGTTGCTCTTGGTGAAGAACCCGTCGAAGTCGGCGTATCGGTGGATGTACTCGGTCACGAGCATCGAGTGGGCAGAAGGCTCGGTGAACGTCTGTTTCAGGCCCTCTTCTTCCGAGCCAACCAGGTCGAGGAGGAACCTCAGACCCTCCCCACGAAGCGAATCCACGACATCCTCTATTCTCGACGTGTTCCAGGCCAGATGGTGGACTCTCGTTCCGTAGTCGACGATGAACCTCTCGGTGGGCTCATAAGCAGCTGAGAGCCCTTGATACGGGACTATCCCCGTCGTGAAGACCTGGGCGTAGTCCTGGCCCACCATCCGAGTCACGTTCGTGATGGAGTTCAGGGACTTCACGTAGACCGACATGTGGAAGTAGTACGGGAGAAGGGTCAGCCATTCCTTGATCGCCTCTATCCTGTCATTGGCACGCACGCGGGTCGCCGTGTGGTCCAGATAGTCCACATACTGGACGAAGTCCTTCGTCCCCTCGTCAAGGTCGATGTGTGCCACATCGTCCGTCTTTCCCATGTAGTTCCGATCATCGGTCTCCCACTGGATGTAGCCGACCGAGTTCCCCGAGAACTCAGACGGCGTCGTCTGGAGAAAGCGGTAGTTCCCAGTGTCGAGGATGCTGTCCGTGAGGAAAGAGACGCCCCTCGACTTCTGGACCTCAAACAGCTTCTCTATGTCGTTGACCTCGAACACGAAGGTCTCCAGTCTCGTGTTGGGATCCTCCCTCGTCATCTCCCCTGAGTTGGACCTCGCAAAGGGATTCTCCAACTCCCTTCTCGCCTCCTTCACGATGAACCTTGGCGGGTGCTTTGGGGACATCACGCACCAGAGATGGTCCTCGCTCTGATAGCACCCCGAAGGCGCCAGCGATGTCATGCCCCGGAGCTCGTTGACAGTGTCGGCCATCCTCCCTGGGGCGACCTGGATGATGACAGAGTCAATGGCCCCGACGAGCTCACTCAAGCCCAATGCCTCGCTCTCCTTGGTGACGGCCTCGGCCTCCTCAAGCAGCCTTTCCTCCTCGAGGACCGCCACCTGGTGTTCATCGCCGCAATTAGGACATTTTTTCTCGGCGGTGTCAAAAACGTCTCTGCAAATCGGACAGGCGAGTTTCATGCAGCACAACCTCAGGAGCTAATAACCCGCTCATTCTAAAGAGATTTCGCACTCTGTGAGATCGAAATCAACGAGACGCCTTGCCGTCAAAGGACGTTGTTGTCCATGAGGACCTGCGCCGCTTCCCCCGCCGCGCTCGTTGATAGTGTGAGAGCCTCCGTCGTCGCCCTCGTGGCCTCCGAGAAATTGGACATGTCGATCTCGTTGAGGGCCAGACCGAGCTGCTCCGCAATGGAATGAAAGAAGGGGGACTGAGCGGTGTTCACCGCCAGATTCGCCTCCATGAGAACGGCGTTCAAATACGAGATCAGAATCCTCTTTCCGCCCGAAATCTCCTGCGTCAGTGTCGACGTCTCCAGAATCAGGTTGTTCGCTATTATCAGTTCCGATTTCAACCTTTCAGCGAATTGGTATATCCTGATAGCATGTCTCAGATCCATGCTCACGGATAAGCTCCAATGCTATTTCGATTTTGCCTAGGTCGTCAGCGGTCGGCTGAGAAGCTGTCTCTCTGTTCGAGACCCTTGGAGCATATCTCCTCGCAGATGCTGCAATCCTTCTTGCAGGGCTCAACGTGGATCTTGACCTCGAATCCGTCGAGTTTCAGTCTGATGTCATCGGAGAGGTTGTGGACGAGTTCGTGCATTTCCTCGACACTCATCTCCCCGTCCACTATCACGTGCAAGTCGATCTCGCCGCCCCCCTTGCGAGGCGCGACTCTTATGTTGTGTGACGACAGAATCTCGTCGTAGCGCTGGACCGCCCTGGCGACGAGCTCTTCCAGCCCCTCCAAGCCCTCGGCTGCCTCGGTGGGTTCGACGTGAACGGTCGGCGCAACCGTGAACTGCTCCTTTATTGAATCCTCCACCTCGGTCGCTATCTCATGGGCATCTTTGGCCGTGATCCCCTCCTCGACGGCTATGTGAAGTGACATGACCTTCCTCGTGCCGTATTCATGAACCCTCACCTCGTGAGCATCGGTGACGCCTTCGACGGCCTCCGCAATCTGAACCACTCTCTCGACAACCTCAGTGTGCGGGGCTCTCCCCAGAAGCTCATGCCCGGCCTCCTTCACGAGCTTGATGCCGGTGATGACGACGGCCAGTGCCACGAGGATGCCCAGGATCGGGTCCACGACCCTGAACGCATCATCCATCATTGTCAAGTAGATTCCAGCGGCTATCACAACGGAGATGATGGCGTCGAATCTGTGATTCCACCCGTCCGCGATGAGGACTCCGCTATCGATCTTCCTTCCTATCCTGAATGCGAATTGTGCCATCAGTTCCTTGACCCCCGCGAAAACGAGGATGAGGACAGAGGCAATCGGTTGAGAGCTTATCGCGGGTTCCGCAAGCCCCTGCACCGAGCTGAAGAGGATTGCGATCCCCATGACTATTACGAGAGTTGCCACGGCCACGGACAGTATCTGCTCCGCCCTGGCATGTCCGTACGGGTGTTCGAGGTCTGCCTCCTTCTTGGCCAGTCTGAACCCAAAGAGAATGACAAGGGAGATACCGACATCCGTCATGTGATTCATCGAATCGCCAAAAAGCGCTATGCTGGAAATCAGGAGGCCAATCGCGAGTTTCGACGCGAACAGCGAGCCGTTCCCGATGAGGCTGACCGTGGATTCCAAGGTGCCGTACTTCGCTCTCACAGCGGGGTCTGTCGGGTCCCCATACTCAGGAATGATGGACAAGGAGGGCTTTCAGAGTCCCGGGAGGATTTAAGGATTGTGCCAACGTCCCGGGCTTCTACTCCCGCTGCAGTTTGACCACCGTCAGCGGGAACGGGATGTCGATGCCTTCCTCCGCGAACCGCCGGTTTATCTCCGTCCTGAGATCGCTCTCCACCTTCCCCTTGTTCGTTAGCTTGTCCACCCAGCATTTGACCATGAAGTTCAGGCTCGAATCTCCGAACTCCAGGAACCTCACGAACGGGGCAGAGCCCTCGTCCTTCAGGACGTTCGGGTGGGAACTCGCGATCTCGAGGAGAAGATGTTCCACCTTCTGGACATCGGCTCCGCATTCGACTCCAACGTCAACTCTGGCACGGCTCCTCTCGTCCGGTCGCGTCTCGTTCAGGATCTTCATGCTCGCGACCTTGTTGTTCGGCAGGATTATGATGTTGTGGGCGGATATGTCGTACATCTTCGTGCTCCGCAGGCCCACGTCCAGAACTCTGCAGGTCTCACCCGATTCTAGCACGAGCCTGTCCCCCACCGAGAATGGCCTGTCCAGCATGATGTGTATTCCGCTGAAGAAGTTGCTCAGGGTATCCTGAGCCGCAAAAGCGATGATCAGCCCCAGGACGCCCAGTCCAGCTATGAAGAACGTGATGTCATAGCCGAAGTACTGGATGACGAAGACGAAGCCAACTATGATGATCACGACGGCGCCTATCTTGTCGATGATGGGAACGAGCCTGTCGTCCAGCGTGGACTTCGTCTTCCGAGCGAGGTTCTTCCCGTATTGGATGAGGACTCTTCGGAATATATGATAGGACACCCACGTGAGGAGAAGGATGATGAGGAGTCCATAGACCGTTCCCAGCAATGACATGACATCTTTGTCAAGACCCAGTATGCCAAGGGAGGAGAATGCCCCGTAGATGACGATGATGGCGAAGATGGGTCCCTTCACGAGTTCGACTATCGTGTCATCGACCACGTTCTCCGTTTTCTTGGCTCTTCTTCCCACTGTCGGAAGGACGATCACCAAGAGCAGCAGTCCGATCCCCACCCATATGAGCACGGTGATGAGAAAGGCTCCCCACTTGTTGTCCAGAGGCTCAGGGAGGAAGTTGTCGTAGGTGCCGAGTATCTTCCCAAAATGGCTCACCTCCGGAGTCCTCCCGGTCAGCTGTACGGAGACGACGAAATCCTCCCTGTCCACGTCTCCCGTGTCGATGTCCGAGACCTCCACGCTCAACGTCAGCAGGACCTCTTCCAGATCCGTCTCAGGAGGGGACCTGAACGAGACTCCCACGAGGGTGTCGTTGCCGGGATTGAGTATGAACTTCCCCGGCTCCACGGTCGCAGAGAAACCATCCGGCAAGGTCTCGATTGTCGCATTGATGTAGTAAGGCGACGTACCGTTGTTGAAGAAAATCCACCTGTATGAAGCGCTCTCACCCAGATCCACGGTCTGACTTGAAGAGTCCGCAGGAAACACGAGTATGTCACTTGAGCCAACAGCGTCAGCGGAGACATGGTTCGGAATAGTCAGAAGCATGCAAGCCAGAAGAACCGTCGCAAGTATCGCACCTGCCTTTTTCATGGGCTACGGTTCGATGCTGGATGAAGATATAAAGGTTCCTTTTCTCGAAGGCAGCGAAGCTCGATGTGCTCTAACGGAAAACAGAACGTCTCGACCCTAGAGCAGCCCGATCTACAGCTTTCTGAGCACTCTCTTGACCTTTTCCTCGCCCAAGGGCGTGAGCCTGAACCTCTTCACGGACAGGAACTCGCTCTCCTTCTGGCTCTCGACATATTCTTGTTCCTCGAGTCTCAGGAGATCGTCCTCGAGGAGCGCCTCGTTCGGACCCGCCCCCATTCGCTTCAGGCCCAGGACAAGACCCTGGAGCGTCAGATCCTCCTTGGCCTGGTGGAGAGCCTCCAGAATCTTGTACCATCGATACTCAAAGAATGCAGAATCCTTGAGCGAGATCGCGGACTTCCTTGCCCCAGGGCTGTGGGTTCCGACATGGCTTGGGGGTAGTCTTCCCACGTCCTCCATGATTACAATCTAGGTTCGACTGGATAAGTATTTTTTGGTACGAGTTTTCACAAATGAGATTAATCAATCCAGTGTGGTCCGGGCAGTCCTATTGCGAAATCCCAAAACGAGCGGGAAACATATAAATCGGAGTATCTTGTCCGAGGCTCGGACCTATGGAACCTATTCATGCCGTGCTCTTGGGCATTGTCCAGGGAATCACAGAGTGGCTTCCGGTCAGCAGCTCAGGCCATCTCGTTCTCCTTCAGGAGTATTTCGGACTCAACGTGCCGGTGTTCTTCGACCTTGTGCTTCACGTCGCGACCGTGATAGTCGTCATCGTGGCGTTCAGGAAGGACATAGTCGACATACTCCGCTCCCTGGCCAGGACATTCAAGCTCAGGAAGGAAGGGCAGGGCTTCCGAGAGATCCTCGCATCCGAAAGGCCAACTCTCCTCGCTTGGCTCATCATCCTCGGGAGCATCCCGACGGCGATTATCGGCTTCGCTCTCCGCGATATTGTCCAGCCCTTGTTCACCAATCCTACCGCCGTGGGCGTTGCCCTCCTTGCGACAGGGGCAATCCTCCTTGTCACGGTGCTGGCAAGTAAGCGGAAGGAGTTCATGACGTCCTCAGATGCGGTTCTTGTGGGGATCATGCAGGGCATCTCGATCATTCCGGGCATCTCAAGGTCAGGATCGATAATCTCAATCGGCATGCTGAGGGGGATGGACCGCGAACTGGCCGCCCGCTACGCCTTTCTCCTCTCCATCCCGGCGATCCTGGGGGCGGCGGCATTCGAACTCACCCAGGTCGTGGGCAGCCAAGTGTACATCGACCTCCACCTCCTGGCGATAGCCTTCCTATCCTCTCTCCTGTTCGGCTACGTCTCCATAAGGCTCCTGTGGTACATCGTCAAGGGCGCCAAGCTCCATTACTTCTCCGTGTACTGCTTCCTTCTGGGGTCCCTGGTGCTCCTGTACGGGCTCCTCTGACTCCGCCAGGGAAGAAAAGCTCTTCGAACCCGCAAGGAACGCAGAACGATCATCGCAATGTCATCATGACCTTCTCGACCTGGATGGCAAGGATCAGGGAGTAGAACTGCAGAAGGACCGCGACCTTTGGAGGGGATGGCCCGTCTTCTCTCAGGAACACTTCGAAGAACTCGTCTATGGATGCCTGAAGCTCCGCCACGTTCTCTTCCGTGAACTGCCTCTTGAAGTCCATCGGAAGTCCCCACAGCCTCTCGTACACCCTGTGGGAGTGGATCCTCAGTCTGGCGTTCACGATCTTCTGTGCTCCCGCAACGTACTGTCGGCTGCCCAAGAATATCAGGCCCTCGGACAGAGCCCCGAGCAAGATCTTGGGGAGCGACAGCCCGTCCAGGTCTGGCAGGACATCCTGGGCTGCAAGAGCCCCTATCGCGGTCAGGTCGAAGATGCTCGCCATTTGGCTGTAGTCCTTGGACTCGATCTCCGAGCGCATCTCCACAGAGAACTCGTGGAAGTCCCTCACGACGTCGAGGGCGTCGTCGACCGCCTCCCGGGTCTGGGCGGATTTCTTGTCCTTTCGGAGTCCCGCGCTGGCCTTGAGTGCGTTCAGCTCGCTGCTCAGGCTCCACAGTCCGTCAGGCGATGTGTCCTTGAGAGCACTCGAGAGCCTCTCTTCCACGACCTCAGCTCTCTCCATCAGAATCTCCAAACGGGTCCCAGATATAAATGTGAGTGGGACGTCGACGGAAGAATCCCGATCACCTCATCACCGCCATCGCAGTGTGGGACTCACCATCGGCGTATACATCAACGCCCTTTGGGATCTTGACCAGACGGACGTTCTCGGAGTCCCAATGATTCTCGCTCTCCTTCAGAATCCTCTCGTTCAGGTATCCACCCTTCTCCAGCCAGAGAGGGATGTAGAGTATGTTCGTCGCCAGCATGTCTCCGAAGAAGTGAGTTCCATATGAGAGCTCGGGCGAGAAGTGCTTGTAGCTCACCTCGACTATGACCGAGGCGTTGCTGATCTCGGCATACCGGACGGGGATTCCGAGCTCCGGGTTCTGCGTGGCCCACCGGCCGGGACCTATCAGGATGTAGTTCTTGTCTTCCAGGGTCTTGTTCAGCCTCCCGATCTCTCGCGCCAGGGCGAATCCCTTCTGGAATTCATAGGTCTCGTGCGGGATGAAGACTATGTATTTCAGCCCCCTCTGTACGCCGTTGCCCAGTATCTTCTCCGCCCGGAATATGACCTTCTCCTGCGGGACGTCGTTCGGTATCCTGATCCTCCTGTGCTCCGGTCTCCCGCCAAGGGGTCTGACCTGCAGCAGGTAGAACATCCCCTTCTCCTCTCCGCTATCGTCAGGTTCGAAGTTCACCGCGAACTCGATATCAACGGGCATCCCAAAGCGCCTCTCCAGGTTTGTCAGAAGGCTCTTTATCAGCGGGATGAAGGGCATGTGTTTATTGCTGCCCAGAATCGCATCGAATGTGGCCAGAAGCCTGGTGTCCTTCCCTGGCCGCATGCTCGCTTCGGTGATGTAGCCCTCCGGAGAGAGCGCTGAGCATATCATGTGAAGCCTGTTGTTCGCCTCCTTGAGATTGGAGATTTGTTCTTCTATGAGCAGTCCCGATCTGAAGTCGAGAACATCGGCGATCTCCTGCGAGTACTTCACGATGTCGTCAACGACCATGCCCTCAGGCCTGAGGCTGGGTAGCGTCGGGGAGAAGACCCTCGCGTAGTAGCGGCCCACGGCTCTTGTGCCGAGCCCGAGAACCAATCTGCCGACGCCGTCCTCGGACGCTATCCTGTCCGTCCACGGGTAGTAGTTCCTCGAAAAAGCGACACCCGCGAACAACGGGTAGTACAATCCATCGGTATGGTGCGATCCCACGAGGCTCTGGATGAGAACGCCCATCCTCTCGTCCTGCCAGGCGATCTTGTGCTTCTTCCGGTATTCCTTGGCGTCGTCACCGAACGTCGACACGTAGACGATCTTTATGGCGGTTTCCAGCTGCGTGATCCTCTCGGCCATCGTGCCATCATTGGGAATGAAGACGGACTGGTACACTCCAGCGAATGAATGCTTCAGACTGTCCTCAAGGAAGCTGGATGACCTGACCGCGAGCGGTCTCTTCTCCTCCTTCAAGACGCTCCCTATGAACTCGAGGCAGTCTTTGGGCATCTGCCCCGCGATGATTGCCCTGTTCATTTCAGGGACATCTATTTCGTCATCGCACTTCATCCGGACCATGTCGCTTACATGGTTCAGCTCGATGAAGTCGTCGAAGACACTGGTTGCCAAAATCCATGACCGCGGTATTTTGAGCCTGTCCTGGTGGTCACAGACGATCTCGCCCAGGTTCTCGATTGCCGACTTCGAATACAACAGGCCTATGGACTTCCCGCCGATGGAGCCGCTTCCGAGGAGGTCGAAACCTGAAGGCAGAGAATCGGGATCCACTCTGAAATCGGCAAAGCTTGTTTCCTTCACTCGATTCGAATAGGCACGGTTCCCTATAAAACCTATATGACGGGGGCGTGTCCCAGGACTTCGCGGGACCGCTATCCAGGGAGGACCTTGACGTGTGCCCGCCTGTTCCTTGGGCCATCGAACTCACAGAAGAAGACGCCCTGCCAGGCCCCAAGGACGAGACCGCCCTTTTCCACGAGGAGCGTTGCGGAGCAGCCGAACAGGGACGACTTGATGTGGGCGGCTGCATTCCCCTCCAGATGGGTGTATCCATCCTCGAAAGGTATCACCTTGTCGGTCTCCATGGTTATGTCCTTTCCCACGCTCGGGTCAGCGTTCTCGTTTATCGTGACAGCACCCGTCGTGTGAGGCGTGTACACGAAACAGATCCCCTCCCTTATCCCCGAGTCCCTGACCGCCTTCTGGACCTTGGCGGTGATGTCAACGAGTTCTGTTCTCGAGGACGTTCTGATCTCTATCGTCTCCATTTCAATCCCGCAGTCCTATTCCGAGCTCCCCTTTTCTGTCTATCGGTTGGAGTGGGAACAAGTGACCCGAGCCCGTGCGTTCATCCCCCTCACGCTGACCTTCGTTTTCGACTGCACCTATAACCAAGGAATCGACATCCAGCATCGAGCGAGGCCCGCTTTTCGGTTACACGTGT
>JAGLRN010000099.1 GCA_023136265.1 Thermoplasmata archaeon
CGAAGGTACTCGGAACCGCCCATCTCATTCTTCGTCTCTCCGATCAAGAAAATGGGATTGTCCTGCTCCTTGAGGTCTGACGTGACGCATCGTCTCACATCCGGAACCTTTCCCACGCCCAGGACGACTGGCGTTGGCGGGACATGGCTGTGCTCCGTCTCGTTATAGAAGCTCACGTTTCCGGAGGGAAGCGGAAGACCCAGATGAGCTGCCACATGACCGATTCCACGGACGGTCTCCCTGAAGAGTCCGAGTCTGTCCGGCTTCTCTGGATTGCCGAAATTCAGGCAGTTCGTGAGCGAGTCGGGGAAACCTCCCACGGCCACGATATTCCTGCACGCCTCGTCCACCGCTGACATGCCCCCTCTGAAAGGATCGATTTCCGAGAAGGTCGGATTCGTGGCAGTCGCAATGGCGAGGCCCCGAAACGTGTGCTCCAGGGGTTTGATTACCGCCGCATCTCCGTGGCAAGCGTATCCCATCTTGCCTTGGAGGGGTTTCACGACCGTGGCTCCCCTCACCTCGTGATCATACTGATGAATCACCCACGCCTTTGAGGCTATGTTGGGCGAGGATATGAGCTTAAGAATGGTCTGGTTGTAGTCCTCTGGCTCTTCAGGAATCGCTTCAGGCTTTCCCAGGGACTGGGCATCATAGAGATATTCCCGACAGTACTCGGGACCCGCCGTGTAGAAGTCCAGGTCAAGTTCCAGGATCTTCTTTCCCTCGTAGAGCACGCGGACGATCTTGTCCCTGATGACATGACCAATAGGGGTTGCCAGGACATCGTACAGCTTGAAGAGGTGGAGGACCTCATCCACCTTCTCTGGAGGAACCGCTAGCATCATCCGCTCCTGGGATTCGCTGATCCAGACCTCCCAGGGGTGGAGTCCTTCTTCCTTTAGCGGGACCTTCTCAAGGTTCACCTCGGCCCCGAAGCTTCCTGCGAGGGCCATTTCCCCGACGACGCATGACAGCCCTCCCCCGCCAAGATCCTTCATTCCGCTGAGGAATCCTCTCTCCGCGGCCTCCAGGCATGTGTGGATGAGCGGTTCCTTCGTAATCGGGTCGCCCAATTGCACCGCGCCGCCCATCCATTCCTCCTCCATGTCCTCGGTCAGCTCGACAGATGCATACGTCACTCCGTGGATGCCGTCCCGCCCGGTCCGTCCACCGACGAGGATGAAAACGTCCGAGTCGGTCTTCACAGCGTTCTTGAGGATGTTCTTCTTCTTCGCGATTCCGACGCAGCCAACATTGATGATGCAATTGCCGAGATAGCCCTCGTGGAAGTACACGCTGCCTGAGACTGTCGGTATGCCAATCCTGTTCCCGTAGTCCCTGATGCCCGCGACGACTCCTTCGAACAGATATCTCGGATGTCTGACACCTTTCGGGAGTTTATCGTGAGGGAAATCCAGAGGACCGAAATGCAGGGGGTCGATTAGGGCGACTGGCTGGGCTCCCATGCATAGAACGTCGCGGATGATCCCACCGATCCCGGTGGCCGCTCCACCGTAAGGCTCAACCGCGCTCGGATGATTGTGGCTCTCGATCCTCAGGGCGTAGGCGTGGTCTTCATCGAAATCCACAACGCCCGCATCTCCTCTGAGGATTACGGACGGCGTGTCGATGGACGTTAGGTACTCCTTGAGAAACACTTTGGACGACTTGTAGCAGCAGTGCTCCGACCATGCCTGTCCGATTGACTGGAGTTCCACATCGGTGGGGTCCCTCCCCTCCCTGCGATAGTATTCCTGGACGCGCTTCATCTCAGCGATGTCAAGAGCCAGCCCGCTTTCATCACTCACCCGCATCAGGTCAGCATCCGAGGCATCCAATAGGCTGACAAAACGGATCTCGGAAGAGAACTCCTCCAATTCCCCATCCTCCTGATATTTCCCATAACGCAGGGCACTTACTTAAGGATTCCAGAGTGGCCAAGCGGGAGACGTGACCTACTCGAATCGTATTTGGTAGTCGTGGATGACGGGGTTCGCCAGGAGGCGATTACACATCTCCTCGAGGAGGGCCTTGGCCTTGGCCCTGTTCTCCTCCTTAAGGTCGATTTCGAAGAGTTTCGCTGATTTCACATCGGTGGCGTTCTCGAAGCCCAGGAGCTTCAGCGCCTTGAGAGTGTTCGATCCCTCAGGGTCAGCGACACCTTTCTTCAGATGTATCTCTACGAAGGCCTTCACCATGGAATCACTCTGGCGAGATAGCGCGGCTGCCTAATATCGTTTGCTCAAGCGACGAGGTAGGACTGTTGAATGAGCTGCCAAGCGGAGTCCACCTGTTCCTCTTCCCTGAGCCAGAACCTGGTCCTGAACCATCCCCAGCCCTGGTTGAGCGGGACGGGTCTTGCGAGTCCTTCCGGATCTTTCAACTGATCGAAGGATGGTAGGATGAAGATGTCGATGTCATTCTTCTGCAGCCTGATCTCGACGAAGACCTTCCCCTTCTTGATGCTCCTCACCGAGATCCAGTATTTCATCACTCTCTCTTCGAACCTGTCGCCGTTGGACCTCTCGCAGACCTCTATCCTATCCCTGAGCATCAGATAGAGCTCCCTGGCCTTGTACCCGCCGCGGCTGAGCGCGTCCACTATTCCACCTTCCGCATGATGAAGAGGTACTTGAAGCCCCTGAGATAGAAGTTGTACTTCAACGCCCGCCTCTGCCAGAGCTCGTTGTTCGTGCGCTGATTGTGAATCCTGACAGATACTATGTCAACGGGCTCGAAGTGGCGTGTGAGCGCTTCGAACAGCTTGAGGCCCACTGGTGTGAACTTCCTCCTGCGGTACTGGTCAGCGATGAGCCAGCCCAGAATCCCGCCTGTCTTGAGCGTACGGTGAATCTCCTTGACGACCTTCTCCAGCTCCCCGAAGAAGCGTTCATCCTCGCATGATATTTTGCCAATGCAGTGGGGGTGGTTTGAGTAGTGGATGTTGTCGCTGTAAGGCGAGTCCACGAAGTGGAGGTCCACGCATTCGTCCTCCAACGGAAGGCTTCGTGCATCGTTCTGTATGATGTCACTCCTTATCGCGGCGATGTCGTACCCGATGACCCTCCGGTTCTCCTCTCTGGCGACATCGATCGTGGTCCCACTTCCCGCCATACAGTCGACGACCAAGTCGCCGGGCTCGGTGTGTCTCCAGATCAGGTTTCGTACGACGAAGGCTGGAGTCACGCCTGAGAACCTGTTGTCGCCCTTCTTCTTCTCCCCGTAGCTCTGATAAGGATAGTCCCAGACCGTCGTCGTCTCGGGAGTGAAATCTCGCCCATGATTCTCCTCGGTTCTTTCCTCTTGAGCACCCGCATCAGGCACGATATCCCTCCAGAACAGGAAGGACTGCGGGACAATCAAGCTTGTGACGACAAGCAAGCTACTTCTAAATGGGGAGAATCGAGGAAATGCCCGTGGGAACAGCAGGATACGCCCCACCGATATTCGATCTCACGCGTGTGCGCACGTCATCGTCCTGGATCATTCCCAGACTTCGACCGCCTTCCTCAGGGAACCCAAGGCCTCGGTCTCATGAGGTCTGACCTTCCGCAGGATGGCCGCCCCTTTGGCGAGCTTCTCGCCGGGGAGTTCTCCTCCCATCGCGAAGGGGAACACGGCAACGAATTCCTCCATCAGCTGCTGAGCCTGCTCGTACTCCTTCGCCGCGATTCCCAACGGCTCTCCCTGTGGCCTCTCCTTATGCCTGACGGCCATTCGTCGAAGGAACTCGACCGCAAAGGCCTTGCCTTCACACACGCAGGCTCCCACATAGCTGTTCCCGTGGTAGTTGACTTGGTCCGGTGACCCCTCGAGCACGGCAGCCCATTCCTCATAGGCATCTGGACCTGAGGTGTATCCCTTGAGTGCTTGCGCTCCCTCAGCCATCTGGGCTGCCCGCTCAACTGCTTCAAGGTCCCTCTGAACGACATCAGACACGGGCTTCTCCTGCTCGAAGAAGATCGCCTCCAAGCAGCCTGGTGCCTGCAGGGCATCATATCTGATTGGCGCGTCAGGTTCGTCGCTAAGGCGCCGGAATGTGCTCACTTCATAGGAATCCCCGGAGTACCCGTTCACGATTCCGTACTCAGGCACAGGGATGCCCCAGATCACTACAGGGCGCTTTGTCCGAACTAGTCCGTTCTTCACCAGCTCGAAGTGCTTGCGTACCCGCTCCAAGTCCTCAGCTGTCACGGTCTCCTGTCGCGGGTATGAGACGTCCTCACTGATCGAGTTCACGCTCCACCCGAAGACCTGCGTGCCCTCGTGGATTTCGTCCCACACATGAAGCGCTGTAGGTCCAGAGGGACACGTCATGCCTTTGCTCACGTTCACTATGAAGGCGTATCCGGAATACCCCGCGACGTCAGTGGCGTCACACTCGACGTCCAGAGACTTCAGGACTCCTGAAATCGCCGCTACATAGGAAATCCACGCGGGCTCGTACTCGGCCTTCTTGTCTATCCCATATGAATCCATTTTCACACCACCTCCTACATCATATCCTCTTGAGTAGCTCTCCAAGAGACGCTTTCTGACCGCCCTCTCTCGCACCTGAGATTCCTTGTATGTCCCCACGAGGGACTCCAAGAGACCTCTTCCGTCGGCAGTGAGCTTGTAGCTGCCTCTTTCAAGCCGCTCGATGAGTCCGCTGTCGATCAGCTGGCCAAGATGGTTCGCCAGTGCCGTCTTGCTAAGTCCGGTTGCCTTCAGCAGACCCGCGAACTCCTGCTTCCCTTCAACGACGAGGGCCAGAAGCTGCAGTCGCTTCTCGTGAGCTACCGCTCGCAACATTCGCGCCAGGTCATCCTGTGATTCGAGAACCGTCTTCTGTATGTCCTCGGATGTCAAGTGCTTGCTCATGGGTAGCGACTCAAGGGACCCTGATATTGTTCCCACTATTAAACCTTTGTGTGAATGATAGCCCTAATTTCCGTGAACAATATGCACCGACCTGCGGGAACGTGGACGCATCTCTCAACAAGTCAGATGAAGCGCGGCGACCACCCCTTTCGATCCCGCTCGCCTGTTGAATTCCTCACACGCCTCTCGGGTTCTCTTGACTATGAGCTCGATTCCGGACGATTCGAGCACCCTGATGACTTCCGGCTTCACTTTCAGGGTCCCCGATTGCCCGGTACCCACGATCAGTGTCCTGGGGTGTTTCCTGAGGATTGCGTCAAGGTCGTCCACCTGGAGTGCGTGTCCCTCCTTCCTCCACCAGTCGGCCTCGACGCCTTCTTCGTCCACTATGACGTCGCTTCTGAACTCCTTCCCACGGATGACTATCCTGCCGAACTCATACGAGTCTATGATCACGTTCATCATCTCCACGCGACGGAGTTGCTCACGGCTGCGTCCGACGGTATCGGAAAGGTGTCTCGACTTTCCTCGCGAACGTCAGATAGCCCGTATGACCCAGCATCTTGAAGCTGGGCCTCGTTCCCATCTCTCCGACAACCATCTCCCTTTCGAGGATCTCGATTGTCCTGATCTCGATGAAGGATCGATCTCTCAGCTCTCGGACTGTCTTCTCCACCTGGTTCATCGTCGGAACGTAGGAGGCCAGGTGTCCCCCGGGTCTGAGTGCCCGAAACGCCGATTCAATGGCCTCCCAAGGATTCGGCACATCCAGGACAAACGCATCGACGTTCCGTTCCTCCACATCATTGATGACGTCTCCCGCCATCAAGGAGCAAGCGTCGAGCATTCCCGCCCTCTTCACATTCTCCTCCGCAATCCTCCGGAAATCCTCTCGAGCCTCGTACGATATGACCTTACCGTGGGGGCGGACGAAGTTGGCCAGAACTATCGTCAGTGCGCCCGAACCACTGCCTCCCTCGACGACGGTGCACCCTGATCGTATGTCACAGTTCACTACTATTGCCGCAGCATCCTTCGGCAACACTATCTGCGCCTTGCGCCTGATCGATTCGATCCTGTCGAGGAGGCTTGGCTCCAGGACGAGGAACTCAGCATCACCGACGTTGATTACATTCCCCAGACTGCTCTCATCGATTCTGGATGTGTCGAGAACCCCGAGCTGACCAACCCTCACGGTACCGCCAGTGAGAGAGACAATTCTCTTCCTTCCTTTCGAATCGACAAGCACTATCTGCTTCACGATTCTGAATCGGTGTCTCGGCTTTAAGCCTATGGAATCGAGTTGTCTATTGGCCCCCACGTTGTGGCTGAACTCTGGTGGACCCAGTAGGCATCCCCAGCGACCAACGAATCGGACAGATTGATCTTCCTGAGATAGTAGGGCGGCGCGGCTGCGTCAAACCCTTCCGCCTCGAATGCATCAGTGTCACTGACGATGAATCCAAGGAATGTTGGCACACCGATGAGGTTCCAGCCCTTTACCATGGTCACTGAGACAGATCTCTGTATCAGGCCCGCCACAGTCAAGTCTCCACTGACTGAGACGTCGACCCAAAGACCCATCGTGACATCAATCGCTGGGAGGTCCGTGTATTTCTTCACAGAACTCCAGGTCTTCCACGGATCGGCAGTGTCAGATGCAACATACGTCCACACCCTGGTGACGCTGATTGTCTGGAAGATGCTCTCTACGCTGGGGTCCGACGCTTTGACAGGAATGGATATCAAGTGTATCCCCGCCGTGAGCGGCATCGTGAACTTGGCCCCGATGTCCGGACATTCCGACTCGAGAACGCCGTCAAACGCCCTGACGCAGTAGAAGTAGTTCAGGGGGTCCCCATGGCCCGTTCCGATGTCGGTCCAAGTGTATGAGGGGCTTTGCGTCGCTGTGAGGTTGTCCACGTTCTGATAAGGTCCGAGATAGTCCACCGCTCTCTGGATCGCGTAGTGTATGATGTCCATTTCTCCTGCTCCATCGTCGGGCGAAGCGTCCCAGTGTAGCGTCACGTCGGCGAGAGTAGGTGATGAGAGTACGGCGTCGGTCATTACCGGCATCGCCGGCTTCTGGGCGCCCACAGCCGTCAGGCAGATCTCCACATATTCGTGATCTCCCCAATAGCCCAAGGCGTCCTGGCCGTGTACCCACGCTTTCTTGCACTGCCCGAGGAGCCAAGTGCCAGGGACGTCGACGACGGCCGAGACGCCCTCTATCGGGGTGTCGAAGGCCGTGTCCGTTGCGCTCATGGAGGTTCCAGTACCGTCCTGCGCGGGCGTGGGTCTTGAGTCCTGAAGGAAGTACTCCGCCGCGGCAATGTCGTTGTAACCCGTGCTCACGTCATCAACGTTCCCCGTCAGCAGGAACTGGCTGTACGCGGTTAGGTTGAACGGGTTCGGATTGGATGCAACCACAGTAGTCACTGGACCCAGGTTGTCAGTATCGTTCCACCAATCGCAACTATGTATCCTGAGATAGATGTCCGTGTCACCCTTCTGACTTCTTGCGTGGTATGTCGTGAAAATCGTCGTGTCAATCGTATCGGTTATGGGCTGGCCCTTTCCGTAGGCATCGGCCGTCAGCTCTGACGTCACTCCGGAGGCATAAGCATCCTGTGAGCAAATCACGTGGATGTTCGGCGCTCCGAGGGTCGGGATGGTATCCTCCTCAGTGAACGTCACGGCAAGTGCGTTCGAGGCGTCATCGATGTCCAGGACCGGTCTCGTTACGTAGTATGTCTGACTCACAATGCCGCCGTATGGCACGTTGAGCTGTGTCTTGAGCGGTGTCCAGGGGGGAATATGGTCCCACGGTTCCCATGTGGCACCCATATCGTCCGAATAGACCACAAACATCTGCTTGTCCGCATCTGAATCCACGCTCTGAGTGAAGACATCATAGACTCTGTTTCCACTGGGCCCTTCACCTGTGCTCACTCCCGCAGGGAACATCAGGCTACCAGGCGAATCCTTGATGTCCTGCTTCACTCCGAGGTCCGGATAGAAGTTGGCCCCGTCGAAGTACTGGAAGCACAGGTCTCTGTCGTTCTGACCGGAACCGGCGAGTCTCCAGTAGTAGAGAATCCAAGCCGACCCGTTCTGGTCCACAAATCCGTTCGGGAAGAAGTGATAGTTGCCATCCCGTGGTGATATCACCGCGTCAGGTGTCTTGTTCGTCCATGTGTCGCCTCCATCGTACGAGAAGAACGCAAGCACGGAAACCTGAGAAGGATTCGGCTGCCCGCTGAAGGAGTACTCGAGGACCTCATTGATCAGGAGGAGCTGATCCGAAGGCCCCGAAGGCGGACTCGGTAGGGGCAGCAGGAACGTCATCCTCTTTACATTGTGCCAGCGCGGTCCGGAGTTCGTGTCGATCCAACGCAGGGTCCAGGTGTTGTAGGGCGCATCTGAGTATGCCACGTACACCCAGTCGCCGACCTCCTCGATGGCCGGGTCGTTGCCGTGCCACGTTATGAACACACGATACGACCAGTTCGTGGAGCTGCCATTGAAGTAGGTCATGCGGATATCGGTCGGGCCATCTGGTATCCAGGTTATCCTGTTCGGAGCTCCGAACGTGAGACCCCCGTCTGTTGAGTGCTTGACCTCCACGCGACCCCCTTCCGATGCTTCCGCCTTGTACGCGATGAAGACGTGATCCGTGGAGCCGTCGTTGAAGGCGACGATGTGTGGCTCCGTCTGGCTGTAAGTCTCATTGGTGACCTGTATCACCCTAGGGAGTCTCTGCTGAATGACATCCACAAGGAGGCACAGCCTATCTGACGCTATCGGATCGGTGATGTCGTTCTGGGATGTTCCCCTTATGCAGAAGGTGTATGCGCCGGTGGTAAGCGTTGGATCCGTGGAGATTATGGCCGTCAGGTCCCTGTCCTCGTTGGATTCGAGCGTAAGACTGGTGACAGTGGCGCCGGTGTTGCTCTTGTATGCAACCGTTATCAGTGGAGTGGGTGGGTCGATTGCCGTCTCACCCATTGCTATCGTGTCCTGAAACGATCCGAAGTTCAGGACGTTGAAGACGAAAGCGGCTGACCCGCCAGGATGGACCGTGTATCTGAGCGGGTTCACCGTCGTCAGAGCAACGTGGTAATCCCTGATTGGTCCCACATCTGCAGAGAAAATGATCCCGAACGGAGGATTGTCACCGGCGTTGTCACCCACGATTCTCACTGTCCAAATCCCTACCTCGGGCTCCTCAACAAAGATGTTCTCCACTGTGTTGTAGTCATCATCAGTGTCCATGTCGAATGTGAAGTAGTAGTCGGGGTCCCAGTCGAAGTTGCCCGGATCAGGATACGACCAGTCATCATATTCAGGTTTGTTGGTGTTCTCGGTCGCAAAGAAGTTCCCCTTGTAGACCGTTCCACTGGGTGAGATGGCTTCCAGGTCGAGATCATCCTTAAGGAATGGCTGCATCGGGGCCATGTGAGCTATCGTTATCTTCAACGGGACTCGCGACGAGCGGATGTTGAGGTTCATGCCGCCGTCTGTGAAGGCATCCCAGACTTCTCCTGTACCGAGGCTGCCGGTACTCCACTGGTTGGTTCTAGGTGCGGTCGGGAACAAGGAGTTCTTGATGTTCACCTTTCCCCATCCCTGGTCGTAACTGGGATAGCCGTATCCCATGTCATATGCACCATTGATGAGTGTCGCCTTTACAAGCGGAGATGTTATTTCGCTGGTGGTCAGACCGTAGTACTCCTTGTAGAACTCCCTTGTCAGCGCGGAATGTCCTGCGATTCGCGGCGTCGATGCCGATGTGCCGCCCATATACCAGTAATCCGCAGTGGTCGGATTGTAGAGTGTGTAATCGGTGATGTCGGCATACTCGTTCTTGTCCGCCCGGCTGGACTTCGGCCCGGCGAGTTCAGATGTGCCAACGATGTCGGGCTTGAGCCGACTTTCCACGGGTCCTCGGCTACTGTACGAGGAAAGCTGTGAGGGATCATCTGACCCCGCGCCCTCGGAGGGGCGGTCGTTTTCTCCGGCTCCGACACTTAGCCCGTTATGCGAGTTTCCCCCGCCGCTGGCAGTGTTCCACGCGGGTCCGGCATTCCCAGCGGCAAATACGACGAGTGTGTCTGGATTGTCCCACATGAAGCCGTCGACGGCCATTGCGGTCAGCCCATAGGTGTTCTGCACGGACGTTGGTCCGAAGCTGTTGGAGTGCTGTCTTGCGCCATCTGCATACTGGGCCTCCCACACGTCCGGCATAGGAACAAGCAGGCCGGTTCCGGCCCCACATGTGTCGAAGGAGAGCTCTGCTTCAGGTGCCACGCCCGCGTATCCATGCGTGTAGTCGGCATCGCAAGGATCGAAGACTCCATCTACAAACTCCTTGATGTACCCGTTGCCAAGGGCGTCGCCAGCCACGTGGGTTCCATGACCGTTAGGGTCGTCGAAATGCGGGACCCATGCCCTCACAGACCGTACCCTATCTCTGTTGCACCCAGCACCAGGACCCTTGAAGAAGTCGTAGTGACCGCTGATTGCAGAACCCGTGTCGAATCCAGTGTCTGCGATTCCAATAACCTCCCCTTCGCCGGTCAGCGGTATCGGGGCTCCTAACATTGGTTCGTACAGCCCGCTAATCGAGCTGAGCTGGGCGTCGTAGTTCCCTTCCAGCGTGGCCGCTCGGTTGTTGTACACAACAATCGGAAGATCCTCGAGCACGTATTCGACGTCAGGGATGGCAACGAGTTCCTCCATTCGGAATCCAGCGACCATCACATCCACAGTCCTGTGACGGCTGGATGTGCCATAGACCGCCCCGAGGCTTTCGAGTTCCTTCAAGTTCCGGTCGAAATCTGCATCTGGGTACAGATACACCCTCACCTTCACGACCTCATGTTCGAACAGGTCCGGAGAGACCTTGAAGGCCGGGTAGTATGGAATCAGAAACCTGACATAGTCGAGGCTTCTCACCTTTGAGACGGTTGGCTCATCCATTCTCACAACGTACCCATTGTACGGGACGTATTCGTACAAACTGACACCCAGGTTCTCGAGTCTCTCTACCCTGTCGGTCGTCAGATAGCCAGAATACTGGATGACATAGTAATCTCCCGTTTCTGCGTTGGCATACGTTTCCATCACGGCACGAGAATCGCTCGTGTCGATCTCCAATCCAGAGTGATAGAACCAAAGAAACGAAGGTTCCACAAGAGATTGGTGTTCTTCTTCCGTAGGAATGCTAGTGGCGCTTGTCGGGAGAACCATTCCTATCACCACGAGTCCGACCATAAGTCCGACTAGCACTCTGCGATTATTTCCTGCTTTCATGCTACTCCTCCATTCCGAATGACAATCATTTTCTGCCCACAATTTCGGTAGGTGTTGCTATATTCCAGTTTGTATTTAAATGTTCCTTCAGCAGTCTGGGCAGTTGACAGATAACCAGTACGGAAGGCATTCCGACAAAATACTTATAGTTCAGGCAACATAACTTCAACAGAACTTCTACGAGGAGGAGGACATGGCAGAATCATCTCGAGTTTGGCTTTTCGCCAGAGCTGTCTTTCTTGCCCTACTCATGTTGGCATCTGCAGCCCAGGTAGGGCTTGGATCGCTTGGAGACAGCAACGCGCAAATCGCGATGACCGGGCATCAGGAAACATATGAGACCTTCGGTGCAGACCACGGTCAGGGGACCCTGAGAGAGAAGACCGCCACAGAACCTGGATACGCGGGAATGGAGAAGATAGCGGTGATGACTTTCAGACCAGACATACTGCACAACTTCCTGGCGAGAAACAAGATCGCCACGGAAGGGGCCGGCTTGGCGCAGGAATCGTATGAGATGACGGTCAGGATCCTTGAGGTTCCAGCCTCCCTTGTCCCAGAGATATGGAACTTGGATGGCGTTGTTGGCGTCTCAGAGTACTCCGAACCCAACCTTCCGATGGGTAGCGGAGGAGATGGTCCGACCCCGTCACTGGATGTGATTGACAAAAGACATGGAATCGATTCCGCCCGGGACAAAGGCTTCTCGGGCAAGAATGTCAAAATCGCCATTCCGGACACCGGTGTCGACTTCGCGAATCTCGATCTCATTGGCACTCAAGCACGAGATACCAATACATACTCCACGACGGGTGAAATCGTCGTGCAGTCCGCCGCCCCTGGACAGGACAACGCGACACTCGTTCACAAGAAGGTCATTCTGGACACAGAGACTCTTTACATCAATGGGACGTCCATGCCAGAAGCGAGCTACAGCATCAACTACACGACTGGATATGTCTCCTTCACACCGCCCCTGAGCGAGGGAGAGACAGTGACTGCTTCCTACGGCTACTACTCCCCTTACTATGGGTGGCCTATTGTCTTTGACCCGATGTCCGTTTCGACATACATCAAGAACAAGTATCCTGACGAGACATGGTTCGTGAACGCCACTCAGAACGGTACTGACAACTTTCCGGTCAGTCACAGAATAAGGATCGATGGCAAGAACGACTTTGCCGAGCGTGAACAATGGGGAAGTGACGAATCGGGTGAGGTGAAGTACCAGCCTCCTGTGGGGGCCAAGACGACTGACTTCGACCTGATAGACCTCTTCGTGACACGCGACCAGGACTTCTGGTACTTCGGATTCCATACGAGCATGGGCACCCTGAACAAAACGTACGGCATCTACATTGATATCGACAATGCCACGTCCGGTGCGGAGTTCGACCCCATAGGGAATCTCGTCGACACGAATGCTTCCCACTCTGACTCGATCACAGATGTGCAATTCAATCCGAACGGAAGCCTCATCGCGACTGCATCAAAGGACCGAATGGTGAAGATCTGGAGCAAGGATGGGGGCCTGCTCTTCGATCTCTTTGGACATCTATCCGCACCGCACTCGGTGGCTTGGTCACCGGACGGGAGTCTGCTGGCAACGGCCGAGATAAGCTACGTGCGGATTTGGGATCCAACAACCGGGAGCCAGATCAGAGAGATACCTATCCCTGATGGAACTGTCCCGGATGGAAGAGCCCTCCTGAGTTTCAACGAGAATGGGACCTGGATAGCGGTGGGCGGCGGCTTATCGAACAGGGTCTACATTCTCGATGTCAACGATGGAAGCGTAGTAGGTTATCTGAAGCCGGTAAATGGGTTCACTCCGAACTCGGTAGCCTTCAATCCATCATTTGCCTACAACGATGTCATTGCCATAGGTTCGGGAGACAGGCAGATCTACATCTACAATGTGAACGCCACGAACCTGAATGACCCCGCCGGGGGGATTAAACTCGCCACCCTCAAAAGACGTCCGACGAATCAAGAAGGACATCTCCAGAAAATCCAGAGCATCTGCTGGTCACCGGACGGAACAAGGCTAGCATCATCCGCCGCAGAGATAACCTACAACGTGAAGGTGTGGGATGTTTGGGGGCCAAACCCCGTTCTGAATCTCACAGGGCTCTTCGGTGACGTAAGGAATCTGGAGTGGACTGGTGACAAGATTGCCGCTGGCGACCTCTTGGAAACAGCGAAAGTCTGGCAAGAGTCTGGTTCCACCTTCGTGGAGATTTTCTCCCAGCAGGCAAGCCAGGCCCAGATAAACGGCGTTTCCCTCTCGCCCGCAGGAGACGAATTGGCGACGATCGCCGAGGACACGCAATTGAAACTGTGGGACATTGGTTCTCAGCAACTGGACAGGATTTTCAAACACAAGCTCCCTGACTTCGCCATCTACGCCAACTACACGAGCGTTCTCTGGGACTATGATGAAGATGGATACCCATTGAGCGAGAACGACACATTCATGAATGCCACGCTTTACGAATGGGAAGGTTCGCGCTGGAATGGCTCCAGACTAATCGACATCGGCGGGTCCCAGAAGTACAAGAGCCTGAAGGCGGGCGAGGACGTGGTCAGCGGGTTCTTCGAGATGGCAGTGCCAAGAAGCGCGCTGGGCGACCCGCTTGGATTCGCCATTGAGCTTTTCAGTGTGGGTAAGAACGGATCCCATCCTCACGACTCTGCCCCATCGGACTTCAACATAGAGGGAGATGTCACTTGGGACAGTAGCTTCAGATCGCTCTCAAACTTCGCGTACCGGAGGATCCAGATATACACGGTGAACATCTCACCGCAGAATGCCACGAGGTCTGTCTATCACTTCGGGAACCATCCCGGCGAGAATCTGGTGAAGACGTTCGGGACGATAGGGGTACTCGTCGCGGACAACCGAACCAGAGAGGTCTATGAGAGAGTGTACGTGGATCTCAACAACGACAAGGTTTTCGACGACACTGACGTGGTTCTCTATCGTGGGAATGAGGTTGGCTACCTGGATAACTACAACGCAACAGCCGCGTTCAGAACTGACGTTCAGAACATCAGCACACCTGACGGAGTCCCTGACCTGTCAGCGGGAATGCTGTACTTCATCTCGGACGGGGAGACGCACATCCCCTACTCGGATGTCTACTGCGAGAGGAATCTGATCGAGGACTGCATCGTTCCGAAGAACGGTGAACTGGTTGCTTTTGCGGGAGAGCTCAGGCTTCAGAAGTACCATGGAACACGAATGGCATCAGCGATCGTTGGTCAGGGGAGGCTGGACACAAACCTGGCCGACCCAGACATAGGAAGGGTCCTCGGAATCGCCCCGAACGCGACGATCATCATGATCCCCAACGCCTTTGACAACATCTTCGAAGCCTGGTCCTTCGCGGTGGAGGGGTACGACGGTGTTCCAGACTCAGGGGATGAGGCTGACATAGTGATCAATGGTTTCAACTACCCACGCATACTCAATGGTGGATGGGATGTGTTCAGCCGGTTCGCCGACTGGGCATCCGTCAAGCGATCAGGATCGAGTACCGTGTTCGTCACGGCCGCAGGAAACGATGGATTCGGGTATGGGACGCTCAACTCCCCGTCCTCGGCGACCGCGGTGATATCGGCCGGCGTCGCGACTGACTATACAAGAGATTCCTCATTGTACGGCGGATATGAAGGGTCTGATCCGAAATGGGGAGACGTGATGCCGTATTCCTCAAGAGGTCCGACACCCACGGGGATTCCAAAACCGGACGTAGTCGCGATCGGAGTCGCAAATGTTGATGACCCGCTGTGGAGACAGGATGACGGGAGCAACGCAACCGCTCTTGTGTCTGGGCTATTCGAGGGTTCTCATGTGTCAGCGGCAATCACAGGAGGTGTCGTTGCGCTCATCTACGAGGCGTTCGAGTCGACTCACCAGAGATTCCCGACGATCCAGGAAGCGAAGGCGATACTGAAGTCATCAGCTGACAACATCAACCATGATGTTCTGTCGCAAGGAGCGGGATTCGTCAATGCGAGCAGGGCGGTGGATTTGGCCGCAAATGTTGGAGGGATAGCTGTCAATCCGACTTACTGGGTGCCAGGATACTACGGAGATGCGAAACCCGAGGCATTTGCAAAGCTGATGTTCCCCGGCGAGAGCGATTCGATAGACTTCACCGTGGAGAACACGGATTTGACGTCCTCCGTTTCCGTCCAGGCCAGTGATGAGGTGTTCAAGAAAACCGCCACATACTACACCGATGGAGTGACGAAGAGGGACACCTGGTACGCCACAGACGGAAGGCTGACATACTGGATCAATGAAACGGGATTGACCAAGATACTGCCCGACCTCGGCCCGGACGACAGCTACACCCTAGATCATACGCCAATTGACGCCGGTCTGTGGAACTCGGCGGACCTGGTGAAGGTCACGGCATGGTCGAACTTCACAGACATCGATACGGACAGCGATGGCAAAATCCTCCGCGAGTCGCAGGACCCAGTGATGATCCTGGAGCTTCGCGACTGGGAGAACCTTCCCCTCTTCCCAGTTCGAAGCTATCCAGACACGCTCTGGCAACCGAGAGAGACGAACACGTTCACGCGGTGCAACAACATAGCCAACGTCCTTGAAGTCACAGTCCACGATCCAGCCTCGAGGATACACGACGCGCTCATAATCACCCTCAAACCAACGCCGACAAAGGAAGACGAGGGGCAGTACTGGAAGCTCAA